>JAZNAM010000020.1:0-2370 GCA_045586515.1 Eubacteriales bacterium
ATCAATAAAGAGGGCTTTGTATGCGTGACTTATTAAAGAAAACCGAGGCATCGATCTCTTTCGAGGTCTTCCCACCTAAAACCTCCTCTGCATTCGATAGCGTGAAAAATGCAGTGCATGAGATCGCCGCACTCTCCCCCGCATTTATGAGCGTCACCTATGGTGCAGGCGGCGGCACAAGTGCTTACACGTTAGAAATCGCAAAAGAGATCAAGGCAGCCCATGGTGTGCCCTCTCTCGCTCATCTTACGTGCGTATCGTCCACCAAGGAAACGGTGCGGGATATAATCGAGCGAATCCACGCGGCGGGTATTACTAACGTACTTGCACTGCGCGGTGATATCCCTGCCGACAAAGTAAATGAGGATCGCTCTGCGTGGGCGTATGCGCACGCGGTGGAGCTGGTGTACGAGCTCAAGGAGAGCAAGTACGATTTTTGCATCGGCGGTGCGTGCTACCCCGAAGTACACCCCGAAAGTGCAAATAGCCGCGCCGACATCCGTTATTTGAAAGAAAAAGCGGATGCAGGGTGTGAGTTTTTCACCACACAAATGTTCTTCGACAACAATCTGCTCTACAACTTCCTTTACAAAATACGGGAAGCAGGCGTAACCGTCCCCGTGATCGCGGGCATTATGCCCATCACAAGCGCCACACAGGTCGAACGCGCCATCAAGCTCTCGGGCTCTCATATGCCTCAGCGCTTCAAAAGTTTGGTAGACCGTTACGGCTCCAATCCCGAAGCGATGATGCAAGCGGGTATCGCATATGCAACCGACCAGATCATCGACCTGTACGCCAACGGCATCTCTCACGTACACGTTTACTCCATGAACAAGCCCGAGGTGGCTCGCCGCATCATGGCAAACCTCTCGGATATTCTAGGCAAATGAGCGTAGCACTCTGGAACGGCACACTGCCGCCCGTAGAGGAACGCGAGGTGTTACGTTACATGCGCGGCGGCGAACCAACTCCCACGGTGCGCACCATGCTCAACGAAGTGCTACAAGAAATATCCCCCGTGCTTACAATGCGCCTTTGCTACTGTCGTGTGCCCGTTACACGTACCGAAACGGGCGTAAAAATCGGTAATTTCCACTTCGTATCAAACGATCTTGCAAAAGCACTTGCAAATTCCGACGAGGTGTTGTGTTTTGCCGCCACGGCGGGAATTGCACTTGATCGCGTGATTGCTCGATACGGTCGCATCTCACCTGCGCGCGCACTTGCGGCGCAAGGCATCGGTGCCGAGCGCGTTGAAGCGCTTTGCAATGCCTTTGTCGCCCATATGAACGAGCGACTGGCACAGGAAGGACTTCGACTGCGCCCGCGCTTTAGCCCGGGATATGGCGATCTTCCGCTCTCTGCACAGCACGAATTATTCTCCTTGCTCTCCCCCGAAAAGCACGTCGGCATCACGCTCACGGGGGAACTTTTGATGTCGCCTACGAAATCCGTCACCGCCATTGCAGGAATTGAGGTGTTAAAATGAACGTAACCGACCAACTGAAAAACGGTTTTTTATATCTAGATGGCGGCCTTGGCACGCTGCTCCAAAAAAAGGGGCTCACACCCGGCGAGCATCCCGAAAAGTGGAGCATCACGCACAAAGATGTACTGCGTGAGATCCACGCAAACTACTACCGTGCCGGCTCCAATATTGTTTCCACCAACACGTTTGGTGCCAACGCACTCAAATTTTCCGAAGCAGAACTGGAGGAAATCGTATGCGCCGCTGTGGAAAACGTAAAATGGGCACGCGAGAACACCGAGGGGAACACGCCGCGTTTCGTGGCGCTTGACATCGGCCCCACGGGCAAGCTGCTTGCCCCCTACGGCGACCTTGATTTTGAAGCTGCCGTTGAGATCTTCGCCAAAACGGTGCGCCTTGGTGCAAAATACGGCGTTGACCTCATCTTTATCGAAACGATGAACGATTCGTACGAGACGAAAGCCGCCGTGCTTGCCGCCAAAGAAAACAGCAACCTGCCCATCTTCGTTTCCAATGCCTACGGCGCGGACGGCAAACTGATGACAGGTGCTTCTCCTGCCGCAATGGTGGCATTGCTCGAAGGTCTTGGTGTGGATGCGCTGGGCGCGAACTGCTCGCTTGGGCCGGACGCCCTCCGTGGCGTGGTAGACGAGCTGCTCGCACACGCATCTATCCCCGTCTTGCTCAAGCCCAATGCAGGACTCCCTCGTGTGGAAAATGGCGAAACGGTATATGATATTGCACCCGATAGCTTTGCTCGCTCCATGCGCGCCGCTGCAACGGCTGGTGTTCGCATCATGGGCGGATGCTGTGGCACAACGCCCGACTATATTGCAGCAACCGTACAAGCAACGGCTACACTCCCCCCTCTTCCCACA
>JAZNAM010000021.1:0-10015 GCA_045586515.1 Eubacteriales bacterium
CCTCGACTGACGGTTCTTCTACCGTTACAGGCTGGAAACGGCGCTCAAGAGCAGTATCCTTTTCGATATATTTGCGATATTCAGTAAGCGTGGTCGCGCCGATGATCTGTACCTCGCCGCGCGAAAGAGCAGGCTTCAAAATATTGGCGGCGTTTACGCTTCCCTCCGAGTCACCCGTACCAACGATATTATGCACTTCGTCAATGACAAGGATCACGTTCCCTGCTTCGGTTACCTCTGCGAGAAGTCCTAAAATACGCGATTCGAACTGACCGCGGAACTGTGTACCCGCCACAAGGGCGGTGAGATCAACCAAATATACCTGCTTGCCGCGCAATTTATAGGGCACATTTCCGTCTGCAATGCGCTGTGCAAGCGCCTCTGCAATGGCGGTTTTACCGACACCGGGCTCACCAATAAGACAAGGATTATTCTTTTGTCTGCGGCAAAGGATCTGAATGACGCGTGCCAGTTCACGCTCGCGTCCCACGATGCGATCAAGCTCGCCGCGCTCGGCACGCTTGGTGAGATTGCGGCAATAGGTGTCGAGGAACTTGTGTTGCTTCTCTTTTTCTTTCTTATCCTTTTTCTTTTTCTTCTTATTACCCGGTTGTTCCCCTTGTTCGTCGCCCTCTGCGCTCACAATATTGGAGGCATCACTCGCTTCTAAATTGCCAAACAGACCACTTTCGCGGAACAGTTTTGGGAAATCAATAGCGGGAGCACCGCCATCCTCTACATCGTCATTATCACTGGGAAGACCGCTCTGGATCAAGCTGTTGAGTTCTTCTCCCAAATTTTCAAGCTGATCGGGCGTGATACCAAGCTGACCCATCACATTGCCCATCATTTGCTCGGTCGGTAGGCCAAGCTCATTTGCGCAACGAATACAGAGTCCCTCCGTTCTCCGTTGCCCGTTCTCGACTTTAGTGACGAAAACGGTTGCCACCCGTTTGTGGCACTTGGAACACATTACCATAACTAATACCTTTCTTAATCAATCGTAAACAGCTTTGCCTCTGCCGCAAAGGATACCCGTACGCGCTTGCTGTCTACAGCAAAGAGTCCGATCGCTCCCTTACCGCAGTTTTTTGCCACGATTTCACCGTTCTTTCCGGAAATAGCAAGAATCTCGTCATTACACAGCACAAACGCGCGACGCTCCGCCATGGACACCGAGTGAACCGCTCCGTTTACGGTGGTGTCAGTGAGCAACTTGCCCTTCTTATCAAGCACAACAACGCGATGCTCCGCTGTAAAATCATTCATTTCAATGACGGCAACACAACCATGCTCATTGCTATCAAACGCAACAACCGTGCCATCCAGTGCAACACTTTCTCGCTCTTCTCCCGTGAGCGTAAGGACGCGCAATGCGCCGTCTGTGAGCACAGAGAGATTACGATTGTTCGTAAAATCAAGGGCAAGGGGCATTTCTCCCTCAAAGGTTACGGTGGTACCCGGCGTGGTATCCCCAATACGATACACTTCCATAACGGAATAGATATTGCCCGCATCGCTCGCAAGACCAAGCATGGCAATGTGCGAACCGTTCTCGGAAATGGCTACACCTACCACTGCATAGTTCTTTTCAAAGCAATTAACAAGCTTGCAGTTCTCGTTGTAAAGATACACGTGCGAGAGGTCGTCAAGCGAAGGCGTCACAAAAGCAAAATGCCCTGTGTCAGCCACCTCTGCCATATAAATGGGATAGTCTGTTTCGCCTTGATGTACGCGAGCGTAAGTGTTCGTCACCGTAAATCCGGTCTGACCAAAATCATAGGTTACCAAGAATTTACGCGAAGCAACCGCACGAGGTGTGGTCATTTTCGCCTCTCGTGCAAGCAAAATTGCACCATCGGGCGAGTAGACCTCAACGCCGTTTTGTCCTGCAA
Source organism: Eubacteriales bacterium (assembly GCA_045586515.1). Taxonomy (GTDB): domain Bacteria; phylum Bacillota; class Clostridia; order Oscillospirales; family CAG-272; genus Firm-07. The sequence continues at coordinate 1,896 of JAZNAM010000021.1, forward strand.
CCGCAACGCCGCCACGGTAGGAAACAATGCTGCGCTCCCCTTCCTCATAGGTGTAGGAAACGCTTTGATAGTCCGCCGTAACGAAAGAGCTTGTAGCGCCCATATCCTTGAAGAAACAGTAAATGCTCTCGTAAGTGAACGCGCGTGCACAGACCGCCACAAAAACGATCACAAAAACGGGTAAAGCACAAAGGATCACGCGAAATGCCATCTTATAGAGCCTCGCCGCCCTCTCCCAATAATTATTCGGTTTTTTCGGGTTGTTTTCACAGGAGGAAGCGATCATTTCGATTGGAACGATCTCTTCCCCTTTTCGCTGTTTTGCCATAACTGCTCCTTTTACTCGTAGTAAACCTCGTCTAAATACAAGCCACAGGCAGGGGCTGTCTGCCCTGCACGGCGGCGATCACCGTCAGCCAGTATTGCGGGGATATCATCGGGCGACAAACGCCCTGCCGCAACTGCCACAAGCGTCCCCACCATAATACGCACCATGTTATAAAGAAATCCATCCGCACGAACACGGAAACTGATCACATCACCGCGACGCTCGACCGTTGCGCGCATTACGTGGCGCACAGTATCTTTATCCGTGGTATCGGCGCTTGCTGCGCGGAACGCAGAAAAGTCCTGTTTGCCAACAAAATGCGCCGCCGCCGCTTGCATAGCGGTAAGTGCCGCGTTATCAATCGGGGTTGGAATGTGCCAGGCGCGGTCACGGTAAAACGGATCGCGCTCACGACCGTTATAAATCACATATTCGTATTCCTTGGAGATCACACCATAGCGCGCGTGAAAATCATCGGGAACAAATCTTGCACTGCGTACTGCAATATCATCAGGCAAGTGTGCATTGAGCGCACGCGGAATACGAGAAGGTTCGATTGCGGTAACGAGTTCGTTTTCCCCTTTGCGAGATAGTGTGGCACAAAAAGCTCTCGCGTGCACGCCGCTGTCCGTTCGACTGCACCCTACTACGTCACAAGGATATCCAAATAACGCTTCAGCAGCGCGATTCAGCATCTCTTGTACCGTTACACCGTTGGGCTGCACTTGATAACCACAGTACGCTGTGCCACAGTAAGAAATCTCTAACAGTATCTTATTTCCCATAGCAACCTCACAAAGAATAGCCGATGCCAAGTCGGTTGAGATACAGGATCCCGGCACCAAAGGCAATCATAAGTGTGATTGCCACGAAATCGCGCGCATGTAAGCGCGGCACCGTCATTTTAGTGCGCCCTGCGCCACCGCGATAGCAACGACACTCCATTGCTGTTGCAAGCTCTTCCGCACGGCGGAAAGCAGACACAAAGAGCGGAATGAGGATCGGAACCAATGCCTTTGCGCGACGCAGAAGTGATCCGTGCGAAAAATCAATACCACGTGCCTTTTGCGCATTCATAATCTTTCCCGTTTCCTCCGAGAGAAGCGGAATAAAGCGAAGCGCAATGGTCATCATCATGGCAAATTCGTGCACAGGTAAGCGGAAAATGCGCAATGGCGAGAGCAAGCTCTCTATTGCATCGGTAAGCGCAATCGGTGTGGTCGTATAGGTGAGGAATACGCCCGTGCCAAGAATCAGCACGACGATACGTACCAACATAAATACGGCGGCGTAAATGCCCTCAGTGTAAAGGGAAAGTCGCCAAAAGTGCCACAGCGGCTCTCCCTCCCCCTTTGTCAGAAACAGGTTAAAAAACGCTGTGAAGCACATGATAAACAAAATGGGTCTTATTCCCCGAAGCACCGCGCGCAACGGAAGGCGCGAGAGAAGGATCAGCAAAAGAGCAGAAACCGCAAGCGCTACAAATGTGTAGACGTTTTTGCAAAGAAACGTCGCCACGATATACAGCACAGCAAGAATCACCTTGGCTCTTGCATCCAGACGGTGCACGGGAGAGTGAACAGGATAATACTGTCCCAATGCAACATTTTTCATGTGTTCGTGTTTTGTCCTTTATGAAAATTGTTTGAGTAGCGCATCAAGCGCTGCTTCTACGGTATAAATACCGCCTTCAAGCGACACACCGCGACGTGCGAGCTCCCACGCAAGATGCGTGATCTGTGGCACATCAAGTCCAACGCTTTCCAGCTCGTTGGCACGTGTAAACACCTCATCTCGCGTGCCAGAAAGAAAGACCTTGGCGTGCGACATAACAACGATATCGTCGCAATAAGACGCCATATCTTCCATGCTGTGGCTCACGATAATGACCGTAGCACCTGTGTGACTTGCATATTTACGAATAGCGCCAAGGATCACGTCCCTACCGCGCGGATCAAGACCTGCCGCAGGCTCATCGAGCACCAAGACCTCGGGACGCATTGCCATTACACCCGCAATTGCCGCACGACGTTTCTGACCGCCCGAAAGATCAAACGGTGATTTATCAAGATCGGCGGGATCAAGACCGACAAGAGCGGCCGCCTCCACAACACGTGCTGCAATCTCCTCCTCGTCAAGCCCCATATTGCGAGGGCCAAACGCAATGTCGGCGCGCACGCTCTCCTCAAAGAGTTGATACTCGGGATACTGCATCACCAGTCCTACGCGGAAACGAATCGAGCGCATATTCTTCGGCTTTTCCCAGATATCAACGCCATCGAGCAAAATTTTGCCGCTAAGCGGTCTTTCCAAACCATTGAAAAGCTGTACCATGGTGGATTTTCCAGAACCTGTATGCCCGATGATACCTGTAATACGGCCTTCACGAATAGTAAGACTTACATCATCAAGTGCTTTGACCTCAAAAGGAGTGCCGGGCTCATACACGTAGGAAACGTGTTCAAGCGTTACCGTTGCCATCACACACCTCCTTACCGAGTGCCGCAAGAATCATCTCTGCGCACTCCTTGGTTGTTACGGGTTCCCCCACAATGTCGACGCCTTTGGCGCGAAGCGCGTGCACCAGAGAGGTACACTGCGGTACGTCAAGGCCCACGGCTTGTAACTCATCGGCTCTGGCAAAGACTTCGGCAGGGGGACCATCCATCAAAATCTTTCCATCATCAAGCACAATTACGCGATCGGCGCGTGCCGCCTCACTCATGTAATGCGTGATGGTAAGAACCGTGATACCCTGCTCTCGATTGAGCTTTTCAAAGGCTTCAATCACCTCGCGCCGCCCCACGGGATCAAGCATGGCGGTAGATTCGTCAAAAATCATGCAAGACGGCATCATGGCGATCAATCCGGCAATCGCTACGCGTTGCTTTTGTCCGCCCGACAAACGGTGGGGCTCATGGCGCGCATATTCCGTCATGCCAACGGCAGCAAGCGCGTCGTCCACGCGAGCGCGAATCTCTTTGGAGGGAACGCCTAGGTTTTCCGGGCCGAAGGCAACATCCTCCTCCACAATCGTTGCAACCAGCTGATTGTCGGGGTTTTGGAAGACCATACCAACCTCGCGGCGAAGTGCGAAGACCTCGTCATCACTAATGTTTTTGTCGGACAGTTCATATCCCGCGACCACCAATGTTCCCGCGTCGGGGACAAGAATCGCGTTAAGAAGCTTGGCAAAGGTCGATTTGCCTGAGCCGTTGTGACCCAGTATCGCCACGTATTCCCCTTTTTGAATATCAAGCGTCAGTCCACGTAACACGGGGGCGGCATTGTTGCTCTCCTCGTGATAAGTGTAATATAGATCCTTTGCATGAATAAATGCATCGCTCATAATTACCTCACAGTTCCCAACGAGCAGAAGCACCTGCAGGCAGAACCGCCCCCGTTTGTTTAACAGGAATACCAAGCTCACCCGCAGTACAGGTGCCGCCAAAGCGGCTCTTCACGCGCAGTTCAAGAATATAACTCATTGCCAAAGGAGAAAGCCCCGTGGTGTAGGAGTTGATGAGGAAAAACAGAGGTTCCGGCGAGAGAAGCTTAGCGGTGAGCGTTACAAGCTCGTCCACACAATCCTCGATCTTCCATACCTCACCCGACGGACCACGTCCATAAGAGGGCGGATCCATGATCACGGCATCGTAATGATTGCCGCGTTTGATCTCGCGCTCCACAAATTTCTTGCAATCATCCACAATATAACGAATCGGCGCATCGCCAAGACCCGAAAGGCGCGCGTTTTCCTTGGCTTGTGCAACCATACCCTTAGCGGCATCTACGTGTACTACGGATGCGCCTGCCTTAGCAGCCGCAACAGTAGCACCGCCCGTATAAGCGAATAGGTTAAGCACCTTGATGGGACGACCCGCACGGAGAATCTTCTCCGAAAACCAGTCCCAGTTGGCAGCCTGCTCCGGGAAAAGCCCTGTATGCTTAAAACCCATGGGTTTGATCAAAAACTTGAGATCACCATATCCGATATTCCATTGCTCAGGCAAGCGGCTTTGTTTCCAGCCGCCACCACCCGCGCTTGAACGACGGTAGATCGCATCTGCACGCTTCCATGCAGGATGTGCGGCAGCGCCGCGCCACAGGATCTGGGGATCGGGACGCACAAGTATGTATTTTCCCCAACGCTCCAGACGCTCACCGTCCGTTGCGTCGAGTAGTTCATAGTCTTTCCAGTTATCGCATATCCACATAGCGTTGCTCCTTTAACGGTTGTAATACTGTGCCAGACGCGAAACGCCCGAATGGCCGTGGCAAACGGCAATCGCAAGGGCGTCTGCGGTATCGTCCGGCTTTGGCGGCGCAGGAAGTCCCAAAAGTTTGGTCACCATCATAATCACCTGCTTCTTTTCTGCTTTTCCGTAACCTACTACCGCTTGCTTAACCTGCATGGGTGTATATTCCGCCATACGAATCCCCTTTTGTTCACCGCACAGCAAGATAACGCCACGCGCCTCCGCCACGCGGATACCCGTAGTCACGTTGGTATTGAAAAACAACTCCTCAACCGCCATTTCGGAGGGATTGTAATGATCGATGATCTCGTTTAATTCGCGGTAAATACGAGCGAGGCGTTCCTCTGTTCGAAGTCCCGCGGGAGTTTGTATAGAGCCGTAACCAAGCGTTTTAAAGCGACCGCCTGCATAGTCGATCACACCCCATCCAACGATCGCAAGACCGGGATCAATACCGAGAATGACCATAACGACTCCTTTCCGCCCACGAAAGCAGTCCGTGAGCATAGTATGATAAAATACATTATAGCACAAAAATACTCGCGCGTCAACGCGCGCACGACATAAAAACAAATTTTTATTGTTTTATCTTTACTTATAGCGAGAAATATGATATACTTGACGTATTGAAGCAGTAGGAGGATTCCCATGCCGATTCTTAAATTGCAACAAGGCTCCATCGTCGAGCTTAAAAAGCCGCATCCGTGTGGTGAACACCGCTTCCGTATTATGCGCGTGGGCAGCATCTGTCGCGTCATTTGCCTTGGATGCGGACGCGATATGGACCTTGATCGTATCAAGCTAGAACGCGCCATTAAACGCATGCAAACACCCGAAGAAAGCACTTGACGGAGGATGATATGTTTTACTTTATCGAGGGGCCTCTCTCCCTTTTAAGGCCCGGATTTGCCGTTATATCGGCAGGCGGTGTCGGTTATAAAATGACAATCAGCGACCGCACTTACGGCGCTATATCAAGTTCAAATGCGACAAATGTTAAGCTATTTACGCATCTCGCTGTGCGCGAAGACGGAATCGAGTTGTTTGGCTTTCAAAGCGAAGCCGAGCTTGACACCTTCCTCTTGCTCACAAGCGTACAAGGTGTAGGTCCGAAAGCAGCCATTGCGATCCTCTCACAATTCACCCCCGAGCAATTCATTTTCGCCGTGGTATCCGAAGACAAAAAAGCAATCTCAAAAGCAAACGGTATTGGTCCCAAAATTGCCGCGCGCATCGTGCTTGAACTGCACGACAAACTCGCCGCCGGCGCTACCCTTTCCGATCTCGGTAGCGGCTCTGTGCCCACTGTGGACACGCCTGTCGCCACGGGCGGTGCGCTGCGCGATGCACAGGAAGCTCTTGTCGTGCTGGGTTACAGTCGTTCGGAAATTCTTACGGCATTACAAGGTATGGATACTGCCGGCAAGAGTTCCGAGGAAATTATTCGCGCTGCACTCAAAAAACTCATGAGATAAGGAGGATACTATGGATTTTAGTGAAGATTTTGACTTTGAAAGCCGTATCCTCTCCACTTCCGTCACACGCGAGGATATCGAACCCGAGATCACGTTGCGTCCGCAAACCCTTGCAGATTACGTGGGCCAAGAAAAAGCAAAAGAGAATTTAAAAGTCTACATCGACGCCGCAAAAAAACGTGGTGACAGTCTAGATCACGTGCTGCTTTACGGCCCTCCCGGTCTTGGTAAAACAACACTTTCCAACATTATTGCTAACGAAATGGGCGTCAATATTCGCGTCACCTCGGGCCCTGCCATTGAAAAACAAGGTGATCTGGTCGCACTTTTAACCAATCTTTCGGAGGGCGATGTGCTGTTTATCGACGAGATTCATCGCTTGTCCCGTTCAGTAGAGGAAGTGCTCTATCCTGCAATGGAAGATTACGCTGTAGACATCATTATTGGTAAGGGTCCTGCCGCCAGAAGCATTCGCATTGACCTGCCGCGCTTCACGCTGATTGGTGCCACGACACGTGCCGGTCAGCTCTCCACCCCTTTGCGCGACCGTTTCGGTGTATTACTGAAATTAGAACTTTATAGCCCGGAGGAACTCGCCACAATCGTGCGCCGCAGTGCCGACATTCTCTCGCTTCCCCTCTCCCCCGACGGCGCGATTGAAATCGCTTCTCGTTCTCGCGGCACGCCGCGTATTGCCAATCGCCTGCTCAAGCGCGTGCGTGACTTTGCACAAGTGAAGGGCGATGGCGCTATCACGTCGGAAATCGCGAATTATGCTTTGCAGCAGTTGGAGATTGACGGGCTGGGTCTTGACCACATTGACCGCCATATGCTAGGCGCTATCATCAAATTCTATGACGGTGGCCCCGTTGGCCTTGAAACGCTTGCCGCCACCATCGGCGAGGAAGCAGTGACACTGGAAGATGTGTATGAACCATATCTTATGCAGATCGGATTCCTTTCGCGCACACCGCGCGGACGCTGCGTGACACGACGTGCGTACGAGCATCTGGGTATCGCCTACAACGCGCCCACTCGCGCGGGTGATCAAATCAACGTATTTGATACCGACGCATAATAAAAAAGAGCTTCGCTACAGCGAAGCTCTTTTTTATAACAAATACGGAAACGAAAAAAATGTGCGACGAAGCTTTGTATAAAGCCATACGCGAGTTGCATCCGCGTCTTTTCGCGGCGGCAGCTCACAACTAATCTCATACGTAGGACGAGAAAGAGATCTTACACACCAGTCGGAAAGCGACCCGCGTATTCCTTCTCCGCGCGTAACAGAAAGCCCTGTGAACCTGGACAGAACGCGCCCCGTTGCCACACATTTTGCCGTCATATTATCCTCACAACTACAGCGTATTCCGTCCTTACCAAGCGAGATCGTCACAATACCGATCAGATCCTCTGCACGACAACGAATCATCCGGCAAAGTGCAGCCGTTTCCGGTTCTGATTCCGGGTACTCTCCACCAAAACCGTTAGGGGCACCGCCAAGTACGCCTCGCTCTCGTTCACGTTGCTTCCCCTCAATAAAGCCAACGCCAAAATTGCGAGAAAGCTCCACACCGCGCGCATTGGCACGCCACGAGCTAAAATCTGAGCGTTTGCCGTTCATCGTGCAAACGCGCTCAAAAAGCGGATTATCAGCGCCAACGCCCTCGTTTGCATAAACAACGCCATCAGGATTGAGCATCGGCACAATGTAAATACTGCGTTCACGAAACATTTGTTCTAAGGGATAGGTGTACTGCGTCATTTTTCGCGTAAGACAGGAAAGATAATCCTCTATAAAATCGAGTAAAACCCTTGACACGGTGGCATCCGTTCCATGCATTGCTCCTACATATAACACCGCGCGTTTCCCCGTCCCAAGTGTCACAATGGGAATTTCACGCCCCAAAACAGAGCGACCTATGACGTCCACACACGCAACATCGGATAACAAAGACAACGCCCCCATTAATTCCTGATACTCTGACATGTACGCTCACACTCCACCTTCTTTTCTTTCATCATACGCAAAAGAAAAAGAGAATATGCAAAAAATTT
>JAZNAM010000022.1:0-5186 GCA_045586515.1 Eubacteriales bacterium
TGGTGGGCAAGCTGGAGGCAGGCATTCCCGAGGACGACCCCCGTAACCCCGCCACCATTGCCGACAACGTAGGCGACAACGTGGGAGACATTGCCGGAATGGGCTCCGATCTCACCGAATCCTACGTCGGCTCGATCATCTCCTGCCTTACGATGGCACTTTTCACGGGTCTTAGCTTCAAGCATATTCTTTTCCCCGTGCTGATCTGCGGCGTTGGTATTCTCGCATCCGTTATTTCCGTTCTGTTTGTACGCGCACGCAAGTGGGCAGATCCTCACAAGGCGCTCAACATTGCAACCTATACCGCAACGGGCATCGTGGTTGCTGCGTCTGCTGCGCTTTCCCTGCTTTACCTCAACGATTACAAGTTTATGATTTGCGTGATCGCAGGTCTTGTCGCTGGCATTGCCGTTGGCTTTGTGGCAGAGCTTTATACATCGGATGAGTACAAGTCGGTGAAGACGATCGCAAAAGAGTCCCAAACGGGTCACGGTACGAACATCATTGCAGGCCTTGGCGTCGGCATGAAATCTACCTGGCTCACTATTGTGTGCCTTGCAGTTGCGATTGCAATTTCCTATTTCTTTGGCGGTGCGTACGGCATCGCGCTGGCAGCAGTTGGTATGCTTTGCACCGTTGGTATCACCGTGTCGGTTGACGGCTACGGTCCTATCGCTGACAACGCAGGCGGTATCGCGGAAATGTCCGGTATGCCCCACGAAGTGCGCGGCATCACCGATAAGCTCGATTCGGTTGGTAACACCACCGCGGCAATCGGCAAGGGCTTCTGCATTGGCTCTGCAACTCTGACCTCTCTTGCTTTCATCGTTTCCTTCATGGAGGCGGCACACGTTCAAATTTCGCTTGCGGATCCTTGCGTGCTCATCGGTATGCTGATCGGCGCAATGCTGCCCTATCTCTTCTCCGCAATGACCATTGCGTCCGTTGGTAAGGCGGCAAACAAGATGGTTGAGGAGGTTCGTGCACAGTTCATGGCAAATCCCGGCATTTTGAAGGGCGAGAGCGCACCTGACTACAACCGCTGCATCGACATCTCCACCAAGGCGTCGCTGCGTGAGATGGTTGTTCCCGGTCTGCTTGCTATCCTTTCTCCCATCCTGGGCGGCATCTTGCTTGGCGCTGCTGGTCTTGGTGGCATCCTGATCGGTGGTCTTGTGTCCGCGATCATGCTTGCCGTATTCATGGCGAACGCAGGCGGTGCTTGGGATAACGCAAAGAAGCATGTCGAAGCTGGCAACTTCGGTGGCAAGGGCAGCGATACCCACAAGGCAGCCGTCACGGGCGATACCGTTGGCGATCCCCTTAAGGACACCGCAGGCCCTGCCATGGACATTCTCATCAAGCTGATGTCCGTGATCTCGCTTATCTTCATTCCTGTGCTGCTTAAGATCACCCCTGTTTGGGATCTAATCAAGGAGCTTCTTGCAAGACTCTGATTTTAACAAAACACAAAAACGCCGCCCAACGGGGCGGTGTTTTTTGTATCCGCCAGCGCCAAGCGCTGTCGGGAAGATGTTTCGTATGGCGCGTGTTAAGGCGAGTGCAAACATGCCATTTCGCACTTTGTGCGAAGATTTTTGCTCGCGGCGAGTGTGAGCAAGCTCCCCCCCTCGCCTGGCTCGCAAAATGCGACCCCATGCACGTGGTGGGTGTTTTGTGACGAGTGCGAACAGGCAATTTCGCATTCCGTGCGAATATTTTTCGCCTTGCCGTCGTCTCGCAAGCGGGCGCCGCTCTGCGGCGAAAATGCGAACCCATGCACGCGCTTTGCGCGTGCTGGGTTCGTGCGCGAAGCGCATCGCCAAAAGAAAAAGGCATCTGCCGTTGGCAGATGCCTTTTTCTTTTGGTGACCCGTACGGGAATCGAACCCATGTTACCGCCGTGAAAGGGCGGTGTCTTAACCGCTTGACCAACGGGCCTGGTAGCGGAGACTGGACTTGAACCCGTGACCTACCGGGTATGAACCGGTTGCTCTAGCCAACTGAGCTACTCCGCCATGACTCGTATAGTATATCACACACGAATGGGTTTGTCAACACCTTTTTTTGAAAAAAATAAAAAGAAATTACAGGGCAAAAAAGGGGAGAGCCGCGCTTGCGGAGCTCTCCCCAAAGCGGTGTCAAACACCAATGGTTTCATAAATTTCAAGCAGGCGCTCTTCCGCTTCCTGTTTGCGTGCGTCAAGCTCTGCGGCACGCGTGTAATCTGTCGCGGCAGAACCAAACAGTTCTTCGTCGATGGCGGCAAGCTCGGCTTCGAGTGCCTCTGCTTCTTTTTTAAGACGCGCCATGCGCGCACGCTCTTTTCTTGCTTCGGCGTCGCTTTGCTTGCGCGCAAGGTACTGTGCTTTGTTGTCGCTCATTGCTTGCTCGACGGGCGCCGCGCTTGCTGTGGGTATGGCAGTAACCTCTCGCTTTTTTTTGAAGGAGCAAAGCTCATCATACCCCTCTCCCACACGCCCAACGGGGAAGTCAAGCAGATCCCCATCAAAGGCGGCACCGGGTTTTAATTCAAGGAAACGCGTAGCAAGCTTGTCCATAAAGTAACGGTCGTGCGACACGGCAAGGATCGTGCCCTCAAATGCCGAGAGTGCCCCCTCCAGTGCTTCGCGCGAGTCAATGTCGAGATGGTTGGTCGGCTCGTCAAGCACCAAGAGGTTCATTTGCGACAAGATGAGCTTAGCAAGTGTGAGTCTTGCGCGCTCGCCGCCCGAAAGTACGCTAACGGTGCGAAAAACGTCCTCGCCAACAAAGCGGAACAGGGCAAGCGTGTTGCGGATTTCCAGGTCGGTTTTCTCGGGGTAGGCGTTGTGCAACTCCTCTAAAACGGTATTGGTTTCGGTGAGGTTTTGGTTTTCCTGATCGTAGTAGCCGATCTCCACGTTATAGCCCAATTCTATGCGTCCGGCGCGCGGTGCAAGTTTGCCCAAAATGAGTTTGAGCAAGGTGGATTTTCCGCACCCGTTGGGACCGATAATGAATGCACGCTCGCCTTTTTTAAGCAGGAACGTCACGTCTGAAAACAGCGCTTTTTCGCCAAACGCCATACCAAGCTTTTTGATGTGCAGCACCTCGTTGCCGCTCTCGTGTGCCATGGAAAAGGAGAGGCGAATGGACTTTGGGGCTTCACGCGGACGTTCCACACGCTCCATCTTGGCAAGGAGTTTGAGGCGGGATTCCGCCGCCACAATATTGCGCTCGCGGTTCCAGGCACGTTGCTGCGCGATGTATGCCTCCTGGCGCGCGATTTCCTTTTGTTGATTGCGGTAGTGCTTTTCCGCGATCTCGCGGTCAATGCGTCGTTGCTCCATGGAGGCGGTGTAGCCGCCGTTGTAGAGCTTGGCGCGTCCGTATTCCAGCGCCAATGTTTTGTTTGTCACACGGTCCAGGAAATAGCGGTCGTGCGAGATGATCAGCACGCACTTGCGGTACTGAACAAGAAAGTTTTCAAGAAACAGCAGGGTTTCAATGTCCAGGTGGTTGGTCGGCTCGTCGAGCAGTAGAATGTCGGGCTCGCGCGCAAGTTCGCGCGCAAGTGCAAGGCGCGTGCGCTGACCGCCCGAAAGCGTGTGCAAGGGTTGAAGTTGCATGCGCTCGTCAAAGCCGAAACGCGTGAGGATCGAAGCACAGCGTCCTTTGAATTCAAGGCCGCCATCCGCGATAAACTTTGCATTTGCTTCGGTAAAGGTGCGTGTTAAACTCTCATACTCGCGTGTATGTGCCTCGTTTTCCCTCACCGCAAGTTCTGCTTGAAGCGCGGCAAGGCGCGCTTCTGCGGCAAGCAATTCGGGGAAAGCGGCAATCATTTGGGCAAGGGGGGTGTTGCCCTCCTCGTCGCGCACCTCAAACGCGCCATCCTGGGTGAGGATGCCAAGCGTTTTGTCGCCCGCGCGGAACACGGCGCCCTCGTCAGGAGAAAGCTCCCCCGTGATTACCTTGAAAAGAGTGGATTTTCCGCACCCGTTCACGCCGATAATGCCGAGTTTGTCGTTTTCATTGAGCGCGAATGAGATGCTATCAAGGATGCGGCGCGTGCCAAAGGAGAGGGAAATGTCGGATAAACTGATAACGGTCATGCGTTCTCCTCCAGTATGGCAAGAAGTGCGTCCTTGTCAATGACGGGGATGCCCAGGGCGTTCGCCTTGGTGAGCTTGGAACCCGCCTCCTCACCTGCCACAACGAAAGAGGTTTTCTTGGATACCGAACCGACAACCTTGCCGCCTGCCGCGCGAATACGCGCCGCGGCTTCGTCGCGCGTCATGTCGGGGAGTGTGCCCGTGAGCACGAAGGTGAGCCCTGCCAATTTGTCGCCCGTCGGGGCGGCAACGGCGCTTGTGACAAGCCCTGCGTCGATGAGGCGACGGCAAAGCGCAACGTTTGGCTCATGCGAGAAATAGTTGACCACGTAATCTGCCGTGATGGCGCCAAAATCTTCGATTTCGATCAGTTCCTCACGTGTGGCGGTAAAGCACGCTTCCAGTGTGCCGTAGCGTGCGGCAAGCGCGGTGGCGGCAACCTCGCCGATGCTGCGGATGCCGAGCGCGAAAATAAGGCGCTCCAGGCCTGCCGCGCGAGAGCGGTCGATGGCGGCGATGAGGTTGGCGGCGGATTTGTCGCCCATGCGTTCCAGATTTGCAACGTCCTGCTCGCGAAGCGAGTACAGATCTGCCACGTCGTGAATGAGATCGGCGGCAAGCAATGCTTCTACCACCTGGGGACCAAGGCCCTCAATGTTCATGGCGCCCTTGGAGGCAAAGTGCTCGATGGCGCGGGAAAGTTGCGCGGGGCAAGCGGCGTTGGTGCAGCGGATCGCCGCGCCCTCATCACTGTCACGCATGACTGGCTCACCGCAAGAAGGGCATACACGGGGCAAGAAATAGGCCTCTTCTGTGCCAACTCTTGCTTTCGTATCCGAGGAAACGACTTCGGGGATAATGTCGCCCGCTTTTTGTACCGTTACGGTGTCACCGATGCGAATATCGCGCTCGTGAATGAAATCCTCGTTGTGCAACGTCGCGCGCGAAACAGTCGTGCCCGCCAGACGGACGGGGGAGAGCACCGCGGTGGGCGTAAGGACGCCCGTACGCCCCACGGCAACCGTGATGTCAAGCAGCTTGGTGCGCTTTTGCTCAGGCGGGAATTTGTACGCCACCGCCCATTTGGGG
>JAZNAM010000023.1:0-30589 GCA_045586515.1 Eubacteriales bacterium
TTCTGACCACCGCACGAATAAAGCGTTTGAACAGCCCAGTTTTCAGCATATCGGGTGTTACCTCTATGGATTTCGCAACTTATCGTCTACTATATAGGCTTTTATATTCTTAATGTAAATAGCCCTCATTTCAGAAAAATGAGGGCTATTGGTTTGTTTGGTCCACGGCTCGTGCTTTCGTATATATACTCATAACAAATTCGTGGTATAATAATTGTTCGTCTTTTGACGAAATCTTTATATAACAGGAGGCTACCATGCCAAAAATCTATTATCCCGACAATTTCAAAATCGAGGTTATCAAGCACTACAAAATGCACCGAAATATTGATGCAACTCTTGAAAAATACGGGATTGCCCGTAGTACGCTTTTTAAATGGAAAAAGAAATATGAGGAAAATCACTTTTTTAGGGCTTCGAAAAAACCTGCGAATACTGGTCATAAAGCCAAAGCACACCTTGATAAGCTGAACAAAATCGTTGAGGCATCCAAGGAATTACGTTGTGGTGTCACCGCTTCGATTACCGAAAAGGTTGCTGAGATAAAGCGCTTGGAAGGCAAATACTCGGTTCATGTTTTGTGCGAAGCTTTGCAAATACCAAGAGGTACATACTACAACCGCAAGAAGAAAGGTGATTTGCCGAGCAGTTATGAACTTGCGGACAGAGAGCTTAGTGTATTGATTCGGGAGATATTTTATCAAAGCAACGAACGGTTTGGACGAAACCCAATAAAATACAAGTTGCAAGAACGTGGATATCAAGTCAGCAAAATGCGCATCAGCCGCTTGATGAAGGAAATGGGACTTCAAGTAAAGGTTGCGCCGTACACGCTTGAACACAAAAAATCATTGTCACGCAATAAATTTCGCAATCTTATTCGCGGAGAATTCAGTACCGAAGCACCGAATATGGTTTGGGCAAGCGATATTACCTATGTGAAAGTAAAAGATCAATATATGTTTGTTTGCGTGATAATCGACTTGTTTTCAAGGAAAATTTTATCATATGGTATTTCCAACACAATCGACACAGTGCTTACAATGAACACCTTCGATGAGGCATTTGAAGAACGTGGGAAACCTGAAAATCTGATTTTTCACAGCGATCAGGGCGCACAGTATACATCATATGCTTTCCGAACACATTTAGAAGATCTGGGATGTAGGCAGTCTTTTTCAGCGCCGGGCTATCCATACGATAATTCTGTTTGTGAGTCTTTCTTCAATACGTTGAAAAAAGAGGCGATTTATTATCACATTTACGATTCGGCCTCCGAGCTTGCGGCTGTGCTTGATGAATATATTGAGTATTACAACGAAGTCCGAATGCACCGAACTTTGAATATGAAAACTCCGTCCCAAGTTGAGACGGAGTTCTTTGAGCGTGTTGTTTTGTAAAATGAGAAAGGGCTCATCCTTTTAGTCTACACTTAAGTAGTCCAAAAGGCTGAGCCCCTTCATTGGCAGGGGCAGAAGGATTCGAACCCACGACCCTTGGTTTTGGAGACCAGTACTCTACCAGCTGAGCTATACCCCTGTACAACATGAGAGATTATACCACACTTTCGCGCATTTTGCAAGACCTTTTTGCAAAAAAGTTTATGCGCATAAAAAGGCCGCCCAGTGGCGGCCTTTTTTGATTGCGTTTACGGTTTGATGCCGCCCGTGGTTTCCACCACGTCTGCGCCAAATGCCAGCGCGCGCGCCATCTCCTCGTCATCACCAAGAATCCAGATGCCTAGCTTAAATCCGTGCGCCTTGATCTTTGCCGCCACCTCGGGGGTAACGGCAGGACGCTTGCACCAGGATACCATCGACGTACCCATATGCATCCAAACAGTCACCACGTGGCCTTCGGCAATCGCAGCAAGCTTATCCAGCGTTTCATCATCCACGTCACCGTCATAATGTAGCGGAGCCTGGGGGAAACGCGCGCCATACTGCTCCAGAAATCTGACCTTTGTAGAAGTAAGCCCTACTTTGGTGGTATCCGCGTGCTTTTCAACGATATCAAACAGCATTCTCTGCTGACCGGCAGAAAAGCGCTCGAATACATTGTCGATCTTTCCCTCGACACCCTGTCCCCGCAGGTAATCGAGCACCTGGGAAAGCATAGGAATGCGCTCGCCCGCGAACTCGGGCGCATACCATTCGCCTACGTCCAAATCGGCAAGCTCCTCGTAGGTGTAATCACGAATGTCTGCATTAGGCTCAGCAATTTCCTTGCCTGCCAAGCGGCACGTGCGGTTGAGCGCCATGTCGTGATGCACCACCCACATATCGTCCTTCGTGCACTTGGGATCAAACTCAATAATATCGTATCCTTGCGCGACCGCCAAGCGATACGCCGCCATCGTATTTTCGGGTGCCTCGGTACAAACGCCGCGATGCGCTTGCAACTTACAATTCGTATTGCGATACATAACCTTGTCCTTTCAAGTTCACCCCGTCCACGTTTAGCGCGCGAACGGGGTGAGTTTTAGCAATTATTCGTAAAGCTTACCCATCTTCTTGAGTCTCTCGTAACGCGCCTTTGCGTTCTCCTCCGCTTTCTGGAAGAGCGCCTCTGCACGATCCGGGAAGGACTGTGCAAGACGTGCGTAACGCGCCTCGTTGGAGATAAATGCCTGGTAATCAGCAGTGGGCTCGCCACTGTCGATCGTCAGCTTGTTGTTCGGCAACGTGGGGTTGTAGCGGAACATGTTCCAGTAACCCGCATCCACTGCCTTCTTCATCTCAAGCTGGCAGTTCTGCATGCCGCCCTTCTTGATGCCGTGCATCTCGCAGGGAGCATAGCCGATGACCAAAGAGGGGCCGTTATATGCCTCTGCCTCGGTCAGTGCCTTCAGCAACTGGTTCATGTTTGCACCCATTGCAACCTGTGCCACGTAAACGTAGCCGTAGGACATGGCGATCTCTGCAAGGTTCTTCTTGCCGATTGCCTTGCCTGCTGCTGCGAACTGTGCCACCTGACCGATATTGGAAGCCTTGGAAGCCTGTCCGCCCGTGTTGGAGTACACCTCAGTATCGAATACCATGATGTTGACGTCCTCACCGGATGCAAGCACGTGGTCAAGACCGCCGAAGCCGATGTCGTATGCCCAGCCGTCACCACCGAAGATCCACATGGACTTCTTTGCAAGGTAATCCTTCTCAGCGAGGATCTTCTGTGCCATCTCACAACCGCACTTTTCAAGCTCAGCAACCATAGCAGCGGTTGCAGGACCATTGTCCTTGCCGTTGTCGTAGGTTGCGATCCAGTTCTCGCATGCTGCCTTGATGTCAGCGTTCTCGGTCTTTGCGATCACTTCCTCAACGTAACCCTTCAGTCTTTCGCGAATGGTCTTCTGACCAAGGAACATACCAAGACCGTGCTCGGCGTTATCCTCAAACAAGGAGTTCGCCCAAGCGGGGCCCTTGCCGCTCTCACGGTTGACCGTGTAGGGAGTAGAGGGTGCAGAGCCGCCCCAAATAGAGGAACAACCCGTTGCGTTAGAGATATACATGCGCTCACCAAAGAGCTGGGTAACAAGACGTGCATAAGAAGTCTCGGCACAACCTGCGCAGGAGCCGGAGAACTCAAGCAGAGGCTGCTTGAACTGGCTGCCCTTGATGGTTGCGTTGATCAGCTCGGGCTTCTCGCTGACCTTTGCCACTGCGTAATCAAATGCCTCCTGCTGGCCTGCCTCCATCTGGCTCGTCTGCGTGGTCATATAGATCGCGTAGTTCTCCTTGTTCGGCTTCTCGCCAGCAGCTGCTGCCTTCTTGTCAACGTTCTGGTTAACAGGGCAAGCCTTCACGCAAAGGGTACAACCCATGCAGTCCAGGGGAGAAATTGCCACGGTGAACTTGTAATCCGTCTTCATAACGGGCTTGTCCGCAAACTTGGTGGACTTGGGTGCGCGCTTTGCCTCTGCCTCGGTCATTGCGAAAGGACGAATGGTGGCGTGAGGACAAACGAAGGAGCAGTTGTTACACTGGATACAATTCTTGGGATTCCATACAGGAACATTTACAGCGACGCCGCGCTTCTCGAATGCAGCTGCACCCTGAGGAAGCGTACCGTCAGCGTAAGGCATGAATGCCGAAACAGGCAGGCTGTCGCCTCCCATCTTACCAACGGGCAGAAGGACGTTGTTGACGTAGCTAGCAAGACCTTCGCGATCGCTCTTCACGGGCTTCGCCGCCTTGTCCTTGCCGGCGTTCTGCCAAGCGGCGGGAACGTCGATCTTAACAAGTGCGTCAGCACCCATCTCGATTGCCTTATGGTTCTGTGCCACAACCTCCTCGCCAAACTTGGAGTAGGACTTGGTCGCCATCTTCTTCATATAGCCGATTGCATCAGCGGTGGGCATGATATTGGCCAACGCGAAGAACGCAGACTGCAGCACGGTATTCTTTACCTTGGGGTTGCCAACTTCCTTGGCTGCGATGGAGGTCGCATTGATAATATAGAAGTTGATGTTGTTGTTTGCAATATATGCCTTAACGGAGTTGGGAAGCTTTGCATCAAGCTCCTCTGCACTCCACTGGCAGTCAAGCAGGAACGTGCCGCCGGGCTTCACGTCCTGTACGATCTTGTAACCCTTGAGGAGATAGGAAACGTTGTGGCAAGCCACAAAGTTTGCCTTGGTGATATAGTAGGGCGACTTGATTGCCTTGTCACCAAAGCGCAGGTGAGAAATCGTTACGCCACCCGTCTTCTTGGAGTCGTACTGGAAGTACGCCTGAATGTTCTTCTCGGTATGGTCGCCGATGATCTTGATAGAGTTTTTGTTCGCACCAACCGTGCCGTCGCCGCCAAGGCCCCAGAACTTACAAGAAATGGTTCCCTCGGGTGCGGTGTCGGGCGCAACCTTCTCCTTGAGAGAAAGACCGGTCACGTCGTCAACGATACCAATGGTGAAGTTGTGCTTGGGCTCGCGCTTCTTGAGGTTCTCGTAAACTGCGAAGATAGAAGCGGGGGTGGTATCCTTGGAACCAAGGCCGTAACGACCACCAACCACCTTTGCCTTTACGCCTTGCTGGGCGAGTGCCGCAACAACATCAAGGTAAAGGGGCTCGCCAAGAGAGCCGGGCTCCTTGGTGCGGTCAAGCACTGCGATCTTCTTTGCAGTAGCGGGAATGGCTGCTGCCAGACGATCTGCGCAGAAAGGACGGTACAGACGGACCTTAATAAGACCAACCTTCTCGCCTGCGGCCATCATATAGTCGATGACCTCTTCCGCCACGTCACAAACAGAACCCATCGCGATGATTACGCGATCTGCTTCGGGGTGACCGTAGTAGTTGAACAGCTTGTAATCCGTGCCAAGCTTGGCGTTGACCTTGTCCATATACTCCTCAACAACAGCGGGAAGTGCGTTGTAGTAGGAGTTGCACGCCTCGCGATGCTGGAAGAAGATGTCTCCGTTCTCGGCGGAGCCACGGAGTACGGGGTGCTCGGGGTTGATAGAACGTGCGCGGAACGCAGCAATCGCGTCCTTGTCTACCATTTCCTCCAGATCCTTGTAATCCCAAGCGGCGGTCTTCTGAATCTCATGAGAAGTGCGGAAGCCGTCGAAGAAGTTCAGGAAGGGAACGCGGCCTTTGATCGTGGCAAGATGTGCCACTGCACCGAGGTCCATGATCTCCTGCTGGTTGGTCTCTGCCATCATAGCAAAGCCCGTCTGACGGCAAGCATATACGTCGGAATGGTCACCAAAAATATTCAACGCATGAGAAGCCACGCAACGCGCGGAAACGTGGATCACACAAGGCAAAAGCTCGCCTGCAATCTTATACATATTGGGGATCATCAAAAGCAGACCCTGAGACGCGGTGTAGGTCGTCGTCAGCGCACCGGCGGCAAGAGAGCCGTGTACGGCACCTGCGGCACCTGCCTCAGACTGCATCTCCATCACCTTGACGCGGTCGCCGAAAATGTTGCGAGCGGGGCCGCCAAGAATGCTCTTGTCGGTCGCGGACCAAGTATCGGTTACCTCAGCCATGGGGCTGGAGGGAGTGATCGGGTAGATAGCTGCCACTTCGGTGAACGCGTAAGATACGTGCGCCGCAGCGGTATTACCATCCATTGAAATCTTTTTTCTTTCGATTGCCATCGTGGTAAATGCCTCCCTTAAAGATATATTCTTTTTAGAATTTCAATTTTATCTGTGGCGCCAAGTGGCGCCACCACCCTTTATCATAGCACTTTCGTTAGCACTTGTAAAGGGCTTGTGTGACGGTTTATTTTTCTTTTGTGATTATTTTCAGGTTCAATAGGTAGGGGTATCCAGGAACCACTCGCCACCCTCAAGCGCAAACGCGAGCTTGACGGTGATGCGGCCGGCTTCATCCCCCTCTATATAGCTTTCAATTTCTACAACCACGCGCTTGGCGGTGCTTCCTTTCGCAATGCGCATCGTGTCATAGTCATAACGTCTTGTCGGGAGCGTCAGCCACTCGGACTGACCGACGTAGGTCGGATTTAATTTTTGCAGATACGACTGGCCATTTGCCACGTAATCGCGATAGGTCGCATACTGTATGCCGTTTGCGTACTCATCGTTGGCAATACCCGTAAACAGGCTTTCATACACCTTGCCAAGATATGCATCGGAATATACCTGCTCTGCCAGTTCCTTGATATCGTCCGTACAAATGAAACCGCAATCCACTGTGCAATACTCATAGTAGACCTCGTCCTCGTCGGTATAATAGAACGACGGTTCTTTTTCATCAGGAAGCGAATAGTAGTAATAACCCGTTGTGGCATCGTGGTGAAGATATCCTTCGTAAACGTCCTTTGTTTTTTCCACATAACGATAGGATTCGTGGTCGGGAGCAAGCATTTCCCCCGTCACGATATCGTAATGAACGCTGCCGGATTCTTCGGACACAACGACGTAATGCTGATACTGTACAACGGTCTTCCCTACTTCATTTTCGTACACACGATAGGAGATTTTATAGTCCTTTTCTCGAAATTGCACGTCACACGTGTACATCTCGTCGGAAATCCGAGGATAAGTGGGCAACCCCTTGCCAAACAGAATCTCGTTGATGGGGGGAGACGCTTCGATAAGCGTTACGTAGCGCTCCTTTACACTATCAAGCTGAGGCACCTTTCCGCGACGCGCAGCGCGTATGATCAATAGCGCCGCCAGCGCGGCAAGTACAACGGCAACGGCGATGATAACGATGGTTATTTTCTTTTTCATATGGTAGGATCCTCCGAGGGTATTTTTGTGATGTGCACAGCAAGCGCGTTTGCACTTGCTGTGCTATGAGTCGGCCCTTTGAAGTCCTTTATTCTTCCACGGGTGTATCCACCGTTGCACCCTCAACACTTTCTGCCGCTTGCTCGTCTTCTTCCACGTCCTCATGCGCGACCTTGGCAAAGTTAACAATGCTCTGACCCTCGCTAAGGCGCATCACGATTACGCCCGCTGCGGTACGAGAATAGGTGTTGATTCCCTTTACGGGTGTACGAATGATCGTGCCGAGGTTGGTAATCATCATCAAATCGTCATCATCATCCACGGCAGCAATGCCTGCAAGCAGACCCGTCTTGTCGGTAAGATTGTGGCAAGAAACGCCGAAGATTCCGCGGCCCTTGACGCGGAAGTCGTCAAACGGGGTGCGTTTTCCATAGCCATTCTCAGTTACGGTAATGAGCTTCTTGTCGTCTTCCACCTTTACGGCACCTACCACGTAGTCGCCCTCGCGCAACTTGATGCCACGCACACCGCGTGCCGTGCGACCCAACGGGCGCACGCTGGCTTCCTCAAATCTTGCGGCAGAACCCTCATGCGTCGCTAGCATGAGCGTAGCATCTCCGTGTGTAAGCATCACAAACACAAGTTCATCGCCTTCGTCCAGCGTCAACGCGCGCTTGCCGCCCTTGCGCTGATACTCGTACTCGGAGAGGAGCGTGCGCTTAATCACGCCTTGGCGCGTAACCATGGTAAGATACGCGTTCTCCTCAAACTCGCCCACGCTGATCATTGCAGTGATGGTCTCGCCGGGCTCGGTTTCGATGATGTTAATGACATTGGTTCCCTTTGCGGTACGCGATGCCTCAGGGATCTGATATGCTTTGCGCATAAAGACCTTGCCCGTGTTGGTAAAGAGCATAAGATAGGAGTGACTGTTGACCACCTGCACCTTCTCGATGAAGTCGGCTTCCTTGGTGGTCATGCCCATAATGCCCTTGCCACCCTTATGCTGTGCGGTATAGGCATCCGCAGGCTGACGCTTAATGTAGCCCGCATGGGTAAGCGTAATAACACACTCGTGGCGTTCAATAAGATCCTCTAGCGAGATCTCGTCCTCTGCGGCGACGATCTCCGTGCGGCGCTCATCTGCATACTTGCGACGAATCTCAAGCAGCTCATCCTTAATAATGGCAATCACCTTGCCCTCGTCGGAAAGAATGGCGCGAAGCTCCTCGATCAGTGCGTGCAAACGCGCAAGCTCCTCCTCAATCTTCTCTCTTTCAAGGCCCGTCAGCTTACCAAGCGTCATCTCAACAATAGCCTGTGCCTGAATCTCGGAAAGTCCAAATGCGTTCATCAGCTTCTCGCGCGCATCGGGAATCGAAAGTGCAGAGCGAATAAGGTTTACAACCTCGTCGATATTATCATTGGCGATCTTGTAGCCCTCCAGAATGTGGGCGCGTGCCTCTGCCTTCTCCAGATCGAACTTGGTTCGGCGCACGATAACGCTCTTCTGATGGGCAATGTAATGGTCAAGAATCTGGGGAAGATTCAATACCTTAGGTTCGCCGTTTACCAGTGCCAACATATTGATGGCGCAGGTATCCTGTAGCTGTGTGTTCTTATATAACTGATTGAGAATAACCTGACCATTCGCATCGCGACGGTAGGAAATAAGGATGCGGATGCCGTTACGGTCACTGGACACGTCCTTGATATCGGTAATGCCCTCAATACGTTTATCCTTGACAAGCGTGGCAATATTCTGTACCAGCAAGCTCTTGTTGACCTGATAGGGAATCTCGGTCACCACGATCTCGTGCTTCTCCTCGTCTACCTCACACTTGGCACGCACCATCACACGGCCTCTGCCCGTGTTGTACGCGTCCACGATACCATTCATGCCGTAGCAGGTAGCAGCAGTCGGAAAGTCTGGGCCCTTGATGTGCTCCATCAAATCCTCAACGGTGCACGTGGGGTTCTCCATGCGAAGGATAGTAGCATCTACAACCTCACCGAGATTGTGAGGGGGAATATTCGTTGCCATACCGACCGCAATACCTACCGAACCGTTCACCAGCAGATTGGGGAATCGCGAAGGCAACACGGCAGGTTCACGACGACGGTTATCAAAGTTGGGGACGAAATCCACCACCTCTTTTTCAAGACCCGTCATGAGCTCATCGGAGATCTTGGCAAGACGCGCCTCGGTATAACGATAGGCAGCCGCACCGTCGCCGTCTATCGAGCCGAAGTTGCCCTGACCCTCAATAAGGGGGTAACGGAGCGAGAAATCCTGCGCCATACGCACCATTGTTCCATACACGGCAGCATCGCCGTGAGGATGGTAGCGACCAAGCACGTTACCGACGGTGGTGGTGGATTTGTAAAAGGGTTTGTCCGAGGTCAGGTGATCCTCGTACATTGCGTACATGATACGACGCTGACCGGGCTTCATGCCGTCGCGCACATCGGGGAGCGCGCGAGACATGATGACCGACATGGAGTACTCGATAAAGGCTTGCTTCACCCTTTTCTCCATATCAATGTCTTCTATTCTCTGATTCGGAAATTCGAGATTTTCGTTCTTATGTTCCACTTCTATTCCCTCTCTTAAATATCAAGGTTTTCGGCGAACTTGGCGTTCTGCTCGATAAACTCACGGCGGGGCTCTACCTCGTCACCCATGAGCGTGGAGAAGATCTGATCGCAAAGAATCGCATCCTCCATTGTCACGCGCAGAAGGATACGGCGCTCCGGATCCATCGTGGTTTCCCAAAGCTGATCGGGATTCATCTCACCAAGACCTTTGTAACGGTCAGCTTCCAGATTTTTGGCTTCTGCAAGCAGCACGTCGCGCTCTGCATCGGTGTAAGCGTACTTTTCGCCACCTACCTTACCCGAGCGACGGTAGATCTTGTAAAGCGGAGGCTTTGCAAGATAAATGTGCCCGTTCTCGATCAGGGGCTTCATATGACGGAAGAAGAAGGTGAGCAACAGAATCTGGATGTGCGAGCCATCCACGTCTGCGTCCGCCATCAAAATGATCTTGTTATAACGGAGCTTTTCAATATCGAACTCATCGCCAATACCACAGCCCAACGCCTGAATAATCGGAATGATCGAGGTGTTGGCAT
The DNA here is from genome assembly GCA_045586515.1 of Eubacteriales bacterium. Classification (GTDB taxonomy): domain Bacteria; phylum Bacillota; class Clostridia; order Oscillospirales; family CAG-272; genus Firm-07. Next base: position 10,339 of record JAZNAM010000023.1, read on the forward strand.
AGATTTTATCCAGTCGACTCTTTTCTACGTTAAGAATCTTACCGCGCAGGGGCAGAATCGTCTGGAAGCGAGGATCACGTCCTTGCTTGGCGGAACCACCCGCCGAATCACCCTCTACCAGATAAATCTCAGCGACTTCGCGACGGCGCTCGGTGCAATCGGCAAGCTTGCCAGGCAGCGTCATAGACTCCAGGCCGTTCTTGCGTCTGGTTGCCTCACGTGCCTTTCTTGCCGCCTCGCGTGCACGATTTGCGGTCAGCGCTTTTTCAATGATGGTACGGCCAACAGCGGGATTCTCTTCAAGATACTCAGAGAGTTTCTCACAAACAAGCTTGTCCACAAAACCGCGGATGTGCGCATTACCAAGCTTGGTCTTGGTCTGACCTTCAAACTGTGCTTCCTTGAGTTTCACCGAAATCACCACGGTCAGGCCCTCGCGCACGTCATCACCGGAGAGATTTTTATCGTCTGCCTTGAGCTGATTGTACTTACGAGCAAACTCGTTGATGACCTTGGTCATCGCATTCTTAAAACCAACCTCGTGCGTACCGCCCTCAATCGTATTGATATCATTGGCAAAGGTGAGCATCGTTTCGTTGTAGGTGTCAGTATACTGGATGGCGACCTCTGCAATCGTTCTCGCACCGTCCTCCACCTTTTCCGCGCGCATATAAATCACATCGGGGTGGATCACCTGGCAATGCTTTTGCTCATTGAGGTAGCTCACGAAGGTCTTGATACCACCCTCATACTGCAAAACCTCGCCCTTATAATTTCCCTCCTCGTCTGCTTCGCGCTGATCGGTGATGGAAATGGAAATGCCGGCATTGAGGAATGCCTGCTCGCGCAGACGTTTAAGCAGCGTATCGTAGTCAAACACAACCTCATCAAAGATCATGGCGTCGGGTTTGAAGCGCACGTACAAACCGTGATCCGTCGTTTCACCCTCATCACGGAAGGGTCTGGCAACCGCACCACGCTCGAAACGCTCGGTATAGCGGCGGCCCTTGTAGCAGCTCTCGATCTCAATCCACTCGGAGAGCGCGTTTACAACGGACGATCCTACACCGTGCAGACCGCCCGAAAATTCGTAGCCGTTTCCATCAAACTTACCACCTGCGTGCAGCACGGTAAAGATGACCTCCAGCGTAGGAATACCCATCTTGGGGTGAATACCGCCTGGGATACCCTGGCCGTCGTCCTTAATGGATACCGAGCCGTCGGGTAAGAGTACGACGTCAATATGACTGCAACGCCCGGCAAGCGCCTCGTCGATGGAGTTATCCACGATCTCATACACGAGATGGTGAAGACCGCGCAGCGACGTGGTACCGATATACATACCGGGACGGCGACGGACGGCCTCCAGACCCTCAAGGACCTGTATCTGACTGTCGTCGTAGACCTGTCTTACTTCTTCGTTGTTTGCCATGTTTTTATCCTTCCTTGTCAAAGGTTATAGTGTTTTAGTTGGTTTCTCCGCTTCTGCCAAGTAGCGCGGCGGAAGAAAGTTGAGAAAAGCAGATCGCGTATCCGCCTTTTTTTCGGTACAGCACAAAGGATTTTGGAATTTCCTCACACGCGCTCTCTACCTCGCCGCGCTTGCCTGCGCCCGAGAGATATTTGCGCGTCACAGTTGAAACCGTTGCTGTATCGGCATCAAAAATACCGATAATATCTTTTTCTCTAATATTTTTATTGTTTCCTATGTGTAAAAACATATCTTTTTAGTTTCCTTACCCATTTTGAACGCTGAACGTTCCTTTGTCCACCAGAATCAATCGATCCGTTTTATCGGTAATTTGCTCACAGGTCGTAAGGATCACCTGTTTGCCCGCAATTCTGTGAAGCAGGTATTCCTTTCGCGAACTATCCAGTTCAGAAAGCACGTCGTCAAACAAGAATACGGGATACTCCCCACAATCGGCACAGCATAATTCTCCCTCTGCAAGCTTTAGGGCAAGGGCAAGTGACCGTTGCTGTCCCTGTGAAGCATAAATTCTGGCTTCCCTTCCATTGAGCGTGACCTCCATATCATCTTTGTGCACCCCATAAAGTGTGGCACCTGCGCCAATCTCACGGTCATGGTTTTCACAAAGACGGCGATACAGCATCTGTTCTACCGAAGAGATATCCTCATAATCGACGTCTGTTCCCTTTTGCGGACCCAAGTACACAAGCGAGGGGATTTCTCTCTCTCCTGTCATTTCAGCAAAACAAGCACAAACAAAAGGGACTGCTTTTTCAATATAGCGTTTGCGAGAACGTGCAATGTAGGCACCCTCGTGCGCAAGTTGCGATGACCACATATCTACCGTGGCATCAAATACGCTTCTGTCCTTTTCCGCTGTGCGAATCAAAGTGTTTCTTTGTTTTAATATGTGAGCATATCGTTGCAAAGCACCAAGATAAGCCGGCTCCAATGCGCTGATGGCAATATCAAGAAACTGTCTGCGCTCGGCAGGGCCACCCTTTATTAAAAACAACTGCTCCGGACAGAATAAAACAGCACGAAATGCCCCTACAAGCTCTGACATTTTGTGTATCTTAACGTGGTTTTTTTCTACCACCCTTGTGCGTGACTGAAACAGGTGCATCGTAATGTTTTGTACGCGCCCTGCCGCCTCGAAATCAACAGAAAGTGAAGCGTTTTCCTTTCCAAAACCGATGGCTTCTTTGGCGTGTAGAGAACGGAAACTTCTGCCGATGGCGGCAAAGTAGATAGCCTCCAACATATTCGTTTTTCCTTGTGCGTTGTTACCATACAGTACATTCACACCGGGAGAAAAACGAAGTGATGCTTGCTCTATATTCCGAAATCCCTGGAGGGAAACGGTGTTACATTGCATATATCAATCCTTCATACGGACAGGCAGCAGCATGAACAAATCCTCACCTGCACCGCTACCCTCATCGGCGGGCTGAATATTCACACTGGTAAGTGGAGAGGACAGTGCAATACAAATCTTCTCGCTTACGCACGCGCGCACCGAATCAATCAAGAATCTATTATTGAATGCAATCAAAATATCTGCACCTTCATGCTCAATCTCAATTTCATCATACGTACTGCCTGCCGCAGAAGCAGCCATGATTTTGAGCAAACCACCTTCAAAATGAAGTTTTACGTGAGAACGTACGCTGTTTGCCACTCTTTCTTCCGTGATAAGAGCTGCTCTGTCAAGTGCGGAAAGAAGCACGTCACGATCAAGCGTTGCATAAATTTTATGCTGCTGAATAATGATGCGATCAAAATCAATATAGTCGCCGTCCACTAGGCGAGAGAAAAATACCAAATCATTAAAATGGAAAACAAGATGTTTTCTCATCATGTGGATACGTACAATTTCTTCTTCATTAGAGGGGAGTAAACGGAATAACTCATTTACAGTCTTGGTGGGGAGAATAAAGCGGAAGCGCATATCACTACCATCTTCATTCTTATTCTCAATTTCAACATCCTCAAGACGGCATTTTGCAAGTTTAAAACTATCGCAAGATACAAGCAACAGTTTTCCTTCCTCTACTTCAACATAACAACCATTGAGCACGATACGCTGATCATTCACACCCATTGCGTACATTGTCTTATTAAACATATCTTTCAGTACGCTGGTTTTTACACTAAATCCAAGGCTACTTTCAAGTCTGGGCAGTTCAGGAAAATCTTCACCTTTAAATGCAATCATTTTATGAGAGGATTTTCCACTTTCCATCACAGCACAAAGAGAACGATCTACGGTAAGCGTAACTTCTTCCCCATTCATTACACGCATGGTCTGGGTAAATTTCTGTGCATTGATAAGGAAACAACCTTCCTCAATAACCTTTGCCTCAATGGTAGTGCGAAGACCTTTCTCTAAATCGTAAGTGGTAAGGATACACATATCCGGCGCAATCGCCTCAATTTTGATGCACTCAACAGATGTAACAGATGCTTTTCCGCCCGTTGCGCAAAGCAGCGGTGAGGTAGCGGAGATTACGGCTTGACGATTAAAAATTACTTTCATGTTAAACTCCTTTTTTCTCCGTGCCTTGGCACGAAAGAAGAATAGAATGATATATATTTCTTAGTAGAAGTAGTAGTAGGGGTTGTTAAAATTGTGGAAAACCCATTTTGTTCAGTATTTATGAGGGTTTATAGATTTGTGTAAACACGTTTTGTCTTTGGAAAAACTGTGTGAGATGGCGGGAAAAAATGTGGAAAATAAAGGAACTCTTTTCATCAAAAAAGAGATTTTTTTAAAAAACGAAAGAAACAGAATCAGTTCCTAAAAAAATTCACTTTTAAACAGAGAGAGGTTTCCGCATACTGTTGAAAAAAACAAAAAAATTCAATACGTTACGAAAAACCCTGTATTTTACAATGTTGAAAAGAAGTGGAAAATATGTTAAGCTCCTGTTATTTCCTTGCGAATAGCATCAATATCTGCGGCGAAGATAGGTTCTCTGATCAACTTCTTTTTGACCCATTCGTAAGAGGAAATCATGGTGGCGTGATCTCTGTCGCCAATCAGCTTTCCAATGTTTGGGAAGGACATTTCTGTAATCTCACGAATGAGATAAATGGAAATGTGGCGAGAAGGCATAATGTTTTTCGTGCGTTTTTGACCCACGATCTCCTCACGCGAAACGCCGTACTTTTTTACGACTGCTGAAAAGATTTTATCAATGGTTACATCGAGCGGTTCGCTTTCACCAATCAAATCGGATAAAACCTCTTGTGCATATTTGAGTGTGATAGGTCTACCGTCCACCAAACTTTTTGCAGCGAGCTTTTTGATGGAACCTTCGATTTGTCTAATGTTGGAACGAAGATTTTCTGCAAGGAATTGGAGTACCTCAATCGGCACGTCAATGGCAAGATCCTCTGCCTTCTTCTTAATGATAGCAACACGAAGTTCAAAATCGGGTGGGTTGATATCAGTGAGAAGTCCCTGCTCGAAACGGGAGCGAAGACGTTCTTCTAGCGGATTGATATCCTTTGGTGGACGATCTGATGCGAGAATGATACGCTTGCCTGCATCAAACAATGCCTGGAAGGTGTGGAATACCTCCATCTGTGTGGATTCTCTGCCTGCGATGAACTGAATATCATCAACAAGAAGCACGTCACAACCACGATAAAGGGCACGGAAGGAGTCCATTGTTTTGTGTGTTAGGTGCGACACCATGGTGTTAATAAAATCTTCACCCTTGGTGTAAAGAACCTTGATGTTGGGGTTTGTACGCTTCATTTCATTGATAACTGCGTACATCAAGTGCGTTTTGCCAACACCGGACGGACCGTAGATAAAAAGCGGATTGTAATCCTCTACATTTGCATCGTTTGCAACCTTCCAACATACGGCGCGGGCAAAGCGATTGGATTCACCTACGATGAAGTTATCGAAAGTATATTTGGAAAGCTGATAGGAGTCATTTTGCGCCGTGGTGGATTCCACTTTGGGCGTAACCTCGTTGATAAAATCAATAAGGTCATCAGCAGTTGCACGCTTCCCTACAAAGCGGAAAGCTACGCTTAGTTCCATTCCCACCTCGGTGAGAAATGCTTTCTCAATAGGAAGCTTGTACTGATCTGTCAGTTTTTTACATTTGAATTCGGAATCGGTGTCAAATGTGAGCACGTTGATATCGGGATCGTATACAGAAGGAGTGATGGAGCCGTACCACATATCGAATGCGGCACCCGACATCATTCCACGGAACGATTCTTTTACAATTTCCCACATTTCTTTGAGTTCCCGAGGACAAGACATAAGGATTCCTCCTTTTTCAAAAAATCGACGCGGCAGAGTCGCGCGCGCGACACGCATACGCGTGCGCGTATTAAATTAATTATAATATAATAAATAAAATAATACAAGACGGCGTTGTGGAAAACTCACTGTATTAACAAAAAGTTTACATTTTTATATAATAAATGGTTTTTTTCTTTCTTTTTTGTCTGTTTGACACAAGGCGCGAAATGTGATAAAATAGGTCGTAATAAGAGAGGTGATATTATGAAAAAGAAAGAAAAGAAAACCTCCACTCTCAAACGTTTTTTGGTGTATTATAGACCATATCGTTGGATGTTAGCGTTTGACATGCTTGCATCTTTACTGATTTCAGTGATTGGTATGACCTATCCCATTGTGACCAACTGCATGCTTAACGATCTCATTCCCTCTCGCAATGTGCGCATGATCGTAACGGCGGGCGTGATCGTCTTCATTCTGTATTTGCTTCGCTATGCATTACGTTACTTCGTTCAATATTACGGACACATGATTGGAGTAAAAATGCAGGCACACATGCGTGCAGATATGTTTCGTCATTTGCAAAAACTCCCTTATTCTTACTACGACGGTGAGGAAACAGGCAAGATTATGTCGCGTATGACCAACGACCTCATGAACGTGAGCGAGCTTGCACATCACGGCCCTGAAAATCTGCTGATCAGTGGTGTGATGATTGTGGCATCTTTCCTGTATCTGTGGACGCTTGAACCGACCCTCACGCTGATTATTTTTGCCTGTGTACCTGTTCTTGTAACGGTATCTGCTCTTTGCCGAAAGCACATGCGAAATGCGTTTACCGAGCGTCGCTCAGGTATAGCTCAGATCAACGCATCCCTTGAAAGTAGTATCAGTGGCATTCGCGTGACAAAAGCGTTCACTAACGCACAGAAGGAAACGGCAAAGTTTGACAAAAGCAACGGCACGTTTGTGACTGCCAGTAAAAAGGCATATCATGCCATGGCGTCGTTTTTTTCTTCCACTTCGTTTGTTACGGATATTTTTAACGTAATCATCTTGATTGCGGGCGGTGTGTTTCTGTATAATAATCGCATTTCTTTTGGTGATTACTCTACGTTTATCGTTTCGGTAAACCTGTTTATTGGTCCCGTTACCACACTTATCCAGTTTATGGAGCAATGGCAGGACGGTGTAACGGGTTTTGAACGCTTCTTAGAGGTCATGGACGCAGAGCCTGAGCGTGACAGCGAGGGCGCAACGACACTTTCAAATGTTAAGGGCGAGATCGCGCTGGATCACGTAAACTTTTGTTATGATGAAAGCAAGGGCATCATCAAGGATCTTTCTCTTGTAATCAAACCCGGAGAAAAGGTAGCGCTTGTTGGACCATCTGGAGGAGGCAAGACAACACTTTGTCACCTTATTCCGCGTTTTTATGCGATCAAAGAAGGCAAAATATTGATTGACGGCACGGACATCAGTACCGTTACGATGGAATCCTTGCGCCGTCACATTGGTATTGTTCAGCAGGACGTATTTCTCTTTAACGGCACGATTCGCGAAAATATTCTCTACGGCCGCCTTGACGCAACGGAGGAGGAAATGATCCAAGCGGCAAGACGCGCAAACATTCATGACTACGTCACATCACTTGAGAAAGGATACGATACCGAGATAGGCGAGAGGGGTGTACGCCTTTCGGGCGGTCAAAAGCAACGCCTTTCCATAGCGCGCTTTTTCCTCAAGGATCCTGCTATACTCATTTTGGATGAGGCTACCTCAGCGCTCGATAACACCACCGAAATCCTCATTCAAGAGGCACTTGATGAGCTGTGCCGCGGACGCACCACGTTGGTGGTGGCACATCGCTTATCTACCGTGCGAAACGCGTCCTCTATCGTGGTGATTGCCGATGGCGAGATCAAGGAACAAGGCACACACGAGGAGCTGATGGCGCAAAAAACGATGTATCGTGAACTGTACAGTTTGCAGTTCCGCGAGGAAGATCTGCCCGAACAATTGAAAGTTTAAAAGCATAAGAAAAGCCCCCCTTTTGGGGGCTTTTTTCATACACTTGATTTTTTTGAGGAAAAGCGGTATACTTTTGATAGAATGATCGCTTCGAAAAGGAGAGAGTATGAAAAAGGAGAGCTTTGCCATTGTTGGTATGACGTGTGCTGCTTGCGTTGCACACGTAGAGCGCGCGGCAAAAGGGGTGCTTGGTGAAATTCCCTTTACCGTAAGTTTACTTTCTTCCAGCATAACGCTTACGTTAGAGGACGATGCAAATATCGACGCAGTCTTTAAAAAACTATCCGTGGCATTGCGTCGTGCGGGATACGGATTGGAGCAAAAAGACGCACAGTCCGATGAAGTGCGCGCACGCGCAGAGCGTAGCCGTGAGAGCGCGCGTTTGATTGTCTCCCTTGTGCTCACCGCTTTGCTTATGGCAGTGGCAATGTGGCATATGACACCTTTACCCTTGCCTGCTTTTTTGGATGGCACGCGTATGCCCATTCTTTTTTGGTCGATGCAAGCACTACTCGGCGGCATTGTGATTGGGTTACAGTTCCATTTCTATCGAAACGGTTTTTCCGCGCTTTTTCACGGTACTCCGAACATGGATTCTCTTGTGGCACTTGGCTCCGCCTCTGCCGCCGTTTACGGCATCGTTGCGGGTGTATTCATTGTGATTGGTGCTTGTACGGGTAACGATGCACTGGTGCACCGCTATTTGCACGAGCTTTACTTGGAGAGTGCCGCTATGATCTTAGCGCTTGTTTCTCTTGGCAAATATCTGGAGGGACGTGCGCGGTATCGCGCCGCAGGCGCCGTGCGTGCGCTGATGGCGGAGGAAGCAAAGAACGCCCTGCTGATCACCGCAGAGGGGGAGCGGCAAGTTCCTGCGGACACCCTTGCCCTCGGCGATCTTGTACGCGTGCGAACGGGCGAGAAAATCCCCGCGGACGGTATTGTAAAAAGCGGCGAAGGTAGTGTGAACGAGTCTATGCTTACGGGCGAATCCATTCCCCGTACCGTCGGCGTAGCAGATCGCGTTTCGGGCGCAACTGTTTTGGCAGATGGCACATTGACCGTTGAAATTGATCGCCCGATCGAGGACAGCGCACTGCGACGCATCGCAGCGCTTCTGGAAGAAACGGCGTCGGGCAAAGCGCCCGCTGCACGGTTGGCGGACAAGGTGAGTGCCGTGTTTGTTCCACTTGTAATTGCCATTGCCGCAGTTACGGCACTCGTCTGGTTGATCGCGACGCGTGACGCGGATATGGCGTTTCGTGCCGCTGTTTCGGTGTTGGTGATTTCCTGCCCTTGCGCGTTAGGGCTTGCCACCCCCACTGCCATCATGGTTGGAAGCGGACGTGGTGCGCGTTTTGGCATTCTGTTCAAAAGCGCGGAGGCACCCGAGATGCTTGCCGCAACCAAGTATTTGCTTACCGACAAGACGGGTACACTGACTCGCGGTGAAATGCGCGTGACGGACGCACGTGTGTTTTGTGGTAGCCAGGCAGACGCGTTTTGCCTTGTTTCCTCTTTGGAATCCTTTTCTGCACATCCGATTGCACAGCCACTTTCGGCGCTTTCGAGCGAGCGCGTGCCCCTAACCGCTTTTGAAAGTCATGCGGGGCGAGGTGTGAGCGCTGTTTTGTCGGATGGTACGCCCTTGTTTGCGGGTAGCTCCTCGCTGTATACGCATTTAAGTGCCGCACCGACGTTGACGGACGAAGTAGTTGCCTGCGTTGACGCGCTTTCGGCTGAGGGAAGAAGTTGCGTCATTTTAGCGCGCGGCGAAGAATTTCTTGCCGTGTTCGGCGTGGCAGATGTGTTGCGTGCCGATAGTGTGGATGCAGTACGCGCATTGGAGCACCTTGGCGTGCATACTGTGATGCTAACTGGCGATGCTCCTGCCGTGGCGAAAAAAATTGCCCTTGAGGCAGGGATCAACGAATATCATGCAGCACTGCTTCCCGCCGACAAGGAGCGCATTTTGCGCGAATATCGCAAGCGGGGCATTTGCGCTATGGTTGGCGATGGTATCAACGATGCGCCAGCCCTTGCCGGTGCAGACGTTGGAATCGCCATCGGCGCAGGCACAGAGGTGGCTGCAGCAGCGGCAAGCGTTGTCCTCTCGCGCAGTTCCCTTTTGGATGCGGCGGCGGCAATTGAGCTTGGTCGTGCCACGAAGCGCAATATCCGTCAGAACTTGTTTTGGGCACTTTGTTATAACTGTATTTGCATCCCCGTTGCGGCAGGTGTGTTTTATCCCTTTGGTATTTTGCTCACCCCCATGATCGCAAGCGCCGCAATGAGCGTTTCCTCCATCTTTGTGGTATGTAACGCGTTGCGGCTTGGTAGATATATTCCGCCCTCAATCGCGTTACGCGTGCGCGAGGATGAGGCGCAAAGAAAACGCAATCGAAAAAAGGAGAGAGAAGAAATGCTATTTAAAAAGAAGGAGAACGTGACCGTTACGATCTCGGTAGAGGGTATGATGTGCAATCACTGCGCCGCGCACGTAGAGCGTGCGTTGACCGCCCTGCGAGGTGTAAAATCCGCCAAGGTGGATCTTTCCGCAGGCAACGTTACCGTGACGTCCGCGGGAGTAGACGAACAAAAGCTCCGCGATGCGATCAGCGCCGCTGGTTATCGCACCGTATAAAAAAGAGGGACGCTTACGCGTCCCTCTTTTTTGATTACAGCTGTTTTAAGAATGCGCGGGTAAGCGCCACAGAGCGCTCTGCCGCGATAGTAACGAACTTGGAAAACTCCATTCCATCTCCGCCGTCTGAAATGACGCGGAGAACGGCGAAGGGTACGTTGTTCACGTACGCTACGTGCCCGATTGCGGCGCCCTCCATCTCGCAGGCGATGGCGCCAAATGCTGCCACGATGTTGTCCTTGGTGGATTGCTTTTCAACGAACAGGTCGCCCGATGCAATGGTGCCAACGGCGCCGTCGTAGGCAAGCTCTGCTGTGGCTTCACAAAGTGCTTTGAGAAGCGCTTTGTCTACGGGAATTTCCACAATATTGATGCCGGAGAGCAAGCCTCTTGCATCTCCCAGCGCAGTCGTGTTCATATCGTGCTGTACCACCTTGTCCGCAAGTGCGACGTCGCCCACCTCGAGCTCCTCCAGTAGTCCGCCCGCAACGCCAGTGTTAAGCAATGCGCCCACGTTGTAGCGTAGGATCATTGCTTCGGCGGCAATGGCGGCAAACACCTTGCCTACACCCGATACGGCGCAGACCACGTCGCGCCCCTCCAGCTTGCCCTTTGCAAAGGTAACGCCGCTTACAACCTCCTCGGAAACGTCCGTCATGGCGGCTTTCAAACCCTCAATTTCTACTTGCATGGCACCAATGATGCCGATCGGTTTATTGTTCATAGGTATAATCTCCTTTATAGTCGTTCAGTACGGCAAGATAGGTGGCACACTCGCGCTTGGCGGCATTGATGTCGAGCTCGCGGTAATTGCCACATTCGCGTCGTGTGGCGCCGAAAACCTCACCCGTATGGGCACAGGTTGCGGCAAGCGCTTCTTTCAGGGCGGCAAACGCTTCGTCGTGCGCAAGATCGCGCACAAGCAGATAAAAGCCTGTCCGACATCCCATGGGACCGAAGTAAATGATATGATCGCCTACGGCGCCGTTTCGAAGGAAGGTTGCGAGCATGTGCTCGACCGAGTGCATGGTGATGTTGTCCATGTACTCCCCTGCGTTGGGCGTGCGCGTGCGCAGATCGTATGAGGTGATATCGCCGTCTATGCGGGAAATATAGAAGCCTGGTGTGATCTTGTCGTGATCCACCGAAAAGCTGGCAATTCGTTTCATATGTTGCTCCTTTTCTGTTTGTTGTTAACGGTGATATTCGCTTGGCGTCATGCCTATGTATTGGCAAAGGTGTGTGCGGATCGTTTTCGCTTTGGCGCTCACAAGCGCGTATGATGCGCGCTTGTGGGAAAGTTTCAAAAACCGCGATCGTCAAGTGCGTCCTTTTCTCGCCGCTCCACGCGTGCGGAAAGACGGACAAGTGATTCGTAAATAATGGTGCCGCAATGTGTAGAGAACGTTGCAAAATCGGGAATAACGCATACCGTATCCCCTTCTTTTGCGTTGGTGCCGGTGACATCGACCAGGCACTGATCCATACAAATTCGCCCAACAAGAGGGGCGCTTTCGCCGCTTTTTAATTGCACGCAGTAGCCGCTTGCTGTACGTGGTAATCCGTCTGCGTATCCGATGGGTAACACACCAATGCGAGAGAAGCGTTTGGTGCAAAAAGCACCGTCGTACCCAACAGGTTCTCCCGCATCAAGAGCGTGGATTTGCACAATGGGAGCGTATATGCGTAACGCCGGACGAAGTGAAGGGAGCGTGTCGGAAAGGCCGTAGAGCGCGAGCCCCGGGCGAGTACCGTCAAAGCGTGCGCCATCCAGTGAAAGGGCGGCAGAGGCCGCTACGTGCGCAAACATCCGCGGCAACGCGCAGGTGAGTGCCGAAAAGGAAGCAAGCGATTGTTGCGTGCCGATGGGGTCACACGTTACCGACGGTAGATGGGTAAACACGCCGCAAACACACAAATTGGAGGTTTGCAGCACGCTCGCAATTTCTGCCGTGTTGCTCGGCGAAATTCCCAGACGGTGCATGCCGCAATCTATTTTTAGATGCGCGGCAACAGGGGTGCTTGCTGCCTCGGAAAGAGCGGTTGCATAGGGGGCAGAGAATACTGTTTGCGTGAGATGCGATTTTGCAAGCAACGGCGCTGCGCGCGGCGGTGTATAGCCGAGAATTAAAATATCAGCGAGCGGAGACAGGGCGCGCACATGCAATGCTTCGTCGAGTGTTGCTACGGCAAAAAAATCGCATCCTGCCGCGGTTAAGGCGGGAATGACAATATCGAAGCCGTGGCCGTAGGCGTTTGCTTTTACGACGGCAATGGTGCGCCCGCCGAGTGAGGAAATGGCGCGAAAATTGTGCGTGAGTGCTATTGAGTCGACTTGCGCATAGGCACGCTGGCAAAAAGAAGTGGGCATCCTGCCAAACACCTTTCTATTGGTATCATCATATCACAATTTATATCTTTTGGCAAGACTGCAAGGCATAAATTGCGGATGGAGCGTATATGTTTTGGTGGGTGATGAAAACATGAAACGATACGTGCCGCCGGTTTTACTTCTTTTTTGTGCGTTGCTTTGTGCCTGCGCATCGAAGTGGCAGACTTATCTTGCCCCGTTCGATGCTGCGTTTGAGACAAATATTGAGGGGGAGTATCGCGGCGTGACTTTCTCGGCAAAACTTGTGTGTGAGGCGGCGTGCGATGGGGCACGGCCGGCGACACTTACATTTTATGCGCCATCTTCGCTTTGTGGCACGGTACTGGCGCGCGATAACACAGGCGCCCTCACGCTTTCCGTTGGAGGCGTAACGCTTACTGCGCCAAATAGCTATACGGCACTGCTTGATGTCTTTTTTGTTTCGCGTGTAGGAACTGTTGCGCGAGAGGGTGTACACACGCGTGTATCGGGGGATGGGTATTCCCTTCTCTTCGCCGAGGACGGGACGCCACTTTCTGTGACGAATGGCGAAGTGACCGTTCGCGTACTTTCTTTTGCTCAAACGTAGAGGTTTTGCGCATTTGTGTTGCAAAATACTGCAGTGTATGCTATAATGGGGGCAGAAAACAAGGGGGATCTTGCAGTATGATTACACTTTCTACCTCTACCTGGCTTACAGACGACGCGCGCGTTGCTCGCGAGGGATATACCGCCAAAACCATGCTTGACGACCTGCGCGCCGCGGGCTTCGAGTACTACGACGCAAATCTTTGGTTGCTCAGCGATCACGACAGACCTCTTGCGAGGGACGACTGGCGCGAATGGGCGCACGAGTTGCGCGAGCACGCCGATAAGATTGGCATGAAGTGCCGCCAGGCGCATGGCCAAACGCTCTCGGGCAAGCAGTGGGATGACCTGTCTTACCCGGATTATGATTTCGTGTGGAAAATGAACTATCGTTGCATAGAGGCGGCGCAGATTCTTGGCGTGGATTGGATGGTTATGCATCCGGGCAATCTCCCTCACGATCCGCTCTATGACAGAAAAAAGGCGCTGGATCACAACATTGCATATATCGCGCCCTATCTGGAATTCGCCAAAAAGCTTGGCATTGGCATTGCTGTTGAAAACATGGTAGATTTCGGCGGACACAGACGCCGTTATTGTGCGGGTGATCCCTACGAGCATATCGAGTTGGTGGATGCGTTCAACGATCCTTCGCTTGGCATGTGCATTGATACGGGCCATGCAAACAACAGTGGCTTGTATGCCCCCGATTATATCCGCCTTGCCGGTAAGCGCCTCAAGTGCTTGCACATTGACGACAACCTTGCGGACAAGGATGCGCATCTGCCTCCCTTCTTTGGCACGGTGGACTGGAAAGGTGTCATGAAGGCGCTGCGCGAGATTGGGTACGACGGCGATTTCTCTTTCGAGCTTGGTTCCCATCGCTTCCCTGTCGAGTGCCGCGCTACCTGGTATCGCTTTATATACGAGCTTGGTTGCGACTTGCTGAATATGAAATAAACAAAAAATCCCCCGTCCATCGGACGGGTGATTTTCTTGTTATACTCAGCCGATCTTAGCGGAGTTGATCTTGATGCCAGGGCCCATGGTGGAAGCCAGGACGCAGCTCTTGATATACTGACCCTTTGCAGCGGCGGGCTTTGCCTTGATGATAGCGGTCATCAGGGTGTTGAAGTTCTCAGCGAGCTTCTCTGCACCGAAGGATGCCTTGCCGATGGGGCAGTGGATGATGTTGGTCTTGTCAAGACGATACTCGATCTTACCAGCCTTTGCTTCGGTAACGGCGCGAGCAACGTCGGGAGTAACAGTGCCGGCTTTGGGGTTGGGCATAAGGCCCTTAGGACCAAGGATCTTACCCATACGGCCGACCAGACCCATCATGTCGGGGCTTGCGATCACAACGTCGAACTCGAACCAGTTCTCCTTCATGATCTTGTCAACGTATTCCATGTCGCCAACGTAGTCGGCGCCTGCAGCCTTAGCGGCCTCAACCTTGTCACCCTTGGTCAGAACCAGGGTGCGTACCTTCTTACCGGTACCATTGGGGAGAACGACGGCACCGCGAACCTGCTGGTCTGCGTGACGGGAGTCAACGCCAAGACGAACGTGGATCTCGATGGTCTCGTCGAACTTTGCCTTGGAGGTCTCGCAAACGAGAGCAAGTGCCTCGGCGGGATCGTACAGTCTGTTCTTTTCAATCAGCTTTGCGCTGTCGGTATATTTCTTTCCCATTGCTTTCCCCTCCTTAGTCAACCTCTTCAACGCCCATGCTGCGGGCGGTGCCTGCGATCATGCTCATAGCAGCCTCGATAGAGCCTGTGTTGAGATCGGGCATCTTGGTCTCTGCGATTTTTCTAACCTGCTCGCTGGTGATCTTTGCAACCTTGGTCTTGTTGGGAGCTGCGGATGCAGTCTCAATGCCGGCTGCCTTCTTGATCAGAACGGGAGCGGGGGGAGTCTTCGTGATAAAGGTAAAGGAACGGTCAGCGTAAACCGTGATAACAACGGGGATGATCAGACCGATGTCATTCTTGGTGCGCTCGTTGAATTCCTTGGTGAACACGGGGATAGCCACACCGTACTGACCCAGAGCGGGACCAACGGGGGGCTGGGGGGTTGCCTTGCCTGCAGGAAGCTGCAGCTTGATATAACCCATAATCTTCTTAGCCATTTTTAAAATCCTCCTATGTGGTACGATACGGGAGATTGTAGAATTTTCTCCCTCCCACGATGATACAGCCGCTTTTGCGGCAGCGAGATCTTATCGCCGATCTCAGGCGTTTTCGAGCTGCAGGCAAGATGCCTCAAGCTCAACGGGCATGTCGCGGCGACCGCGCTTCACGAGAACCGTTACCATCGTAAGGTCGTCGGAAATGCTCTGTACGACGCCGTTGAATCCCTCGAACAGGCCGGAAGTAACCACAACAGTGTCGCCTTCCTTGAAGGAGAGCGAAACTTGCTTCTCGGCAGTTGCTTCGTTGCCGCCCTCAAGACCGAGTGCGCGGACTTCCTCTTCGGTAATGGGCGTGGGGCGGGAACCGGGGCCCACGAAGCCGGTGACGCCCTGAATGTTGCGTACGGCGTGCCAGGTGTCGTCGTTCATCACCATTTTGATGTAGACATAGCAGGGGAAGAGCTTGGTTTCAATCTCCTTCTCTACGTCGCCTTTCTTCTCAATTGTGATTTCAACGGGGATTTGGATGTCAAAGAACAGATCCTGAAGGCACTTGTTCTCAATGACTTTTTCCAGACTTGTTTTGATCTTGTTTTCGTAACCGGAGTAGGTGTGCGCCACATACCATCTCGGGCCGACGTTCATTTCGTTGATGTTGCTCATTACTTCAGCTTGTTAATAAACGAGAAGCCAGAACCTGTGAGCAGGTACTGTGCCTCAAAGAACACGATGTCCAGAAGACCGACGACCAGTGCGATTGCGATCACGGAAATGATCACAAAGACCGTGCCACGGACAACGTTCTTTCCCGAATACCAAGTGATCTTCTTCAACTCACTTTTGTAAGCCTTGATGCCAGAAGCAACTGCCTTGCGCTTGATGATGCAAATCACCGCAGCAGCAATCAGCAGA
This sequence comes from Eubacteriales bacterium, assembly GCA_045586515.1. Lineage (GTDB taxonomy): Bacteria > Bacillota > Clostridia > Oscillospirales > CAG-272 > Firm-07. Next base: position 26,760 of record JAZNAM010000023.1, read on the forward strand.
ACGCCTGCAACGACAAGGGATACAAAGGTGAAGGTGTCCATGTTCGTTCCGAACACGCCGGTGGCGGCAGAGCCGTCCTCAGCGCTGACACCGAGAGTAAAGACCGAAACAGCGAGGCAAAGCGTGAGCAACAGAACCAAAAACTTTTTGTTCATTGTTGTTCTCCCTTCGCCGTGATTACTTGGACTCTCTGTGAAGCGTGTGCTTCTTGCAGAAGCGACAGTGCTTCTTCATTTCAAGTCTGTCGGGATCGTTCTTCTTGTTTTTCTTTGTGTCGTAGTTTCTCTGCTTGCACTCAGTGCATACGAGAGTAACCTTGACGCGTGCTTCATTAGCCATGTTTTTCGGCACCTCCTATTTTATTTTTTGGGGCGAAGCCCCAGTACCTCCCTCTTGTGTGCGGCATCCTTCCCGTTTGGGTGGCGCAAGGACAACACAAAAAAGCCCGCTCACAGAGGTAATAAGCATTATATCACAAGTCCCTGTTTCTGTCAAGCGTTTTTTGTGATTTTTTTATTTATATAATAATATAAGGAAAAGCACCGCCCGTAGGCGGTGCTTCTTACTTTATTTTACCAGGTGGCGTTTGATTTTTCTCGACGTTGTTTTTTCAAACTCGGTTTCGCGGAGTTCAAGCGCCATGATCTTTTTGAAGCTGGGCATGTGCTTGTTTTGCTCTTGGATCTTGGCGTAGATTGCCTTATAGATGGTGTCGTTGTCCGCGTCTTTGTCAAAGAGGTCGCGGTTGGGGTATACCACGGCGGTGAGCAGCACCGTGTCGGAATCCTCCGCTTTGCGTCCTACGACGACGCTTTCTGCGATCTCGGGGATGTTTTCAAGATACTCTTCGATCTCCTCCGGGAACACGTTCTTGCCGTTTTCCAGTACAATTACGGATTTTAGGCGGCCCGTGATATAAATATAGCCGTCCTTGTCGAGATAACCGACGTCGCCTGTTCGATACCACCCATCTTCAGTAAAGGCGGAGGCGTTTGCTTCGGGATTGTTGTAATAGCCCAGCATAACGTTGGCGCCTTTGACTTGTATCTCGCCTTCGTCAAATCCTTTCTCGTTCTTGCCCGATACGGCGATGCGAACGGTGCAGGAGGGGGAGGCGGGACCCACCGAGCCGGGACGATTGTCATAGTAAGGGGAAACAGAGATAAGCGGCGAGCATTCGGTGATGCCGTAACCCTCGCAGATCTGAATGCCGAATGCCTCGAAATTATGCACCATTTCGGGATTAAGTGGCGCGCCGCCACAGATGATTTTGTTGAGGCGTCCGCCAAAGGAATCAATTACGCTACCAAAGAATTTGCGGCGCAAATCGATGCCTACGCAACGCAGACCATTGGAAACGGGAATCATGCGACGAAGCAGCTTGTCCTTCTTTTGCTTTTTAGCCTCAGTCATGATGCGTTTGTGCATGGTGCTTACGAAAAGCGGGACTAGAATAAGGCCTGTGGGGCGGATCTCCTTGAGATTGGCCATCAGATGCGTGAGCGTATCGTTAATGCCTACCATAATGCCATATGACATACTTGCCAACATGATGGCGAGTTCGTAGGTGTGATGGAGGGGCAGGACGGAAAGCGTCACATCGTCGGCGGTAAAGTTGACCGTTTCGCATGCGGCGTTCACGCAAGCGCATACGTTGCGCTCGGACAACATAACGCACTTGCTCGTGCCCGTGGTGCCGGAGGTGAAGAGCATAACGGCAAGTTCTTCGCTTGCGCGATCGGGATACTCATAAGAGGTAGTCTTCCCTTTTTCAATCAACGCGTCGAGCGGGAGAATCTTTTCGTTTGCTTCCCCGTCATAGGACATGGGGATAAATTTCTTGACAGTGGGGTGAGTGTTTACCGTGTCGGCGAACTTTTTGGTAAAGGAGGCGGAATGCACGATTGCTTGTGCATCAACGCTTTCAAGGAAGCCCTCAATTTCGCCAACTGCCAGCTCTTTGTCCATGGGGACGATTACGCCACCGCCCGCAACGACGGCAAGGTAGGTAGCAACCCATTCGGGCGAGGTTTCGCCAATCACGGCAATGCGCTTGCCCGCAAGTCCCTCGGCGGAAAGGCCAGCTGCGATGGAACGGGAAAGCTTGGCAAAATCACCGTAGGAGAGTGTTGCAAATGTTTTGCCGGTTCGATACTTGAACAGAGGGCGATTGCCTCGGCTTTCGCAGATGGCAAGCAGATGACGGAAATTATCAAGCGGCGTATAGATGCGCTCGGTTTTCTTTACGGAATATTTTTTCATGACATACCTCGCTTTTTATTCGTTACAATGGAAACGTCATAATCAAGTATATTATACCCTTTTTTTTGGCAAGTTGTCAAGACAAACGTGACAAATGTAACGCAAATGTTTGCGCGCGCCGCATAAAAAAGCCGTCACGGTTAGTAAACAACCGTGGCGGCTTTTGGGAAGAACGATTATTTTATGGCACCGTCGATTATGCCAAGCACCATTGGGAGTAGATTGATTAACAGGAGCGCCAAGCCGATCGAAAGCAGTACGGCAAAAAGCAGGCCGAGAAACCCATTCCCTTTTTTATCGTAGCGCACTTCGGCGCGATAGCGGAGCTCGGCGGGGATAAAATAGCGCGGGGTGCTCGCGTCTGTTGTATGCACGATACGGCGAAGCGCTGTGCCGCGCGTGAGCTCGAGCATGGCAAGCGAGGAACTTCCGATGCCAAGCTCCTCTGCCGTTTTGGCGCTGTCCGCGTCTTCGGCTTCACAACGGAGAAGCGTTCTTGCCACCCGTCCGGGTACTTTCTGCACATAAAAGGCATAGAGGGAGGCGAGGACGCTTACAAGGCATATGCCCCAAATTAGCACCGTTGCCGTGCTTGCATCAGTGGGAGAGAAAGAAATCTTTTCATACTCGCGCGGTGTTACGCTGAAAAAGGAGACGATAGCGGTCATTATTTTGCGGGGCGAATTATGTCGCAGCCCATGTAGCAACGAAGCGCTTCGGGTACGGTGATCGAACCGTCTGCGTTTTGGTAGTTCTCAAGGATGGCGGCGACCGTGCGGCCAACGGCCACACCGGAACCGTTGAGCGTGTGAACAAGGCGAGGCTTGTCCTTGGGCGTTTCACGGAAACGGATATTGGCACGACGTGCCTGGTAATCCTCAAAGTCGGAGCAAGAGGAAATTTCTACGTAGCGGTTGTAGGAAGGCATCCATACCTCGATGTCGTAGGTCATGGCGCTGGAGAAACCGAGGTCGCCCGTGGATAGACGCACAACGCGATAAGGCAGGCCAAGGCCCTGGAGCACACGCTCGGCGTCGTTTGTAAGTTTTTCAAGCTCGTCGTAAGAGGTTTCGGGGGTGGTAAATTTTACCAATTCTACCTTGTTGAACTGGTGTTGGCGAATCAGGCCTCTGGTGTCGCGACCTGCGGAGCCCGCTTCTGCGCGGAAGCAAGCGGAGTAGGCGCAATAGCTGATGGGGAGCGTTGCGCCATCGAGAATATCATCGCGATGCATGTTTGTCACGGGCACCTCTGCGGTGGGGATCAGGAAACAGTCGTTGTTGGCAACGCGGAAAGCGTCCTCCTCAAACTTGGGGAGCTGACCGGTGCCCGTCATGGAAGCACGGTTGACCATGTAGGGCGGGAAGATCTCGAAATAACCGTTTTCGGTATGGGTGTTCAGGAAGAAGTTGTACACCGCGCGCTCCAGCCTTGCGCCGAGACCGCGGTATACGGTGAAACGGGCGCCGGTGATCTTGCCCGCGCCGGCGAAATCCAGAATGCCGAGACCTTCGCCGATGTCCCAATGGGCTTTGGGCTCATACTCGAAAGCACGGGGCTCGCCGAAC
>JAZNAM010000024.1:0-16701 GCA_045586515.1 Eubacteriales bacterium
CACGAAGCCAACTAGGATGCGCGCAGGCGTAAGCTTGGTTTTATCAATCAAAATCTGTGCAATCACACACAAAATGCCACCCGTCACAAAGGCAAGAAGCAACCCAAGCACCAGGTTCACGCCTTCACCCCCTTTGCTTCCAACATCACAAGATGACCAATCGCAGGAATATACTCACCCTGCTGAACCGACTGTGGACTCATCATCGCGCCCGTACCCATCCAAAGCACACGGGAAAGCTCTCCGCGCTCCATACGCGGTAAAAGATAGGAAGCAAGCACCGCCGCAGAGCAACCGCACCCCGACCCCCCTGCGTGCGTATCTTGCGTTTCACGCGAGTAGATCATCATACCGCAATCGTTGTATACGGGAGAAATATCAACGCCGTCCATCTGCATGAGTTCACACAAAATACTACCACCCTCATAGCCAAGATCGCCCGTGGCAATCAGATCATAATCACGGGGCGTCGTTTGCGTGGCGGCAAAAAAGCGTTGCAATGTATCTGCCGCCGCAGGCGCCATTGCCGCGCCCATGTTAGCGGAATCGCGAATACCTTTCTCCACCACCATGCCGGGCACAACACCTCGTACAATGACACTTGCCTCTTCCGCACTGCCGATCACAAACGCCCCTGCACCCGTCATCGTCCACTGTGCCGTAGGCGCACGCTGACCGCCGTACTCGATGGGAGATCGGTATTGTCGCTCCGCGGTACAGTTGTGTGAGGACGCCACAGCCGCCGCGCGCTCTACCATACCACCCGATACCAAAAGTGAGGAAAGAATGATTCCCTCAGCAGCCGTGGAGCATGCGCCGTAAAGCCCAAAATAAGGCACAGAAAAGTCCTTGAGCCCATACGCCGCACCAATGCATTGATTGAGCAGATCTCCTGCAAATATTGCGTCTATTTCGCGCTCACTCATCTCCCCTTTGGCAAGCGCTGTGTTAAGCGCCAAGCGCTGCATTTCCGCCTCTGCTTTTTCCCACGTTTTTTGTCCGAAGCGATCGTTTGCACTGTGTATATCAAAGCACGCGCCAAGCGGCCCTTCTTTTTCCAATTTTCCCACCACCGCGGCGGCGGACAGTATCCCTGCATTGGTTTTTATCCACGTATTTCGCATTGATTCCCCTCCGTTTCGTTACTATTTTGCCAACCTTTTCCGCTTTTATACAAAAAAAAGAAATGACCGCACCGAAAGGGCGGTCATTTCTTTAAAAAGCGAAAACGATTGCGCAAACGCACCAAATAAAAAGTAATAAGGCGCGTGAGAGCCACGTCGTAAAGTACAAATATAGGGGTCAGCAACGGTAGTAACCAGTAACACCATACTGCCGGCACAGAAATATGGAGGATAAAGACGGAAACAAGCACCGCAACGGCAAGCGCCACGTTGAAAACAAGGATTTTGCATACCCAACGAAGCACGGGCGGCATCCGCCTCCGTTCCAATTTGGATTTGATGATGGGATAATAACCCGTAAAGCAAAGATAAACAAGTGGTGCCGTTTTAATGGGCAAAAGCAGCATTGCGAGCAATGCCGTGACGACATACACAAGGTAGGGATATTTCCCTTTGAGTTCAATAACTGCAAACACCACGAACAGTGATGCGATCACCGCCACAGACAGATCAAGCACCTGCACGATCGACCCCAGCGTCAGTGTAACAACACCGAGCGCCGCTACCACAGCGGCGATCACCAAGGTGCGCGTTTCGTTCTTACGGCTTGCCATATCAACAGCAAGGGATCAGATCGCCGCCCATACATTCGCAGCAACAATCTGCACAAAGTAACGTCGTGCACATGTCGCAACCATCGCCGCGACTCATCTTATAGTCACCGCCAAAGCGTTCCGATTGGCGGCGCATCTCCTCCTTAAAGCGAAAATACTCGCTGTTGGTGGGCTCCATGCGGTAAGCGGTATCGAATTCGCGCTGTGCGTCTACGTATTCGCCCTTGCGCATACGTACGCAACCAAGCAAAAAGTGCCATTCTGCCGCACGATCTACGGGATCTACCTCGAAAATCAAACGTTCTGCCTCGCCAATGTTGCCTGCATTGATACAGTTACGGATATGCACGAATTTGCTGCGCGCATCCTGGGAATAGTTGCTCGAACTTGAGGTCGCTGTGTGAAGCCCATCCTCTGTCCCCTTGCTACGAGCCCGCATCTGCCGAATCTCCTCATAGGCGGCGTTGATCTCTTTCATTTTCTCGCCTGCGAGTTCTGCCAGATCGTTTTCCTTGTAGCGGTCGGGGTGATACTTCCGTGCGAGTTCGCGATAGACGCGCTTAATTTCCTCGTCGCTCGCATCGGATGATACACCGAGCACCTTGTATGGGTTTTTGCTCACTTCTTATCCTCCTTATGCCCCGCAAGCACCTTGTCGATCGCCTCGGGCATGCCCAGATACAGTATGTTGTTCAGAATTTCCCGTCCGGTGGGATCATCTCGCTCTGGAAGCAGATCAAACACACGCTCCAGATCGTAAAGCCCCGCGACAAGTGCATTGCGCACGCCATGCTTTTCCTCGTCACTCATTATACCGCCATACAACAGCAAAAACGGGTTAAAGCGGCCACGCTTTTCATCCTCGTCAAGGTCGTCCAGTGCATCCAGCACATAAATAAAACGGCCAACTTCATAGCCGATCTTACTCGCAAGACGCGCGTCGTTCCCTTCCAGCCCGTGCGCAAACACGTCAGCAAGCAATTCGCCAAAAACAGACGAAACGCCGTCCACCGAAGGGGCACGCTTGTGCTCCGCTTCATTAAGACGCGCAAGATGTGCACGCACACACTGTGCAAGCTCCGGCAGTGCTTTACTTGCTTTTTTGTATCCGCGACGAAGTACACCCGCGCGCATACGCGCCTTCAATCGTTTTGCACCGCGCTCATCACGAATATCGTCCCGACACTTCTCATACGCGAGAATGGCTGAGGCATTTGCCGCAAAACGGAGAGCATCATTTGGCTCCATCATAGCACGCTTGCGAAAAGGGTGAACCAAGCAGCCACGCCGTTTCGTTTGAACAGGCGCATCGTCAAACAGTAGGCGAACGCTGGCAAGAAACGCAATATCGTAACTGATGGTCATACGCGAGCATTGACCTGTACATTTCCCCATTGAGCGGCAAAGACCGCAATAGGTGGCACGATAGTATTCATATTCACGCAAGCGCAACTCGTTGCGATCCACACGAATATAGCCAAACATATCGCACCTCCTGTTTCATTGTAACAAAAGCACGTGACGTTTTCTCGTTGCTTACGTGTTCTTTTGGTGAGCGTCCTTCTCCTCGATAGGAGGCAATCCCACGGCATGCTCCACGGGAAGCGTGAAAGCAATGCCCTGCCCCGGCGTTGCCAAACCGCACTCACGGTAAATCGCATGCAAAATATCGTCAGTCAACCTACTCGGAACTAGGATCAACACAACCTCTTTTTCGGGCTGAATGGAGATTTTAAAAAAGGTTTCCGCCTCCTTGTTGGCGGTGCCTCTCGCGCCCATCACGGTACCACCTCTGGCACCGCAGGCACGAGCGGCGCTCATAACCGCATCACTAAAGCCTGCATTGACCACACAGACGATCATTTCATATGAGTATGCCATGTCAAGCTTCCTCCTTTGCTGCGGCGAACGCGCCACGATTGTTGCTAAAAAATTGATACAGTGAGGCGCCGATCATACCGCTCATGGGGACGGTATAAGCAATGCCCTTGCCTCCCTTGATCGACGCGAAACGCGCCTCCATTACTCCGAGCGCGCGCTTTACCTGATCCTCGCGGATCACGCTGAATATGACTGCTTTTTCGCTGTCCGCAAGACCCATCATTTGCAGCACGTCTGTACCCGCCGTGCCCTGTGCAGCGGTGCGAAATTGCATATTGATCTCAAACTCCTGCAAAAGGTCCATAAAATAATCTGCCTTTTCGCGGTTTACGATGGTAATGAGCAGTTTGAGTTTTTGAGGCGCTTCCACAGAGCGCTTCTGTTTCTTTTTTGCCATAGCGCGCCTCCTTACATAAATCTGATGATCTGCTCATCCTGCGCATCAAGAATGTTGCGCATCATGATCCTCTCACGCACCTTGGCAGCGACCACGGCACGGAAGCCCATCACTTGAATGGTAATGAGCGGTGTCATGGCAACCATTGCCACAATGCCAAAACCGTTCTCAAGCACGGAGTTGATCCCACCAGTGGTAACACATGCGCCGATTGCCAACGGCAAAATAAAACTCGATGTGAGAGGGCCGCTCGCCACGCCGCCCGAGTCAAACGCGATAGCGGTATACAAAGGCGGCACAAAGAAGGAGAGCCCGAGCGAGATAAAATAACCGGGAATAAGATAGTACAGCACACTGAATCCGAAAATAATACGGATCATCGAAAGCCCAATAGAAATTCCCACACCGATAGAAAGCGCAAACATCATAGAACGGCGACTGACCGTACCATTGGTGATATTTTCTACCTGGCGGTTAAGAACGTGAACGGCAGGCTCCGCCAAGACGACCACCAAACCAATCGCAAAGCCAAAAATAACAAGCAAAGGCTTATTCGCGGCGAGCTGCGTACCAATTGCGTAGCCGATGGGCATAAAACCGATCGTCACAGCAGAAAGGAAGATCACAAGTCCCACGTAAGTATATACAATACCCACGGCAATACGACCAAGCAACTTACGAGGCAAACGAAGCACCGTTACCTGTAACACAGCGAAAAACACCACGATCAAAAGCAGCGCTATCAGCACACCCTTGGCATGCTCGCCCACCGTGTGTAGCAAATTCGCACCAAGGAAGGAATCCATGCTATAATTAGGCAACTCGTAGACAAGATCATTCCTGGCAAAAATACCGAGCGCCAACACAGCAAGGATCGGGCCAACCGAACAAAGAGCCACAGGACCAAAGCTGTTCTCATTCGCTTCTTTGCCGCCGATCGTTGCCGCAATACCCGCACCGAGTGCCATAATAAAGGGCACCGTAATAGGACCGGTGGTTACGCCGCCCGAGTCAAATGCGAGTGCGAGCAACGACTCGTTCCCGCTAAGGAACAGTAACGAGGCGAGCGCAAACAGAAGCATATAGAAAAACAGCAGCATACTGGACAACCGCGTCTTAGCAAGCATGCGCAACACGGCAAGCAGCAAAAAAATGCCAACGCCAACGCCGACAAACACGATCAGCGCCGTGGGGGACATCACCTTTTCCACTTGCGTAGCAAGCACCGAAAGATCCGGTTCTGCTACCGTAATAAGCAAGCCGAGCACAAAACACGTGCCAAGCAAAAGCATAACTTTACGAGATTTTGAAAGGCCTGCGCCAACCTGCATTCCCATGGGTGTCATCGCCATATCGGCACCAAGATTGAAAAGACCTATGCCGATGACCAAGAACACTGCAGAAACGGAAAAAACTACAAGCTCAGTCATAGTCAGGTCAAAAAAAGGAGTAAAGAAATTGAGCGCCAGCACGATAAGCGCGACAGGCAACACTGATACAAGCGCTTCTTTGATCTTTGCCATCAAAATGCGAATCATTTCTATTCCTCCTTTACGTCATAGTATATCTATTATATTATACCTGATATAAAATATAATGTCAAGCGCAATAGCACGGAAAAGCCGACAAAAGCGCGCGATTTTCGCCACCCGTTTACGCTCGTTTGCATAAGATGGAATAGGAGGTGAGACGTATGAAACCCGAACAGCCCTTCGTGTGCATTGCGGCCATCGGCTCAATGACGCTTTGCTTAAAAGCTCAGCGTATACTGAGCGCGGTGGGGATCAACGCGCGCGTCATCTCCCTCTCCCCCGAAGAAACGCGGCGCGGTTGCGCATTCGGCGTTTCTTTCGCAGCAGGACTGCAAAGCATCGCAGCCACACAGTTACGCCGCGCCAAGATCCCCGTGTCCGAATATTTTACAAAGGAGATCGGCATACCGTGATCTATCTGGATAACGCCGCCACCACTTTCCCCAAGCCTTCCTCTGTAACCGAAGCCGTAGCACGTTGTATTAGCGAGTATTGCGGGAATCCGGGACGCGGCGCACACGCGCTCGCGTTGGCATCTGCTGAACGAATTTACGAATGTCGCGAGAGTCTGGCGGCATTTTTGGGGCTACAAGCCCCTGAACGCATCGTTTTCTGTACCAACACCACACACGCACTAAACCTCGCAATAAACGGGCTTTTAACGCCCCACAGCCACGTCCTGCTCTCGGAGCTTGACCACAATGCCACAAGACGCCCCATTTGCGCACTCGCAAAGCAGCGCAATGTGTGCTACGATGTCTTTCCCGTGTTAGGATGCAGCACAGAGGAGATCCTACAAGGAATCTCCTCGCGAATACGCCCTGAAACGGTTGCGCTCATTTGTACGCACACCTCCAACGTATGCTCGGTAACGTTGCCCGTTACCGAAATTGGCATACTATGCCATGCGCGTGGGCTTTTATTCATACTAGATGCCGCACAATCCGCTGGACATCTACCTATTGACATGAAAGCCATGCACGTAACCGCACTGGCCGCTCCCGCTCACAAGGGATTTATGGGCATACAAGGTGCAGGTGTATTGGCGCTTGGCGAGAATGTCTTGCTATCGCCCCTCCTGTATGGAGGTAGCGGCATAGATTCTCTTTCCCCCGACATGCCCCATTCCCTTCCCGAGCGTTTGGAGGCGGGCACTCTACCAACTCCGGCTATCGTAGGATTATCGGCGGGGCTTGCCTTTTTGCGTCAGCGCGGCATAGCACAAATCGCGCTCGAAGAGCAATCGCTTTTTCTCGCTGCGAGAGATCGTTTGGAATCTCTCCCCGGTGTACGTGTTTTGGCACGCGATGCAGTAGGCGCAGTCCTCTCCTTCGTGCGCGAAGGTTACGACGCTACAGCGATTGCTGCAACGCTTGCTTCGCAGGGCATTTGCGTGCGAGCCGGGCTCCATTGCGCACCGCTTGCACATCATGCGCTGGGCACACTGCAGGGTGGTGCCGTCCGCCTTAGTTTCGGACCCTTCAACACAATAGCAGAACTTGACGCCGTATGGCAAGCACTAAAATAGAAAAAAGCACCACTCGGTTGAGTGGTGCTTTCCATTTATTAGTCCTCGATCAGCTTGATGATCGCCATCTCGGCTGCATCGCCGCGACGGGGACCCATCTTGAAGATCTGCGTGTAACCGCCGTTACGGTTCTCATACTTGGGAGCGATCTCGTTGAACAGCTTGGATACAACGTCCTCCTTCGTAATATAAGCCAGAGCGGCACGACGGCTGGCAAGGGTGTTCTTCTTGCCGAGCGTAATCATCTTCTCTGCCATGGAACGGACTTCCTTTGCTCTTGCGAGCGTCGTCTCAACGGAACCGTTCTCAAGCAGGTAAGTCACAAGACCACGCAGCATGGCATTGCGATGCGCAGTGGGTCTGCCAAGTTTTCCGGGCATTGTGGTTTCCCTCCTAATTTACTTCGTTGTGCACACTTGCGCTCTTATTCCTCTTCCTTTTTCAGTTCAAGGCCGAGCGAGTGCAGTTTCTGGATAACTTCTTCCAGCGACTTCTTGCCGAGGTTACGGACCTTAATCATGTCCTCCTCGGTACGGTTGGTAAGATCCTCAACCGTGTCAATGCCTGCGCGCTTCAAGCAGTTGAAGCTGCGAACAGACATGTCAAGCTCTTCAATGGTCATCTCAAGGACCTTTTCCTTAATGGTCTCTTCACGCTCTACCATGAATTCCGTCTTCTTCGCCTCATCGGTGAGGTTTACAAAGAGGTTGAGATGTTCATTGAGTATCTTGGCTGCAAGCGAAATCGCTTCTTTGGCTGTAATGGTTCCATTAGTCAGAACCGTGATAGTCAGTTTGTCAAGATCAGTGACACTGCCCACGCGAGTGTTTTCCACCTCGTAGTTTGCCTTATATACGGGCGTATAAATCGAGTCAGTGTAGATCGTGCCGATGGGAGCGGTAACGGTAGTAGCGTTCATAACAGCAAGCTGCTTGTTACGCTCCTGAGAAACGTATCCACGTCCGTGATCGAACGTAAGCTCCATATAAAGACGCTCGTTTTCTGCCAGAGTAGCGATGTGGTGCTCGGGATTAAGAATCTCGAGATCTGCGTCCTGCTTGATGTCACCTGCGGTGATATTGCGAGGACCAACCATATCGATAATGGCAGTCTTGGCGCCACTGCTAAAGAGCTTTGCCGTGATGCCCTTTACATTCAGGACAATCTCGGTAACGTCTTCCTTAACACCGGGGATAGTGGAAAACTCATGGAGGACGCCGTCGATTTTGATGCTGGTAACAGCCACGCCTCTAAGGGAGCTAAGCAAAACGCGACGCAAGGAGTTGCCCAAAGTGATACCGTAGCCGCGCTCAAGGGGCTCAACTACAAACGTACCGCTTTTTCCGTCCTCACTCAAATGAGCAATGGTAATATTCGGCTTTTCGATTTCAAGCATTCCAATAAACCCTCCTCTAAAATAATGGTGTTGTCGCAACGCGACGGGGGACTGTGTGTCTGTCGGCCATCCATAAACCGTAGCGATAGCCGATCGACACGGATTACTTGGAATAGAACTCGACGATAAGCTGCTCGTTGATCTCGAAGTCGATATCCTCGCGGGCGGGCATAGCCACAACCTTAGCGGAACCGTTCTCCTTGTTGACCTCAAGCCACTTGGGAGTAAGCTTGGAGCCCTGTGCCTCAAGCAGACCCTTGATCTTGGTAAGATCGCGGCTGTTCTCTCTCACTGCGATCACATCGCCGGCCTTAACGGAGATGGAAGGAATATTAACCTTCTTGCCGTTGAGGGTGAAGTGAGCGTGCAGAACGAGCTGACGTGCTTCCTTGCGAGACTCTGCCATACCCATGCGGTATACAACGTTGTCCAGTCTTCTCTCCAAAAGGACGAGCAGGTTCTCACCGGTCATACCGGGCTTACGCTCTGCCTCGAGGTAGAGGTTGTGGAACTGAGTCTCGAGCAGGCCGTAGTATCTTCTGACCTTCTGCTTCTCACGAAGGTGCATACCGTACTCACGAACCTTCTTGTTTGCTGCGCCATGCTGACCGGGAGCCGTGTTGCGGCGGTCGATTGCGCACTTACCTGTCATGCAACGCTCACCCTTAAGGAACAACTTAGTGCCCTCGCGGCGGCAGATGCGACATGCAGGACCTGTATATCTTGCCATTTTCGTATACCTCCTGAATGATTAAACGCGGCGGCGCTTGGGGGGACGGCAGCCGTTGTGAGGAATGGGCGTTACGTCCTTGATCATAGTGACCTGCAGACCTACTGCCTCCAGAGCACGGATCGCAGACTCACGTCCGGAGCCGGGGCCCTTTACATAAACCTCAACGGTCTTCAGACCGTGCTCCATTGCTGCCTTAGCTGCCTGCTCTGCGGCAGACTGTGCTGCAAAGGGGGTGGACTTACGGGAGCCCTTGAAGCCAAGCTCACCAGCGGAAGCCCAGGAAATTGCATTGCCTGCAACGTCCGTCACGGTAATGATGGTGTTATTGAAAGTGGCGCTGATATGAACGGCACCCTTCTCAATATTTTTGCGCTCGCGGCGTTTCTTAACGACTTTCTTTACATTAGCCATTTGTTATGCCACTCCTTTATTTCTTCTTGTTCGCAATGGTCTTTGCGGGTCCCTTGCGAGTTCTGGCGTTGGTCTTGGTTCTCTGACCTCTTACGGGCAGACCCTTGCGGTGACGAATGCCACGGTAGCAGTTGATCTCGACCAGACGCTTGATGTTCAGCGCGACGTCACGACGAAGGTCACCCTCGACGTGGTAAGAAGTTTCGATCTCGTCACGCAGCTTTGCAACCTCTTCCTCGGTCAGATCCTTTGCACGGGTATCGGGGTTGATACCGGTCTTTGCGAGGATATCGTTTGCGCTCTTACGGCCGATGCCGTAGATATAGGTCAGTGCAATTTCCACTCTCTTCTGATTGGGAATATCAACACCTGCAATACGTGCCATAGTAATTTACCTCTTTCTTCAGTGTGGGGATTAGCCCTGTCTCTGCTTGTGCTTGGGATTCTCACAGATGACCATTACGTGGCCCTTTCTCTTGATAATCTTGCACTTTTCGCAGATTTTTTTAACGGAAGGCTTTACTTTCATTGTGTCACACCATTCCTTTCATTTAAAATGTTCGGATCCTTGTAGGATCATTTCGCACGCCAAGTAATGCGTCCTTTGGTCAGGTCATAGACCGAGACCTCAACGGTTACGCGATCACCGGGCAAAATGCGGATATAATTCATGCGAAGCTTACCCGAAATATGAGCCGTCACAAGATGGCCATTGGGAAGCTTTACTTTGAAGGTCGCGTTGGGCAGAGCCTCAAGCACAGTACCCTCAAACTCAATCACGTCGTCCTTAGGCATAATCGTTTCTCCCTTACAAAATTGATTTGCGATACTTTATCGTCCTGTTTCAACCTCGGTGAGGTTGATGATACCGTCTGCCGTGAGCGCCACGGTATTTTCGTAGTGCGCCGACAAACTTCCGTCTGCGGTTTTAACCGTCCAGCCATCGGGCAACACACGAACCTCGTGTGTGCCAACATTGACCATCGGTTCAATGGCAATCACCATTCCTGCACAAAGGCGGGGACCGCGTCCGGGGGTGCCGTAATTGGGAACATCGGGCTCCTCGTGTACGTCACGGCCTACGCCGTGTCCTACGTAGCGTCTTACAACGCTGAAACCGCAGCTTCGCACATAGGAGTCCACAGCCGCGCCGATGTCGCCAATACGGTTGCCCACGCACACAGCGTCAAGCGCCTCGTAAAAGCTTTTTCTTGTCGCAGCGATCAAACGCGCAGCCTCATCACTCACCTGCCCAACAGGAAAGGTGCGTGCGCTGTCGCCATGGTAGCCCTTATAGTGGGCACCGACGTCGATCTTCACGATATCTCCCTCGCAAAGAATGCGATTCTTCGAAGGGATGCCGTGAATCACCTCGTCATTAATGCTGATGCAAGCACTTCCGGGGAAGCCGTAGAGTCCAAGGAAGGACGGCGTTGCGCCCTGCTTTTCAATATAGTTCCGAAGAACCATATCCAACTCCCACGTGCTCACTCCAGGGCGGACGCGCTCACGGACGGCGAGTAACGCTTCGCCCGTGATGCGCCCTGCATCTCGCATTGCTGCGATCTGTACGGAATTCTTAATCTGTATCATAGGATCAGATGTTGCTCAGTGCCTCAAAGGTCAGGCGTGTGGTATCAGTTACCTCTTCCTGGCCTTCGACCATTTTCAGAATTCCCTTCTTGGCATAATAGTCCTTGAGGGGCTCTGTCTGGTCATGGTAGGTTTTGAGTCTACTCAGTACGATCTCGGGCGTGTCATCCTTACGGATGTACAGCTCTGCACCGCACTTGTCGCAAATACCCGCCTTTTTAGGGGGATTGTAAGCGATGTGGTAGGTGGCGCCACAGGTGCAAACCCGTCTGCCACCCATACGTTCAACGATCTTCTCGTCCGTCACCTCAATGGAGAGTGCGACGTCGATCTTTACGCCCATGGCATCCAGCGCGATCGCCTGAGGGATCGTGCGAGGAAAACCATCAAGAATGAAACCATTCTTGCATTCGTCGGACGCCAGATATTCCTTAATGATACCAACCACGATTTCATCCGGAAGCAGCGAACCGTTGTCCATATAGGACTTTGCGATTGCGCCAAGCTCCGTTTCTGCCGCAATGGCAGCACGCAGCAAATTGCCGGTGGAAACCGTAGGGATACCCCATTTCTCAGAGATTTTCTCAGCTTGCGTGCCTTTGCCCGCGCCGGGAGCTCCCATCAAAATCAAATTCATAGTATCCTCCGGGATTGAAATCAACCAAGGAAACCCTTGCTCATGCGCATGCTGAGCTGTGCCTCGATATCACGAATGATCTCAAGGATAACACCGACCACGATGAGAAGCGAAGAACCACTGAACGCCAGAACGCCAAGGCCCTGAGGAGCAGAGGGGATCAGCTTCATTACCACGATCACCAGCATGGGAACACCTGCCACGATGCAAAGGAAGAATGCACCGATCAGGGTCACGCGCTTGAGAATACGGTTAATATACTGCACGGTAGGACGACCGGGACGATGTCCGGGGATTGCACCACCGTTGCTGTTGATGTTGTTTGCCACTTCCACAGGATTGAAAGAGATCAAAATGTAGAAGTAGGAGAACGCCACGATCAAAACAAGGAACAAAACGAGGTAGAGCCAAGTGTCAGCAGCAAGAAAGCTGTTGATAAACTTGCCAAAGCCCGTCTGATCGCCGTTCGGGATGAACGCAATGATCATGGAGGGGAGCGAAACGATCGAGCTTGCAAAGATGATCGGCATAACACCGGTCATATTAAGCTTAATGGGCAGATTCGTGTTCTGGCCACCGTACATCTTACGGCCGACCACACGCTTTGCATACTGGATCGGAATACGACGCTCGGAATTCGTAACGAAGATGATGAAAGCAATCGCCAATACCGCGACGACCACAACACCGACTGCTACGAGGATATCGATCCAAAGCTTCTCGCTGTTCTTGATGCTGTTAACCAGCGTCAAAAGCAGGCTGGGGAAGCTGGCGATAATGTTGACGCACAGGATAACGGAAATGCCGTTGCCAATGCCCTTGTCATTGATCAGTTCTGCAATCCACATGACCAGTGCTGCACCTGCAACAAAGCAGGCATTGATCACGATCATAGCAAACCATACGGGGGTCTGGCCCTCACCTGCACCGACAGAGTCGGAAAGCCAAGTGTTGCCGTTCGTGCCCGTCTTAATGATCATACTGTAACCAAAGCTGGTGATGAGCGCCAGCGCGACAGTTACATAACGGGTAATGTTGTTGATCTTCTTCTGACCCTCAGCGCCGTCTTTAGCCATACGCTCAAGAGCGGGGATGGCAACGGTCAGCAGCTGCATCACGATCGAAGCCGTGATGTAGGGGCTCACGGACAGTGCAAACAGCGTTACATACTGCATCGCACTACCGGACAGCATGCTCATCAGACCGAGGGTCGAAGAGCCGAATGCCGCACTAAAGTCTTCAGAAACAGTTCCGCTGACATAGGGGACGCAAATACATGCACCAAGGCGATAAAGGAGGACGATAAACAATGTGAAGAGCATTTTCTTTTGGAGATCGGGCGTCTTCCACGCGTTCTTTAACGTCTTAAACATCCTTATGCCACCTCGATCTTTCCACCTGCTGCTTCAATCTTTTCCTTTGCGGAAGCCGAAAAGACGGTAGCTTTTACGGTTAATTGACGGGTAAGCTCGCCTTTGCCGAGAATCTTCACGCCGTCAACGACCTTGCGTACGATTCTCTTTGCCATCAGCGCTTCCACGTCTACCACAGCGCCGTTCTCGAAAACGTTGAGCTGCTCAACGTTCACGATTGCGTAAACCTTAGCAAACTTGTTGTTAAAGCCACGCTTGGGGTGCTTGCGGTAAAGCGGGATCTGACCACCCTCGAAGCCGGGACGGACACCGCCGCCGGAACGAGCGTTCTGACCCTTGTGACCCTTGCCGGCAGTCTTGCCGTTACCAGAGCCGGGACCGCGGCCTTTGCGCCATGCGGCCTTTGCAGAGCCTTCTGCGGGAGAAAGTTCATGGAGTTTCATCGTTCTTGTCCTCCTTTTACGCGTTTTCTACCTTAACAAGGTGAGAGATAACACGCACCTTGCCGGCAAGAACGGCGTTGTCCTCATGAATGATGAAATCGCCGATTTTGTTCAGGCCAAGCGATGCAGCCGTGGCCTTCTGCTTGGGGAGAGCGCCGATGGTGCTCTTAACAAGAGTAACCTTCTTCATGTCGTCCCCTCCTTATTTGACCTGCGCCACATCGAGATCGCGAATCTTTGCAACCTCTTCTGCGGTGCGCAGTGCCTTCAGACCCTCAACGGTTGCCTTGACAACGTTTGCGGGGTTGTTGGAACGCAGGCTCTTTGCACGGATGTTCTTAATGCCGGCAAGCTCCAGCACGAAACGAACACCGCCGCCTGCGATGATACCGGTACCGGGTGCGGCGGGCTTCAAAAGCACCTTGCCTGCACCAAACTCACCGACAACCTCGTGAGGGATAGTGCTTCCCTTCAGGGAAACAGTGATCATATTCTTCTTTGCATCCTCGATACCCTTGCGAATTGCTTCCGGTACCTCAGCTGCCTTACCGAGACCTACACCGATGCGGCCCTTGCCGTCACCCACTGCCATGATAGCGGCGAAGCGAGCGATACGACCACCTTTAACGGTCTTGGAAA
Source organism: Eubacteriales bacterium (assembly GCA_045586515.1). Taxonomy (GTDB): domain Bacteria; phylum Bacillota; class Clostridia; order Oscillospirales; family CAG-272; genus Firm-07. The sequence continues at coordinate 14,302 of JAZNAM010000024.1, forward strand.
CACGGTTGAGTGCGATGAGCTGTTCTTTGAACTCTTGCTCAGCGGGATTTCTGTTGTAAGCCATGTTTTTCCTCCTAAAATTTGTTCAAACGATGTTGAACAGTGTACAAACCGGACTCAGAACTTCAGGCCGCCCTCGCGAGCGCCTTCAGCCAGTTCCGATACACGTCCGTGATAAAGATAGCCGCCACGGTCGAATACGACTTCGGTAATACCCTTTGCAGCTGCGCGCTCGGCAATCGTCTTGCCAACCACTCTTGCTGCTGCCTTGTTGCTGCCGATTCCTTCAAACGCCTTCTCAAGGGTGGATGCGGAAACCAGCGTGACGCCTGCAACGTCGTCGATAATCTGAGCGCTAATGTTCGCGTTGGAGCGATACACGGCCAGACGAGGACGCTCTGCGGTGCCGGAGATCTTTGCTCTGACTCTCTTATGTCTCTTAAGGCGAGCCTGATTGCTGTCTTTTCTCGATACCATTTCAGTCCACTCCTTTCATTACTTACCGGCTTTACCGGCCTTGCGGCGAATGTGCTCGTCAGAATACTTGACACCCTTGCCATGATAGGGTTCGGGGGGTCTCTTGCTGCGGATAACCGCTGCGATCTGACCAACTGCCTGCTTGTTGATGCCCTTCACCACAATGGTGTTGGGGTTGGGAACCTCGAAGGTAATGCCTTCGGGCTCAGCCACGATGAGGTCTGCCTGAGGCATACCGTTTACAAGGGAGTGACCAAGGTAGAGCATCAGGTTCTTGCCCTGCTTTGCTACCTTGTAGCCAACACCGACAACCTCAAGCGTCTTGGTGTAACCGGTGGTAACACCTACAACCATGTTGTTGAGCAGTGCACGGGTAAGACCGTGAAGGCTACGAACTTCCTTCTCGTCGTTAGGACGGGTAACGATCAGCTCGGCACCCTCCTGCTTGATGGTGATAACCTCGGCAAAGGTCTCGGTAAGCGTACCAAGGGGGCCCTTGACGGTAACAACGTTGCCATCAGCAATGGTAACGGTAACTCCTGCGGGAACTGCCACAGGCATTCTTCCGATTCTAGACATTTTGCGTTACCTCCTTACCAAACGAATGCGATGACTTCGCCGCCGATCTTGAGCTCGCGTGCCTTCTTATCGGTCATAAGACCCTTAGAGGTGGACACGATAGCGATACCAAGACCGTTCATCACGCGGGGCATATCCTCGTAGCCGGCGTAGATACGCAGACCGGGCTTAGACACGCGGCGCAGGCCACGAATGACCTTCTGCTTGCCGGCAGTGTACTTAAGCGTAACGCGGATGGTGCCCTGGCTGCCGTCCTCAATCACCTGATAGCCCTTAATGTAGCCCTCAGCGGTAAGGATGTCAGCGATAGACTTCTTCATGTTGGATGCCGGAATATCAACCGTAGCGTGCTTCGCATTGCTTGCGTTGCGGATACGGGTGAGCATATCGGCAATAACGTCAGACATTTGCATAGTATTAATCCTCCTGTATGCAAGTAGTTTTTTCTTGCTGCCGACGCGCGGTCGGCGGCCAATCGGCGGTTAAATCCAACTCCCTTTTAAATTTCTGGGTAGGTCTGATTTCCTTCCGATCGTTAGGGGTTTTATTTTCACGGGCGCCCTTACGGGCACGCCCGTCAAAATACGGTAAAATTACCAGGATGCCTTCTTTACGCCGGGAATCTCGCCCTTGTAGGCAAGGTTGCGGAAGCAAATATGGCAAATACCGAACTTGCGCATATAAGCGTGAGGACGGCCGCAGATTTTGCATCTGGTGTAAGCGCGAGTGGAGAACTTCTGCTCCTTCTGCTGCTTAAGAATCATAGATTTCTTTGCCATTTTCTACTACCTCCGAATTATTGTGCAAAGGGAGCGCCCATCAGACGGAGCAGCTCTCTTGCCTCGGCGTCGGTCTTTGCGGTGGTAACGAAGCAGATGTCCATACCACGGATCTTCTCAACCTTGTCGTACTCGATTTCGGGGAAGATCAACTGCTCCTTGAGGCCCAAGGAGTAGTTGCCGCGGCCGTCAAATGCGTTGGGGTTGATACCCTTGAAGTCACGCACGCGGGGCAGTGCGAAGTTGAACAGACGATCCATGAACTCGTACATACGGTCGCCGCGAAGGGTAACCTTTGCACCGATCTTCATGCCCTGACGGAGCTTGAAGTTAGCCACGGACTTCTTTGCAACGGTGGGAATTGCCTTCTGACCGGAAATGGTCGTAAGGTCGGTGATGATGTTCTCGATCACCTTGCTGTTATCCTTTGCGTCGCCAGCACCGATGTTGATAACGATCTTATCGAACTTCGGAATCTGCATTACGCTCTTGTATTCGAATTTCTTCATCAGAGCGGGAGCAACTTCAGAAGTGTATAATTCTTTCAGTCTAGCAGCCATCGTAC
>JAZNAM010000025.1:0-53271 GCA_045586515.1 Eubacteriales bacterium
GTTGAGGCCTACTATTGTCTTCCTAAAGACCGCTTGGCCTCCGACTTTGAAATAATTGAGGAGTTCTTCAAAGTAAGGGTGTGAGATTGCGTCGCGCTCGCTAAATAGTTCGTGCCGCGCCCTTGCGATTTCACACATGCGGCCGTTACAAACTCCTTTTATAAAGGTGCGCTGTGGGTTCAGCTCCACGAGGTGTTCACGCTCGGCGGCGTAAAGGCACACGGGTGTTTTTACATTGCGCAGTTTTTTGGGGCGCAAAATACAATGCGTTGTGTTCATTGCGGAGAGTAGCCATGCATAAGAAGGTTTGGCAGACCAAAGGGCGCTATCGGTTTTCTTTACTTCGCGGAAGGCCTCAAAACGTGCAAGCGAAGCGCAGGACGAGCCGCGTGGCGTTTCCTTTTCGGGGGGCAGGGCGGGGGACATCACGTGTACACGGTTTCGCCCTTTGCCGACCAGGCACGCACCGGCGCAAGTGAGCCACACAAAAGCGCGCGGCGCACCTTTGATACGCACCGAGATGGCAGGGGAGGAGAGCCACGCTTTTTCGAAAAAGTCAGTCCCTCGCTCCAAATACAATGCGGCTACCGCACCGCCCATCGAATGGGCGAATAGGTAGTGGGGCGCGGGGAGTTTGTCTGACATCTCGGCAAGAAGCGCGTGTAAATCTTCGTCATACTGTGCAAAGTGTTTGATGTGAACAATGCCGTTTTCCGCTTCGCGCGTGGAGCGTCCGTGACCGCGTTGATCGTAGAGGAAAACGGAAAGCCCGCTTTGTAAAAAATAGTAGCAAAGCTCGTGATATTTTTCGGCATGCTCGCTCATGCCGTGGACGATGACTACGCAGCCGCGCGGCGTGTCTGCACGGTAATATACAGTGTGAAGTGTTGCGCCGTCAGCGGTTTGAAAGGTGCCGTTCTCTCGTCGTGCGTGCAAATAGGGCAATACTTCGCGTTGCATGCGATGCGCAAAATCGTGCTCGAAAAGAAAATCGCGGTAGGTCATGGGAAGCTCCTTTCGCGTTTGTGCCTTTATTATATCACAAAACCAAGAAAAGGTCAAACGGCCAAAGAGCAGGAGGCCCAACTTAAAACCAAAAGCAGGAAAATCAAACAAAAAGCCCCCATACGGGGGCTTTTTGTTTTGCTTATTAGTAGTTCTCAGCGCGAACCTCGAAGTAGCTTTTGGGGTGGACGCAAACGGGGCAAATCTCGGGGGCCTTCTTGCCCACCACGAGGTGACCGCAGTTGCGGCGCTCCCACATCGTCTGCTCGCCCTTTTCAAAGACCCGCTGCATCTCTACGTTGGAGAGCAGCTTGCGGTAGCGCTCCTCGTGTGCCTTTTCGATTTGGGCAACAGCGCGGAACTTTGCGGCGATCTCGGGGAATCCTTCCTCGTCCGCTTCCTTAGCAAAGGTGGCGTACATATCGGTCCATTCGTAGTTCTCGCCCGCGGCGGCGGCTGCAAGGTTCTCGGCGGTATTACCCAGCTCACCGAGGAGCTTGAACCACATTTTAGCGTGCTCCTTCTCGTTGTCGGCGGTTTTGGTAAACAGAGCGGAGATCTGCTCATAGCCTTCTTTCTTTGCAACGCTTGCAAAGTAGGTGTACTTATTGCGTGCCTGGCTCTCGCCAGCAAAAGCAGCCATCAGATTTTGTTCGGTCTTAGTTCCCTTGAGATTCATAGCATCCTCCAAAATTTAAATTTTTTCCCGGCAGTTGGGGCAAGTCGTGTGTAAAACAAGATCGTAGGATTCGATCTTTACGCCGCTTTTTTTCTCGAATTCGGCGGCAAGATCGCCCAGATGCACGTCGATTACGCAACCGCACTCGCTACAAAAGGCGTGCTCGTGCGGGCTGACGGTCTTATCGTAAAAGTCGGGGCCGTCAGTGGTGCGAATGTGCAGGATGAGCCCTGCCTGCTCCAGCGCGTGCAAATTGTTATATACGGTGGCAAGTACCATACCGGGATAGCGAAGCCGTGCGCGAGCATAGATTTCCTCGGCAGGCAGATGTCCTTCAGATTCCCGCAAGACTTGCAGGATCGCGGCTCGTTTCTCGGTCATAGTAAACCCTCCTCTATAAAGGGATTACTTAAAGTAACGGTCAAGGAAGCCGGCGAATGCGCGGCCATGTCTTGCCTCATCTTTTGCCATTTCGTGAACGGTGTCATGGATGGCGTCGAGGTTAAGCTGCTTTGCCATCTTGGCAAGCTCGAACTTGCCCTCGCAAGCGCCGTTCTCGGCGGCAACGCGAAGCTCAAGGTTTTGCTTGGTGCTGGGCGTTACGACGTCACCGAGCAGTTCTGCGAATTTGGTGGCGTGCTCGGCCTCCTCATATGCTGCCTTTTCCCAGTACATGCCGATTTCGGGATAGCCTTCACGGAATGCAACGCGTGCCATTGCGAGGTACATACCAACCTCCGTGCACTCGCCCATAAAGTTAGCTTTCAGGCCCTCAACGATCTCTGCGGGGACATTTGCTTCCTTCGCTACGCCAACCACATGCTCGGTTGCCCACTCTGCGCCGCTTTCTACGACTTCGACAAACTTATCAGCGGACACCTTGCAAACGGGGCACTTTTCGGGGCGATCACCCTCAACGATTTCGCCACAAACAGAGCATCTCCACTTTTTCATATTCATATTCTCCTTTAAAATCAAGTTTGATGTTGCGTTCACTTTTAGAACAATTCTATTTTATCATGCTTTTTTCGCTTTGTCAATAGATTTTTGAAAAAAATTAGAATAATTCTAAAAATATTTTTCCGCAGCTTCAAAGCGGTTCAAAGAGAGAAAAATAACTCCTTTGGCACGTATATATTGGCAGGCAGATCATGATAGTCGAACCAATCATCGTTGTGATCGCCCTGTGCCGCATGGTATAGTATATAACTTTCATCGGGTGGTGCGTTTGCGATGACGATAGGGCGGTGTGTGTGAATATAGTCGGCAAGGATCGCCTTGGCATCGAGATAATAGCAATCAGACGCATATAGTGCGTAAAACGGCTCGCCGAGTATACTATAAAATTCGTTTTGTGTGAGATTGACAACATTGCGTTCGGGGAACATGGCACGTAGCCTGTCAATACGCGAAAAGGTGGTATCAAAATGATAGGCAACCGCAGGACGCAGAAAAAGCCCATTCAAATCGGGATGCGCTTCATTTTGATAATATACGCGCGTATCATCGCAAAGCTTTTGCGCGCCATCCCACGCTCTTGAAACAACGGGGACGGCAAAAAGTAGAGCCAAAGCAATGGCAAGGAAGCGTATTTTATATCGCGCACACGCGCGTGCGAGTATATATAAAAGAAGCCCAAGCGGGAGGAGCGATAGGAACGAGCCCCAGTAAAAATGGCGCTGACAGGGGACGGGATAATACTGATGCCAGGCAGAGATGGCAAGCGCACTAATAAAGACTATGCCTTCGGCGCGCTCTTCTTGAATTTTGAGAGAGAGAAAAAATGTGACAAGAGAACACAGCGGCAAAAAAAGAAAAATGGCACTGCCGGCATATTGTGTGTGGGAGAGTGGTGCTATCAGCAAACAGTAGAAGATGCGACGGATGGCATCGAGAGGGGAAGAACCGAGCAAGGCGGGGTCAACTGCGGCGTGAAACATCCCTGCAAGAGATTGCTGATAAAAATCATCCAGGATGCCCAGTGCCGCAAAGGGGAGTAGAAAGGCGGAGAGTGTGATGACTGCGCCAAGTAAAAACCAAAGTGCTTTTTGCAGGCTGCGGTAACGCCGTGCAAGGAGTGCATAGCAAAAGAAAGCGGCGACAAACGCGGTGATGCCAACGGGTTGGCGACAAAAGAATGCGAGCACGGTGCACGCGCCGACTGCGGCATGCAAAAAGTGGCTGTGTGCGCGAGGCGCGGTATAGAGATAGGCAGCAAGGATCGTGAAGAATAGCGCGAAAATGCTTGACCAAGGGATAAAATCCCAGAAATAAAAAGGGGCAAGCAGGAGCGAGAGCAGTGTGAGAATCAGGGCGAGGCCGCGGGGTAAAAAGCGCCGCGCGAGCATATAAAAAAGCGCGTAACACGCAGCATAAAACAAGGCGCATACCCATAGGATAGAGGTAACGCGGCGGCCAAGCGCAAGAATACCAAGCGCTTGAAACAGCGTGGTGAGTACGCCGTATTTGGTGAACGTGTCGCGAAAAAGAAGTTGTCCGTTTGCCACGTCCAGTGCGGTGCGGTACATGAGCCCCGTGTGGTGTGTTTCAAAATGGATACGCGCGAAAAAGAATACCAAAAACAAGGTGAAAAACAGGATCGTCGCGGCAAGTCCACGATCAAGTTTTTGTTTTGCTTGCAACAAGTGATCACCACCTTTCTTTCTATGGTTGCGCACTTGACGGCGCGCCAAAAAAACAGTATAATGAAAGGGAATAACTGGATGTAAAAGGAGAGGACTATGACCGAGCTGCTTTCCCCTGCGGGTAATTTTGAAAAGTTGCGTGCGGCGCTTCGTTTTGGTGCCGACGCGGTATATCTTGCAGGTCGTGCATTCGGCATGCGCTCTGCTGCGGATAACTTTACGGACGAGGAATTGGACGAGGCGATCACCTACGTACACCAACACGGCAAAAAGGTGTATTTGACTGTCAATACGATGCCACATGGCGGCGAGTATGAAATGTTGCGCCGTTTTCTCTCTGGTTTAAAGGATAACCCTCCCGACGCGATTATTTTGACAGACCTTGGGGTGCTTGCCACGGTGAAAGAACTTCTCCCCAACGTAGAGATCCATATTTCTACACAGTCCAGCATTGTGAGTCCTGCCGCCGCGCGCGCGTGGGCAGCGATGGGTGCAACGCGTTTGGTGCTTGCCCGTGAGTTGAATTTAAATGAGGTGCGCGCGATCCGCGAGGCACTCCCTCCGGAGGTGAGTCTTGAAGCGTTTGTGCACGGCTCAATGTGCGTGTCGTACAGCGGACGCTGTATGCTTTCCAATCAGTTTACCGGTCGTGACGCCAATCGCGGTGCTTGCGCACAGCCTTGCCGCTGGAATTACACCGTGGTCGAGGAGAAGCGCCCTGATGAGCCGCTTCCCATCCATGAAAACGAAAACGGTACCTTTATTATGTCCTCAAAGGATATGTGTATGCTTCGCCACGTGCCTGCGCTCATAGAAGCAGGGGTGGAGTCTTTCAAGATTGAGGGGCGCATGAAAAGTGCGTACTATACCGCTGTTGTGACGAATGCCTATCGCATGGTGATCGACGCATATCTTGCTGATCCCGAGGGATTTGTGTTTGACGAGCGCATCTATCGCGAGGTGGAGAGCGTGTCGCACCGCGAGTATGCAACGGGTTTTTGGTTTGATGATCCCAAGAAAGAGCCTCAACTTTGCAGCGAAAACGGATATATCCGCGAGAAGGCGTATTTCGCCACCGTGGTTGAGCGTGGCAATGTGCCCGAGGGGCTCGTTGCCGAAAACGAGCAAGGTGTCCTGTGCCGACTGCGTCAGCGCAACAAGCTTTGCGTGGGGGACGCCGCCGAACTGCTCACCCCCTCTCGCGTGGGAATTTCTGTGCCGATCACCGAGCTTTATGATGAGAACGGTGTGCCCATTGAGTCGGCACCGCACCCCTTGATGGAGTTTTACACAAGATTGCCGCACGTGGCAAACGTGGGAGATATCCTGCGCGCAGGCGACAACGAAAAGGACGGATAACGGTATGAGAAACGAACAATTAGCGGATATTCTGCGCCCGACGTCCTTTGACGGGATCGTGGGACAGAGCCACCTGTTTGGACCGCGCGGTGCGGTGAGACGCATGGTGGAGAGCGGCCGCGTGACGAATATGATCTTTTTTGGCCCTCCCGGAACGGGAAAGACCACGGCTGCCTCGGTGATTGCGGCGCGCTCGGGCATGACGTTTCGACGCCTTAACTGCACGTCTGCTTCACTTGCAGATGTGAAAGAGGTACTTGCCGAAACGTCGAATATTTTCGGCTTGGGCGGTATTCTGCTTTATCTGGATGAGTTGCAGTATTTCAACCGCAAGCAGCAGCAAAGCTTACTGGAATATATGGAGGATGGGCGCATTACGCTGATTGCGTCTACCACCGAAAATCCGCATTTTTATATCTACAACGCGATCATCTCTCGCTCTTCGCTGTTTGAGTTCAAGCCGGTAAGTCCTGCCGATATGATACCCGCGCTTTCCCGCGCGCTCGACCATCTCAACGAGAATGGCGGCACCGCGATCACGGCGGACGAGGAACTGCTTGCCTACATCGCAAGTCAGGTGCGTGGCGACGTGCGTCGGGGCATTGTGCTGCTTGAAAATGCTTACTACGCCGCAGGGGATGATGGTACAACGCCGCGTGCGGGTGCAATGACGCGCGAGCACGTGGAAAGCTTTCACGTGCCCGTGGGGAATTTTGACGATGATACCCACTACGACTTGCTTTCCTGCTTACAAAAGTCCATTCGCGGTTCTGATCCCGATGCCACCGCTTTTTACGTGGCAAAATTAGTTGCCGCAGGTGAGCTGATCTCGCTTTGCCGCCGTTTGCAGGTGATCGCCAGCGAGGACGTGGGGCTTGCCTATCCGCAAGCCGCCGCCATTGTGCGCGCGTGCTGTGAGAGCGCAAAGGAGCTTGGTTTTCCTGAGGGACGGATTCCGCTCATCAACGCCGCCATTCTGCTTGCCACTGCCCCCAAGTCCAACAGCGCGTATTTGGCACTTGCGGATGCGATGGCAGACGTTGAAGCGGGTCGTGGCAATGAGGTGCCGTTGCATCTGCAATCTCCGCTTTTCAAAGGGTACAAGTATCCCCATGATTATACCCACCATTACGTAGCGCAGCAGCATCTGCCAAACGATTTGCGTGGGAAGACGTACTATCATGCAGGAGAGAACAAAACCGAACAAGCGGCCAAGGGCTATGCCGAGCTTGTAAAACGCGAGGGAGGCAAGCCGTTGTCCTGACCCATTTGGGGAGTAAACGGTGATAAACATTCTGCTTGCAGCGCTATTTGGCGTACTGGAGGGGGTGACCGAATGGTTGCCTATCTCCTCAACGGGGCATCTTATTTTGCTTCGCACGTTTGTGCACTTTCCCGTGCGAGACGTGTTTTTCGAGCTCTTTGAGGTCGTGATTCAGCTTGCGGCGATTGGCGCGGTGGTGTTACTTTTTGCACACCGCCTCAACCCGTTTTCCAAGAAGAAATCAAGACACGAGCGCACTGACACGTGGCGACTTTGGGGCAAGGTGCTCATTGCCACGCTTCCGTCGGCACTTGCGGGGTTACTGCTTGATGACGCGCTTGACGCGTATTTGTACCGCGCCGGCGTGGTGGCAACGACATTGATTGTCTATGGTGTGCTTTTTATCTTGGTGGAAAGAATACGAAAGCGTGCGCCGCAAACGCTTGCGGCAACCTTTGTCACGGCAAAACAGGCGTTTTGGATAGGCATTTTTCAGATGCTTGCGCTGATACCGGGTACGTCACGCTCGGGTGCGACGGTGCTCGGCGGTATGCTCATGGGGCTTGCAAGGCCTGTGGCTGCCGAGTTCTCGTTTTTCCTCGGTATCCCAACCATGTGCGGCGCGTCCGCGCTTAAATGCGCCAAGTTTTTTCTTGAGGGGAACACCTTGACGGATGCGGAACTTGCAATGCTTGTCGTAGGGACCACAACGGCGTTTCTTTGCTCGCTCGCCACAATTCGCATGTTGCTTGATTTTGTGCGGCGACATACCTTTACGGCATTCGGTATTTATCGGATATTGCTTGGTATTGCCGTGCTTGGCACGTTTATCTTATAAAAAGGATCATCACTATGGAGAAGTTAAAAATCCCTTATCCCGTGATTGTGGAGGGAAAGTATGACCGCGAGCGGTTGCTGTGCGTGATGGAAGGACAGATCCTCACCACCGACGGTTTCGGTATTTTTAAGAAAAAGGAGAAGCTAGCGCTTATTCGCGCGCTTGCTTCGCGCTCACCCATCATTGTGCTCACCGATCCTGACGGCGCGGGAACGCTCATTCGTACGCATATCGGTTCAGCCGTATCTCGTGATCGACTTATCCCGCTTTACGTGCCCGCCATCAAGGGAAAGGAAGCGCGCAAGAAGGAGCAGAGTGCGGCAGGGTTGCTTGGCGTCGAGGGTCAGGAAAAAGAACTGCTTTATTCGTTACTTGCTCCCTTTGCGGGAGAAATGCCGAAAAGAGGAGAGATCACCAAAGTGGATCTGTATGAGGATGGTCTCACGGGTGGTAGAAACAGTGCGGCGCGACGCGATGCGTTGGCGGCACAATTCGGGTTGCCCCCCGGCATGACACCGAACGCACTGCTTGCGGCGCTTTGTGTGATTGCCACACGCGAGGAATATCGCGCGGCAGTGAGTCGTATATAAAAAAACAACCGCTCGCCGAGCGGTTGTTTTTTTTATGGAATTAATCCTCGTAGACGGGGAATTTTTCGCAAAGTGCGATAACCTCTTTCGTGACGCGCTCTTTGCTGCCCTCAAAGTCATTCACAACGTCTGAAATCCAGCCGGCGATCAGCTTCATCTCCGCTTCCCCAAAGCCGCGAGAGGTGACGGCAGGGGTTCCGATGCGTACGCCACTGGTGATGAAGGGGGAGCGGGGCTCGTTGGGGACGGTGTTTTTGTTGGCGGTGATGTGCACCTCGTCCAGACGGTGCTCAAGCTCCTTGCCTGTGAGTTCCAGACCGCGCAGGTCAAGAAGCATCAAGTGGTTGTCCGTGCCGCCGGAAACCAGATCAAAGCCTTTTTCTTTGAGTGCGGCGGCAAGGGCGGCGGCGTTTTTCACAACTTGCTGCTGATATGCCTTGAACTCATCGGTGAGTGCCTCGCCAAGCGCTACTGCCTTTGCGGCGATGATATGCATGAGGGGACCGCCCTGCGTGCCGGGGAATACGGCCTTGTCGATTTGCTTGGCGAACTCCTCGCGGCACAGGATCATACCGCCGCGCGGACCGCGCAGCGTCTTGTGCGTGGTGGTGGTTACTACGTCTGCATAGGGAACGGGAGAGGGGTGCACGCCTGCGGCAACAAGACCGGCGATGTGACATATCGACCATGAAGTATGCGCCGACCTCGTCTGCAATCTCGCGGAACTTGGCGAAATCAATGACGCGCGGATATGCGCTGGCACCTGCCAGAATCATCTTGGGGCGACATTCAAGCGCGAGGCGTCTAACCTCGTCGTAATCAATCGTTTCAGTCGTGTCGGATACGCCGTAGGGGACGATGTTGAAGTACTTGCCCGAAATGTTGACGGGGGAACCGTGGGAGAGGTGACCACCGTGTGCAAGATTCATGGAGAGCACGGTATCGCCCGGCTCTAGCAGTGCAAAAAACACGGCGAGGTTGGCGTTGGCACCGCTGTGGGGCTGAACGTTGGCGTGTTCAGCGCCAAAGAGCTTCTTAGCGCGCTCGCGCGCGATCTCCTCAACCTCATCCACATAGATGCAACCGCCGTAGTAGCGCTTGCCCGGGTAACCTTCTGCATACTTATTGGTGAGCACTGTGCCTGCGGCAAGCAGTACTGCCTTGGAAACAATATTTTCGGATGCGATCAGCTCAATGTTGTGTTTCTGGCGACCGAGCTCCCGGCCGCATGCGGCGAACACTTCGCTGTCGTAGTTGTTGAGTTCGTCAAAAAACATGGTCTAACTCCTTTAAATATGATTGATGAGGGTAGTGATACATCCCATGACGAAGCCGATCGGGATGCCGAGCCAAATGAGTGCGTTGAGCTCTTTTTTCATAACGGTAAGCACGAGGTTTTCGAGATCGCGGGGTTCCATGGCGCGAATTTTCTCCTCTACAATGCGTTCAATGTGGAAATGATCGACCACGGCATCCGCATATTCGTTTACAAGACTTCGGTAAAAGCCAACAATCACCGTTTCAAATTTTTCAGGGTTTTTTACAAGCTCACGCACGGGCTTGTCTTCAATCGTGCCAAGCTGCTCGGCAAGCGTTTGGCGCAGTTTTTCGCGTCCTTCCGTTTGCAGGTAGGCGGTCACTTTATCCGCAATGGGGGCGGTGAGCTGAGAGATCATTTGATCCGACACAAACATGCGCACCAAGGGGTTGGCGGCGGCGTAGCCGGATACGGCGACGGATGCTTCGCGCGAGATGACACCGCCGATGTCTACAGCAAGGATGCCATCAAGAATTTTGTCCGTTGCAAGATCAAGCGCTTTGTCGCGGCTTCGCTCGTATTTTCCGTCACCGAGCACGCGCGTGCCGATGGACTGTACGGAGGGGAGAGAGAGCACAGATTGTGCGACCGTGCGCGAAACGCCGTTGGAGCAAAGCGTGCGTTTCAGATCTTCCTTGCGCACGAGCGACTCGCTGATGGTGTTGCCGAGCGCGCGGGCGAGCGCCTCTTGGCGGCGCGGGATCACGCCGGGCGTAAAGGGTACGTGCCACTTACCGATATAGAGTGCCTTGCGTGGCAAAAACAGCATCTTTACAGCGATCCAGTTAGTAAAAAGACCGATAATGGCACCGATAATGGGGCCAGATGCGATTTTGAGAATGGTGATCCAATCCATTTGTCCACCTCCGTTCAAACAGTATATTTATTATATCACACAGGGCGCGCAATTGCAATATGCGTTTGATCACTTTTGGGCGTTTGCCCTTGACGCGATGCTGCTTTAACTGGTATAATAAAAGAAAATGAAGCGGAAAGGAGTGCGCAAATGAAAACGGTAGTATTCGGCATTAATGGCACGTGGGCGCACTCCTCGCTTTCTGTGCGTTGTTTGCGAACGGCGCTTCGCGAAGCGTCGCTGTCTTGTGAAGTGATTGAGGGCACACTGCAAGATCGCACTTTGACGCTTCTCTCCCGTCTTTACGAGGCAGATGCCGATCTTTACGCGTTCTCTTGCTATATTTGGAACGTGGAGGAAATGTTGGAAATTGCTTCGTCGCTTCACGCGTTGCGTCCAAACACGCACATACTGTTCGGCGGACCGGAGGTTTCCTTTGACAGCGAGCGATTCTTGTCCCTACCCTTTGTTGATCACGTGATTGCAGGCGAGGGTGAGGTTGCCATCGCGTCTCTTGTGCGCGCGCTTGCGCGCGGTGAAGAAGCGCCTCGGTTTATCGTTGGAGAAAATGATCCTTCTTTTACCGAGCGCGGCATACAATACGACAAAAACGAGCCCATTCCTGCGCTTGTGTACTATGAAAGTACGCGCGGTTGCCCTTTTTCCTGCGCGTTTTGTCTCTCCTCTGCAACCCACGGCGTGCGCGCCAAAACGGCAGAGCGCACGCTCGCAGACTTGGCGGCGTTTGAGGAGTTTGAAGGGCGTTTTACGGTTAAACTTGTTGACCGCACCTTTAATTTTGACCGCGAGCGTGCCAAAACGATATGGCGCGGACTGCTTTCGGAGCGCTACACCAAATGCTATCACTTTGAAATTGCCGCCGATTTGCTTGACGAGGAGAGCTATGACATTCTTTCCCGTTTCCCCGAGGGGAAAATTCGTCTGGAAATCGGTTTGCAGAGTACCAACCCTGAAACGCTTGCCGCCGTGTCGCGTCACGCGAATGCGGATAAGGTGCTTGCCGCTTCGCACCGACTGGTGCAATCCGGCGGAGCACACGTACATCTGGATTTGATTGCAGGCTTGCCACACGAGGATCTTGCAAGCTTTGCGCGCTCTTTTGACGCGGCGCACAACGCTTGTCACGTGCTACAGCTTGGTTTTTTGAAGTTTTTGCACGGCACAAGATTGCGCGAGGATGCCGCCTCGTTTGGCGCGGTGTTCGAGCAGGCACCCCCTTACACGGTGCTTTGTACCGATTGCCTGTCGTTTGAGGACGTGGTGCTTTTGCACGCTGTGTCGGATTTGATGGAACGCTTGCGCGATAGTGGGCGCTTTACCCGTTCGCTTGATTTGGTTCTATCGCACGTAGCATCCCCCTTCGCGTTTTATCGTGATTTTTCGCACTATCTTACGGCGCAAACAGGCAAAGTTTTACAACGCATATCACAGCGCGACCTGTTCTCGCTGTTTGCAACGTTTGCCAAAGAACGGATCCCCGAAAGGGAGCATCCTTCGCTTTCTCGCGCGATGCGCGAGGATTTCACCGCAAGCGAAGCAAGAAGACCCCCTAAGGGGATATAAGAAAGGATCATACTATGAGTTGCATTTTGATTTCCGGCGGCTCTCGCGGTATCGGCGCCGCGCTTGTAAAAGCGTTTGCAAAGAACGGGCATCGTATTGCCTTCCTTTATTGCAACAGCACAGAGGACGCCGCGCGTGTGGCGGCAGAAAGCAGTGCGTTGGCGATCCGCTGTGACGTTTCCGACCCTGCTGACGTAGCGTGCGCGGTGGAGGAGGCGAGAGCCGCCCTTGGCACCATTGACGCACTTATTAACAATGCAGGTGTTTGTGCAATCGGGCTATCGCGCGATCTTGGCGACGCGGAGTGGCGCCGTGTAATCGACACGAATCTGTCGGGTGCTATGTATCTTTGCCGTGCCGTGCAAGCAGATATGATTCGAAACGGCGAGGGACGCATTGTGAATATCGGCTCAATGTGGGGAAAAATCGGGGCATCTTGTGAGGTGGCGTATTCTGCTTCCAAGGCGGGTTTGCGCGGACTCACCATGGCGCTTGCCAAGGAGCTTGGCCCTTCGCACATTACGGTGAACTGCGTAGAACCGGGACTGATTGACACGGAGATGAACGCGGCGCTCGACGCAAATACGCGCGTAGCGCTTGTCGAGGAAACGCCACTTTGCCGAATAGGTACACCTGCGGATGTTGTGGCGGCAGTTGAGTTTTTCCTCTCCGACGCGGCATCCTTCGTGACGGGGCAGTGCCTCGGTGTGGACGGTGGCTTTGCCATTTGATAGAGAAAGGAGCAAAACGGTGGCGGAAAACGCATTTTTGCCCATCACGCGTGCGGATATGGAAGCGCGCGGCTGGGACGCACCTGATTTCGTATATGTAACGGGCGACGCTTACGTGGATCACCCATCCTTTGGCGTGGCGATCATTTCGCGTGTGTTGGAGGCGGCAGGGTATCGTGTGGCGATTCTTTCTCAACCCGATTATAAAAGTGCCGACGCATTCCGCACATTCGGACGCCCTCGGCTTGGCTTCCTCGTGACTGCGGGCAACATTGACTCGATGGTGGCGCATTATACCGCCGCGCGTCGTCGTCGCTCGCGTGACTACTATTCCCCCGGCGGTGTGATGGGCAAGCGTCCTGATCGCGCTGTGATCGTGTATTGCAACCGCATCCGCGAGGCGTACGGCGACGTACCGATCATTGTCGGCGGTCTTGAAGCGTCGCTTCGCCGCTTCGCGCATTACGACTACTGGGAGGATCGCGTGCGCCGCTCGGTGCTTGTGGACGCGCGCGCCGATATCCTTACCTATGGTATGGGAGAGAACATTCTTGTCCGCATCGCAAAGTTGCTGGATAAGGGTGTCCCCGTGAAAAAGATCCGCGACGTGCGCGGAACGGTATTCCTTGCCGCGCGTGGCGATACGGTGCATTATCCCGTTGCAGCGGAGTTCGATTTCAATCGTCTGAAAACCGATAAAAAGTATTATGCTGCGGCGTTTGGCGAGCAGTATCGTAACCAAGACGCCATCAGCGGCGGTGCGCTGATTGAGTATTATGACGACAAAATGCTGGTACAAAATCCGCCCATGCCCCCCTTGGAGCGTGAGGAGTTAGACCGCGTTTACGCACTGCCTTACTGCCGCACCTATCATCCTTCCTATGAAAAGGAGGGCGGCGTGCCTGCCATTGAAGAGGTGCAGTTTTCCGTCACGCATAACCGCGGTTGCTTTGGTGCGTGCAATTTCTGTGCGCTGGCGTTCCACCAGGGGCGCACCGTGCGTTCTCGCAGTATTGAGAGCGTTGTGGAGGAAGCGCGCAAGATCACTGAGATGCCTAATTTCAAGGGCTATATTCACGACGTAGGCGGCCCCACCGCCAACTTCCGTTATCCTGCGTGCGACAAACAGCTCAAAAGCGGCGTGTGCACGCATCGCAAGTGCCTGGCACCCAAACCTTGTCCCAATCTCAAGGTGGATCACAGCGAGTACGTAAAGTTGCTCTGCGAGATTGAGGCGTTGCCGCGCGTGAAGAAGGTGTTTATCCGTTCGGGTATTCGCTTTGATTATCTCATGGCTGATCCAGATGAAACATTTTTCAAAAAGCTCGTGCGCGATCACGTCAGCGGTCAGCTCAAGGTCGCCCCCGAGCATTGCTCCGACCGTGTGCTTGACGCGATGGGTAAGCCGCACTTTGAGGTATATGAACGCTTCCGTCACCGCTATTTTGAGCTCACCAAGAGCATGGGCAAGGAGCAGTATCTCGTGCCCTATCTCATGTCAAGCCATCCCGGCTCCGAACTGGCGGATGCGGTTACACTCGCAGAATGTTTAAAGCGTGACCATTACGCACCCGAGCAGGTGCAGGATTACTATCCGACACCGGGCACTGCGTCCACGGTGATGTATTACACGGGCATCAATCCGCTTACAATGAAGCGTGTTTTTGTGCCGACCGACGCTGGGGAAAAGCGCTTGCAGCGCGCATTGTTGCAGTGCAACCGACCCGAAAACGCACCGCTTGTGCGTGAAGCACTTCGTCGTGCGGGCCGAGAGGATCTGATTGGTTTCGCGCCGACGTGCTTGGTTCGTCCCGAGGGCGGGGCGAAAAAGCCTTACACGGCGCAAAGCACAGCAAAACGCGGCGAGAAAAAGGGCGGTGCGCCCACAAAAGGTGCACGCGACGCCAAAGGGCGTCCCGCCAAGAGTGCAGGAAGCACCCCGCGCAGCAAGCATAGCGAAGCGCGAGGAAAGGCGCCCACACGTGGCAAAGCCACAGGGAAAAAGAAATAAAAAAAGGCGGACAAGCGTCCGCCTTTTTTTCGTTGCGAGGCATATTCGGTGTGTGCTCACCATATAGTGGGGTGAGACCAAATCCCAAAGGAGGTAGGAAGATGGATACTCAATTCGATATGCAAGAGGCACTGCCCGCACCCGAAAAGCGGAAATGGCACATGCCCAAATTCAATCGCCGCACGGTGGCGATCGCGTGTGCGGTATTGCTCGTTGCAGTGGCGATTGTGCTCAATTTCGCACTGTTTGGCGGAAATAGCGTGACCGATGACCCCGCAACGGGTACGGGAGATAATGTGGTGGATAACAGCCAAAACGATACTGCCACCGACGTGGACGCATATTTCTCGGCAACGCAAGTCAGTCGTCAGCGTGCACGCGATGAGGCGCTTGAGGTGTTGCAGGGTGTAGTGGACAGCGAGGATGCAGACGAGGCAACCAAAACGAACGCACTCATGGAGATCTCTGAACTTGCGCGCGCGATGGAGGCTGAGGCAAACATCGAAACGCTTGTCGTTGGCAAGGGCTTTGCACAGTGTGTAGCCGTGATCAATGGGGACACCTGCTCGGTCGTTGTCAAAAACGAGGGGACGCTCACGCCTTCCCAGATCTCGCAGATCAACGAGATCGTTTATGAGCAGGCAGGCATCTCGCCCGTGAACATTCGCATTGTGACAAAATAAATATGCAAAACTGGCAGAGAACACTTGTTCTCTGCCAGTTGCCGTTATATCAATTCGTCGATGGATACGCCAAAAATCTGCGCAAAGGCATTGAGCTCAATATCAGTTACAAAGCGTTTGCCGCATTCAATTCGTTGAATGGCATTTTTGTCTACATCAATGCCGATGAGCTGCATTTTGTCTGCGAGTGCTCGCTGGGAAAGCTTAGACGGATAACACAAACGAAGTTCGCGGATTTTCTCGCCGCAAAGATTGTTTTTGCCGCCGTTTTTGTTTTTGAACATATATCGCTCTCCTTTTTGACATTCAGTGATTGACAAATTTATTATAATGTGTTACAATCGCCATATTGACATTCACAAGATGTCGTTTGGGGTAATAGGATCAATAAAGGAGCAAAAATGGGAAACGAAACGCAAATTGGCGTCATAAAAGAAATTGATGCGCTTGGCAGAATTGTTATTCCAAAGGAATATGGAGAGCGGTTAGGCCTTGAAAAGCGGGTGGAGATTGTGTTAAGAAAAGACGGTGTGTTGATCAGAAATTCAGAATATGAGCTTATCAGTAACGCAAAAAACAAACAAAAGCACTTGTGAGAGCTTTCCACAAGTGCCTTTGTTGTCTGTGATGACGGTTCATTTCCAAAAAAGCAAAAGCAACAGCAACGGTAGGATATCGTCGTCGGAGTCGTTTAGCAAGAGCAGGATCACGGCGCCCACAAGGATCCATTGCATGATGTCGTTTTCCCCCTCGTGACCCTTGCGCGCAGGCGGGAGGAATGAGGAGAGCAAGGGGGAATTGGTCAGGAAGGAAAATAGCGATCCCTTTCCCTTGCCGGTGCCACACGATGGACGTTGTGGAGAGAAGGCAGGGGCCGCTTCGGCAGGGGATTCCTGTGGCGCGGAGGGTTCCGTTTCGACTTGCTCGACTTCTGCTTGTTCTATTGCTGGTTGAGGGGAGAACGCGGTGCCTGCGTAGTCACGCGGCAGTTGGACGGCAGGCGCGCCATCCTCAGACGTCGGTTGAATGTACATACAGACCTCCTATCGCGCGGATTGCTTCCTTGGTGCGCCACATGCGCAACAGGTAATCCACGGCGTCACACCGCTCTTTCGAAAGATAGGGTTTGAGGGCACAAAGCAGCGCTTCTCGTTTGGCACACGGATCGCTTACCTCGGCGTTCGTGTTTTCCGATGGGCGCATCAGCGCCTTCATCATCGGTGCCGCGGCACCGATTCCGTTCAAAAGTGCAGAGAACTCCTCGTCCGGCAGTCCCGCGCCGCCGTCGCGCTCCTCGCTCATCTGCTGCCTCCGCGTTGCAGCTGCTCCGCGAGTTTTACAAGATCCTCGTCGGTTGCGTTTGCGATTGCGCGGCGCAAGGCGGGCATATCTCCCTCGCGCACGTGGAATGCGGAGAGGTCAAGGCCGTATTCCGTTGCCAGTTTTTCCATGACAGCGCGCAGTTGTGCGTCGTTCATGGCGAGTAGTTTGTTTAAGGTTTTTCGGTCAAGTTTCATGGCGCTCACTCCTTTCTCGTTGCCAGTATATGGCACGTGTGAGTATAGCGACACACAAAAAAGCACCCAGCGCGTGTGCGTTGGGTGCTTTGGTGTTTAGTTGTCTTCGCCAAAGTCAGCGTCAAGTGCGGAGGGGGGAGCAACTTCCTGTGCGTCGGTTGCGTCGTCCTCATCTTCCTCTTTTGCTTCTTCTGCTTGCTTGCGCGCCTCGTTTTCTGCGCGAGAGCGGGTTTTCTTTTCCTCTGCCATAGCTTCGAGATCTTCCATGGTCGCGTCAGTATCCATGGCGGCAGCAAATTGCTCACCGTCCATGACCTCGTGACGGAGCAGGTACTCCGCAATAAAGTCGAGCTTCTCGCGGTTTTCGGTTAGCACGCGCTCTGCGGTGGCGTATCCCTCGTCAAGCAGACGCTTGATTTCGCGGTCGATCAGCGCCGCGGTTTCAGGGGAGTAGTTGGTGCCGCTGGAGAAATCGCGGCCAAGGAACACCTCGCTCTCACCCGTGCCGTACATAACCGGGCCGAGTGCCTCGGACATGCCAAGCTGGGTGACCATCTTGCGTGCGATGTTGGTGGCACGCTGAATATCGTTGGAGGCGCCGCCGGAAATGTCGCCGAAGATCATCTGCTCGGCAACGCGGCCTGCCAGGAGCTCTGCAATATTTTGCTTGAGCTCTTCCTTGTATACGCTGTACTTATCCTCTGCGGGCAAGCTCATGGTGTAACCAAGTGCACGGCCCGACGGGACGATAGAGATCTGGTGTACGCTGTCCAGGTGGGGAAGCACGTGGCTGACGATTGCGTGGCCTGCCTCGTGGTAGGCGGTATTCTTGCGCTCGCGCTCGTTCATCACGCGAGAGGTCTTCTTGGGGCCTGCAATAACGCGAATGAATGCGTCGTCAAGATCTTCCATGCCGATGAGGGACTTACCGCGGCGTGCCGCCAGCAGTGCTGCCTCGTTTAAGAGATTGGCAAGATCTGCACCGGTAAAGCCGGCGGTTTTCTTGGCGACCACCTCAAGATCCACACCTTGCTCGAGGGGTTTGTTGCGTGCGTGCACGCGGAGGATTGCCGCGCGGCCCTTGATATCGGGCGCGTCCACCGTGATCTGGCGGTCAAAGCGACCGGGGCGGAGCAATGCGGGATCAAGGATATCAGGGCGGTTGGTTGCTGCCATCACGATAATGCCATCGTGCGTGCCGAAGCCATCCATTTCGACGAGCAACTGGTTGAGCGTCTGTTCTCTCTCGTCGTGTCCGCCGCCAAGGCCTGCGCCGCGGTGACGGCCTACGGCGTCGATCTCGTCGATAAAGACAATGCTGGCAGGGGATTTGCGTGCGGTTTCAAACAGGTCGCGTACACGGGATGCACCGACACCAACGTACATTTCCACGAAATCGGAGCCCGAGATGGAGTAGAAGGGAACGCCTGCCTCGCCTGCAACGGCTTTGGCAAGCAGCGTTTTACCCGTACCGGGAGGGCCCACGAGCAGAACGCCGTGGGGAATCTTTGCGCCAAGACGAGTAAACTTTGCAGGATCTTTGAGAAACTCTACAATTTCTTCCAGCTCCTGTTTTTCCTCGTCTGCACCCGCTACGTCGGCGAAGGTCACGCGATCCTTGCCGTCGGCGGTGCTCACACGCGCTTTGCCAAAGTTATTGAGCTTCGGGCCTGCACCGCCCGAACGCATCATAACGAACCAGAATACGATGAAGATGATCAGCATTACTGCACCGGGCAGGAAGTTCACCCAAACAGGGAGCGTTGCCTCGGGTTCGATATCGTAGCTTACGAGGTTGTTGTTTTGCTTGATATACTCGCCACAGTATTCCTGGAACAGCCCGATGGATTGGAGCTTGTAGGATACCTCGGTGGCACCTGCTGCATCGGGGGCAATCAGCTCAAGCGTGAGGTTGTAGTTTTTGTCAATGGTGAAGGACGATACGTTGTCTGCCTCAAAGTGTGCAACGACCTGCGACAGGACCGCCTTCTCCTTACTGGTACTGTTGAAGATGAGGGATACTGCTACGATGATCAATGCAATTACGATCAAATATAGCAGTAGCGTTTTGATGTGTTTCTTCATTGGATCCTCCCATGGGGGTAATAGTATGTGCAACCATGCGGTTGCCTATTTCCGTTTGCCATAGCAGGCCTATGGGCAATCGGTCATATTCATATAGTGATATTTATTCGGCGTGCGCTCGTCCACATTACTCAAAATAAAGCAGAAGCGTCGTATCGCGCGGCGCGGTAGCGCCATCACGTACGGGACCGTTAGGAATGGCGACAACACCTTGTGCGTCAAAGAGCAAAGGCATGCGCTTGCGCACAGCGAGGGGGTAGCGCGACATGCAGGGGAGTTTTCGCACAAGCTTGTGGTTGCCGCCCGATGCGATGCGCTCTCCAACGCCGCGGGGACGCAGTATGAGCGCGCCTTCCGTAGCAGCCATTGAAAAACGGATGCGTGCGGTGTAGGGATACACGCGCGCAAGCGTTTGGTCTACCGTTGCTTCGCCGTGTGTGAGCACGGCGATGCCGTAAGGAAACGAGTGTATGCCTGCTTGAAGTGAGATCTCATAAGGGATCAGCTCGCGCGGCGGTGTTTCCTCAATGCAAAGGTATCCGTTCTCAATACGAACGGTGGTGCCCGGCAGTGAGAGGGCGGCGTGTGGCTTGGCTTCTCGCACCAACGCCCTAAGCGCTTCAATGTGTGTTGCCTCGGGCGGTGCGGGGAGCAGGGATTGCATCACGCGCGCAAAAATAGGGGTAGGAAGCGCGGATAGCGCCGTGCAGGACGGCGTGCGCCCCTCTTGTTTGATAAAATCGCTTGCAAGAGAGCCCAGATACGCCTCGTCCTCGGCAAGCGTAGCTGCGCAACGTGCCGCGCAGTGGGCGGCATTCGGCCAAAGCTCGCGCAAAACGGGAATCACGTCTAGGCGTAGGCGGTTGCGTGCGCAACAGGGCTCGTTGTTTGTGCTGTCGGTAACGAAAGGGAGAGATGCCTGCTTGCAATACGCAAGAATATCCTCCTTAGATACGCGAAGTAGCGGTCGCACCACAGTAGAGGTACCGAGCGTACGGCAAGCGGGAATTCCGCAAAGCCCGCGCAAACCTGCGCCGCGGAGCAGATGTTGTAGCATCGTTTCCAGTTGATCGTCGGCGTGATGCGCCGTGGCGAGCAAAGAAATGTTGCTTTCATGCAAAAAAGCGTCGATTGCTGTGTATCTGGCAGTGCGAGCTGCTGTTTCCAAACTCTCGCCCGTCTTTTCTACAAGCGCGGGAACGTCTACGCGCAAAAGCGTGAAGGGAACACCGAGCGTGGCACACAGTTGTGCGCAAAAATCCGCGTCGCGGTCGGCTTCTTCCCCGCGTATACCGTGATGCACGTGAACGGCGTGTAACTTGTGCGCGGTGCTATTGTGTAGCATATGAAGCAATGCTACGGAATCGGCACCGCCCGAAAGTGCAACCGCCAGCGCTGTGTTTTCGGCTACGCCTGCAAGCGCGTGTGGGGCGCAAAAGCCGGCGGGCGGCTTGAATGCAATGGGCGTCATTCTCGCGTGTCGTCCCTGGTGAGGAACTTGGTGTAAGAGCCGATCCAGCCCATTTTCACGTTGCCCGTGGAGCCGTGGCGGTTCTTTTGAATGATGACCTCTGCCTCGTTGTCCTCTTGTCCATCTGCAGAACGGTCGGTTTTGTAGTATTCGTCGCGATACAGGAACATAACCACGTCTGCGTCCTGCTCGATTGCACCCGAGTCACGCAAGTCGGACAGTTGGGGGCGCTTGTCCGTTCTGCTCTCGGGACCACGCGAAAGCTGTGCACAGCACAGAACGGGCACGCGCAGATCTTTTGCCATGAGCTTGAGGCCGCGTGAAATATCGCCGACTTCGAGGGCGCGGTTGTCCGAGCGACGCTCGCTCTCCATAAGTTGGAGATAGTCGATGGCGACAAGACCGAGGTTTTCCACACGGCGGAGCTTGGACTTCATCGCGGTGACGGTCATGCCGGAAGTGTCATCAATGAGGATGTTGGTTGCAGACAGGCGCGCCGCCGCGTTGGCGATTTTGCGCCAGTCGTCGGGGGTGAGCTGACCCGAGCGTAGGGAGCGGCTGTTGACCATTGCCTCACTGGAAATCATACGAGAAACAAGTTGCTCGGCAGACATTTCGAGCGAGAAAATACATACGGTCTTTTTGGTGGAGATCGCTACGTTAGAAGCGATGTTAAGCGTAAAAGAGGTTTTACCCATACCGGGACGTGCGCCGATCAAAATCAGGTCCGAGTCACCCATGCCCACAAGGATGCGGTCAAGCCCGGAGAAGCCCGTGGGCGTTCCCTGTGTGCCGCCGTCGCCGTCTGCAAGGTTGTGAAGATCCTCCATAACGTTACGAAGTACGTCACGGATATGGCGGAAATTGCGCGAGTCGCGCCCTGCGGAAATGTCGTTGAGTTGACCCTGTGCGTAGTCAAGAATGTGGGGGACCGCCTCTTGCTCCGCATAGGTCATATCGGATACTTCCGCACAGACCGTGATGATCTGGCGGCGCGTGCTTTCTTCCTTGACAATGCGTGCATAGTCTTTTACGTTTTGCGCACTGGGGGTCGCGTCGAGCAGAGATCGGATATAGTCCTCTCCGCCGGATTTTTCATATACACCCTTGTGCACGAGTGTGTCGATCAGCGTGACCACGTCGATCTCGCGGCTGGCATCAAACAGTTCGCGCATCGCAAGGAAGATCTGTTTGTGCTCCGCTACGTAGAAGTCGTCGGCGCCAATGATCGTGAGAACCTCGGTGATAGAGGCGGCGTCAATCAGGATCGAGCCAAGCAATGCGCGCTCGGATACGATTGAGGCGGGCATTTTACGGACAAGGTCGCCCTCGCCGCGCCAATATTCGTTATGCAGGTCTGCCATGGCTCATTTTTGGGTGACGATCAGGCGGATCTTGCCCGAAACGTCGGTGTAAAGGCGAACGTCTACCTCATAGCTACCGTATGCCTTGATCGGTTCTGTCATAGTGATCTTGCGCTTGTCCACGGTGATGCCGTGGTCTGCGGCAAGCTTTTCTGCGATGTCCTTGGAGGTGATAGCACCGTACAGGCGACCGTCCTCGGAAGCACCTACACGGAACAACAACTGGAAGGTCGTTAGTTTTTCCGAGATGGCCTTGGCGTTGGCTCTGTCGGTGTCGATTTTGTGTTGTGCGGCGGCCTGCTTGTTACGCAGTTCGGTTACGGCTTGATTATCTGCGGGCTTTGCCAGCTTACGCGGGAGCAGGAAGTTGCGTGCGTAGCCGTCAGAAACCTCAACGAGCTGATCTTTTTTTCCCTGACCCTTTACGTCAGCGAGGAGAATTACTTTCATGTCTTAGTCCTTTCTTGTGGTCAATGAGTGGTGTTGGTATGCTTGGAGTCCTCCATGTCCTGGAAGTAGGCGTCGATCGCCGCTTCCAGGTCATCAATGGCAAGCTCCAACGTGGTGTCCCTCAGCGCGGCACCTGCGGAATCGAAGCGTCCGCCACCGCCAAGGCGTTCAAGGATCAGCTGCACGTTGACCGAGCCGTCGGAACGACCCGAAATGTGAATTACATCTTCGATTTGTACGAGCGCGAACGATGCATGTACGCCGCGCACCGCGAGCAAGCGGTCGGATTCTTTTGCGGCAGCGGTTCTGTCATCCGCGCCACGACCTGTGCCGTGGCTCCAGGTAAGACCCACGCTGTTGTTTTGCAGGAAGCGGCAACCCGCAAAACTGCGTTCGCACACATAGTCCTCGTAGTTTTGGTTAAAGAAGGTCTGTACGTGTTCGGCGTTTGCACCCTTGCCGTACAGGTAGCGGGCGGCGTCCATGGTGCGCGTGCCCGTGTTGCGCGTAAAGCCTACGGTGTCAAGCATAATGCCGGAGAGCATCACGCTGGCAACCTCGTCGCCCAGTACGCGCGCGATCTCGTTTTCCGAACCTGTCTCACACTGCTCCAGCATTTCGCTGACCAGCTCGCAGGTGGAGGAAGCGCTCGAATCAATATGGCTGATAACGGGGTCGAAATCATACTCACCCGTCTTGGAATGGTGGTCGATGATGGCAATTTTGCCGGACACCTCGCGCACACTGTCGGCGAGTTCGGGGGCTTCAATGATTTTGAAATTGTTGGCGTCCGCGATGATGAGCAATGTGTCGGGGCGAATGAGATCCATTGCCTTGCTCGCCGGGATGAACATATTGGCGTAGGCGGGTGAGGACATCAAGCGCTGTGTGACGGTGCGGAAATTGGTGTTGTCAAGATCGGAAATAATTTTGGTGGGCACGTTTGCAAACAGGCCGAATTGCGCAAGACCGATGCATGCACCAATGGAGTCGAAGTCGGGGTTGCGGTGACCCATGATGAGTAGATTGTCTGCCTCGGAAATCTTGGAGAGCAGGAAATTGGCGACCACGCGCGATTGCACGCGATTACGCTTGCGGAAAGGACGCGTTTCGCCGCCATAGTAGCGGATACCGTCCTTGCGGCGTACTGCGACTTGGTCGCCGCCGCGTTGCAGTGCCATGTCCAGTGCGCTTTCTGCATCTGCTGCGCGCTCTGCCATGGAGCTGTCGGCAAGCGAGATACCGACCGAGAGAGTAACGGGAATGCTGTATTCACCAAGGCGAATGTTTCGCACACCGCCAAGGAGCTTGCTGAACTTGTCATTCTCGCATTCGCGAAGTTTCTCCTGTGAAAAGAGCATGATATAACGGTCACGCTCGTACTCGCGTAGCAAGCCGCCCATCTCTGTTGCCCAGCGAATCAAAATGTCGTCCACGCGGCGCGAAGCGTCGCGGTAGCTGACGCGCGTATACTGTGCCAGCTCCTCGAGGTTGTCTACGTCAATATAGGCAACGGCGGGCATGTCGCGTTCGGTCTTCTCCTTGAGATTAAGGAGTTCCGTCACGTCGCTGAACACGACCAGATAGCTTGTTTTCTTATCTAAATGCACTTCGTAGGCACGTGCTACGTAGCGGCCTGCGGTGGCAAGGCGCACTACGACGCCACCCTGCGCGGCGCGAAAGTCCGCCTCGGGGGGCTTGCTGGCGACCTCGCGCTCAATGGCCAGAGCCTGCTCGGCATAGGTGCTTACGTCGTTGCTATGCTCCTTGTGGGTGCCTGCCGCGATGATGTCCGAGAGGGGAACGTTGCCGCACAGTTCGGAGATGTTGCCGCGGTAAAAGGGCTCACGCGAGCCGATAAGACGTTGCAACGACTCGTTGATGGCACGCACGCGTCCGCTCTCGTCCACGATGGCGTAAGGAACGTCCACCATGTACTTGAACACGTTGTGCATCTTGTGGTTGAGCGATTCGTTCATGCTCTGCTCGTTACGGCTCATGTAACGCTTGATGCGGAACAGCGCGTAAACAGTCAAAGAGAGTAGCAGATAGCACAGCAGGAAGAGAATGGGCGTAAACGCTCCCAAAGCATTCTCCGGGAAAAAGTGCTCCACGGCGACGTATGCGCCGAAGAAAACGAAGCCGAGTGCTATACAGATGAGAAGCGGAATGCTTGAATCGGAGCGGTTAAAGCGATCAAACTGTTTTGGCATTATGATTCTCCTTTGTTATAGGGTGGCATAAAGCGGGAAAGCAGGGTGTGGAAAGCGCCGACAAAGGCGGCGAGTGAAAGGCCGAGTACCAGATTTTGCATCAGCAAGAAGACGATGCCGATGGCGAGTAGAAAGGACAAGCAAGAGCGTCCTTTTCGCGGGTCTATCAACGAGGTAAAGCCAACGAGTGCGAGTGCGGGGGTAAGCACGATGGAAATATTGAAGCACACCAGTGCAAACAGTGTGTCACCCGAGAGCAGGTAAAGCACGTAGGTAACGAGAAACAGTCCTGCCGCAATGGCGGAGATGGTCAGGGTGGAAAGACGCGTTGCTACCTTGGGGATTGTGCCAAAGGAGGTAAGCATGCGCACGAGCATACGCCACATACCGAAGCCCGCTGTGAGGCAAAGTGCCGCGAAAAGACCGGGCAAAATATTGGAAAGCGTGTCGGCGTATGCATTAACGAGATACGGGGAGGGGTTTAACACCTCGCCCATTGCAGCGTAAAGTTGCACACTCTCGCCGAGCGCAGCTTGCTCGCTTTCGTAAAGCGTAGCAAGGGCGTCAAAATACGCGGAAAAGCTTGCGCGCACGAAATCAACCAGCCCCTCAAACAGCCCTCTCTCGGGGAATCCGAAGGTGGCAAGCGCGATGAGAATTGCGACAACGGCAAGGCAAGCAACCGTCACTGCAATGAGAATGACAGAGGGGGTGAGAGGCTTGCAGACCAGCACACAATAAGCAAGCACGACGGCAAGTGCGGCGGGAACCAGCGCGCCGAGTGCCGGCAACGGATTCCCGATCATAAGCGTGGGTAATACGTAAGCCGCTATGGGCAGAAGGAGAAGGGGGATGCGCTTTTTTGCGGTGCGGCAATGCACGAGCAGAAATGCACCCGAAACGGCACCCATCAGGATTGCCGTATAAATTGTGGGAATTATCAGCGGGGTGGGGAACAGGAGATAGCACACAAAGAAGGAAAGCACTGCGGGTAAAGCGACGGCAAGCACCGCGACCAGCGAGTGAGAAATGACGAAATAGGCAATCGCGGCGGTGACCAAATAGATTGTCGCAACGGTGTTAATGTGCGAGAGGGGAATGACGAGCGCCGAAAACAGAAAGAGTGCGGCGGCGACGCCAAGCTGCGAGGGCGACGCGGGCGAGAGCATTTCTTGCCACTCGGTGCGTTGGGTTTTGGTAAGGGGTGCAAACTGCATGACGGTCCTCCTTCTTTCGGCGTTGGGGTGCGAACTTATAATATTCTAATTTAATATTATAACACTAATTATGGATGTTGTAAACCTGTTTAGTGATAGTTTTGTGAAAAAATACGTTTTGTGCGCTTGTTTGTTGCATGAGCCGGGCAAAATTTACAAAAAAATAAAAAAATTCGCAATTCCTCTTGCAATACGCGTGTAAGTGTGGTATACTACTCGTAGTATGAAGATCGGACGGAGCAGGTTGAAAGACCTGCTCCTCTTGTTTCTCGGAAAAGGGAGGATCATATGGCAGGAGTTAGAAACGTTGTCGCACTCGTCACCGAAGGTATTTCCCCTGTTGCGGCAGAGCTTGGATACATGCTTTGGGACGTAGAATACGTAAAAGAGGGCGCGCGCCGCATTTTGCGCGTGACCATTGATAGCGACGAGGGCATCACCATTGAAGACTGCGAGCGTATGCACCGTGCCATTGACCCCGTTCTGGATGAGATTGACCCCATTGAAGATGCATATGATTTGGAGGTTAGCTCTCCCGGAATCGAGCGTGATCTTCGCACGGATGCGCATATCGACGCGTGTGTCGGAGAGGACGTTGAGGTGCGTTTTTTCGCACCGTTCGAGGGGCAAAAGAGTGTAAAGGGCGTTCTTGCAGGGCGAGATGGGGAAGAAGTTCTCGTCGATATGAACGGCGAAGTGAAGCGTCTGCCTCGCGCCGTAATCGCCAAAATGCACACCGTTTTTGAGTTTTGAAACAATAAGAACACACATAGATACGAAAGGATCGAACCATGAGTACGAAAAGCAACAAGGAGTCCCTGGTAAACGCGCTTGACCTTCTTGAAAAGGAGAAGGGCGTTCCCAAGACGTATATGCTGGAGAAGATCGAGGCGGCACTCGTGTCTGCCTACCATAAAGAGTATGGCGCAAACGCGCGCGTACGCATCGTGCTTGACCTTGAAAAAGATGACATCAAGGTGTACAAGCAGATGACCGTGGTAGAAACAGTGAAGAATAAAAAAAACAAGATTACCCTCGATGACGCGAAGAAACACTCCAAGCGCTATAAGCTGGGTCAGGAGATCGAGATCAGGGTCAAGCCCGAGCATTTCCGTCGTCTGAGCGCCGCTGCCGCAAAGTCTGTTATTATTCAAAGCATTCGCGAGGGCTCTCGCCGCGTGATGCAGGAGGCGTACGAGAACCAGCGCGATGAGATCATCACCGCAACAGTTAATAAGATCGACCCTGTCAACGGGAATGTCGTGCTTGATACCGGCACAGGTCGTGCCGTTCTGCTCAAGAGCGAACAGATTCCCGGCGAGGAGTTCTACGTGGACGATCGCGTCAAGGTGTTCGTGATGGAAGTTAACAAGGAGGCGCGCGGCCCGCAGGTCACGCTTTCCCGTTGCCATCCCGGTCTTGTGCGTCGTCTGTTCGAGCTTGAGGTCCCTGAGGTGAGCGATGGCGTTGTAGTGATCAAGGGTGTATCCCGCGAGGCGGGCGTGCGCAGCAAAGTTGCCGTTGCCAGCCGTGATGCCGACGTGGATCCCGTAGGCGCTTGTATCGGTAACCGCGGTATGCGTATCAACGGTATCGTGGATGAGCTGCGTGGCGAGAAGATCGATGTGATTCCTTACAGCGAGCAGCCCGAGGAGTTCATCGCCGCAGCACTTGCCCCCGCACGCGTTCTTATGGTTGAGATCGTGGGCGAGCGCTCTTGCCGTGTGCTGGTTGAGCCCGATCAGCTCTCTCTTGCCATCGGTCGTGAGGGACTTAACGCGCGTTTGGCTGCCCGTTTGACGGGTTACAAGATCGACATCAAGTCGGAATATTAAGATGGAGCAAAAAAAGAGAAAAAACCCTGAGCGTCAGTGTTTGGGATGCAATCAGCATTTTCCGAAAGCTGAGCTTTTGCGGGTGGTGCGCGATCCAAACGGTAACGTTTCCCTTGACTTTACGGGAAAGAAATCCGGACGCGGCGCATATATTTGTAAGAATGTAGCGTGCCTTTCCAAGGCGCAAAAGTCCAGACGACTCTCGCGCAATCTCGACTGTGAGATTCCCGAGGACGTGTATCTGGCAATGGAGGCGGAACTTGGATCGGCCAAATGACGCGACGCAAAGGGCGATGCGCCTTTTGGGCCTTGCCGCAAGAGCGGGTCGTACGGTGATCGGCGTACCGCTGATCTGCACGGCGCTTCAGCGCGGCGCAAAGGATAAAACACCCCTTTTGGTGGTGGAAGCGGCGGATAGCTCCGCCAACACGCACAAGCGTATTACCGATCGCACTGCGTTTTACGGTGTGCGCACGGTGAGAGCCGACGTGGACTGCGCAGCACTTGCGCTGGCAGTCGGCAAGCGCGACGCACTTGTCGCGGCGGTCGGCATTACCGAACCGCATCTGGCAAGAGAGATCGGCGAAGCGCTTGGCGCTATCGACAAAGCATAACAATACCCACACTTTGGACGGCATACTGCACGGACTGCGGTATGCAAGGAGGAGGAAATATGGCGTTTAAGATCAATCAACTGGCAAAGGATTTAGGCCTGAAGAGCAAGGATATTACCGAGCTGTTGGCCGCACGTGGCGTGGAGTGTAAGACCACGCAAAAGGCGCTGGAGCCCAAGGAGTTCGATATGGTATTCGAAACTCTTACTCGCGCGGCGCAGATCTCTAATATTGACGACTATCTGTTTGGCGATACCTATATCCCCACGGAGAAAAAGGTTGCAAAGAAGTCGCCTGCCAAGAAGGAAGAGACTGTGGCGGTGATATCCGACACGAAGGCAGAAAAGCCCGTTAAGGAGGAGAAGACTGCCCCTGAGAAGGCGACGCCCGCTCCCCAGAAGGAAACGCCTGCCGCAAAGCCTGTGGCACAGAAGAAAGAGGAGAAGGCGGAAAAGACCGATGCCGCTCCCGCAACCAAGAAGGCAGCCCCCGAGGTGAAGTCCGCACCGAAGACGGAAGCAGCCCCCGCCCCCGCTCCCTCCAAAGTGGAAAAGCCCGCTGCTCCTCAGCAGGGCCCCCGTACCTATAACATTCCCCAGAATCTGCGTGCTACCATGCAGCGCCCCGCCGCACCCGCGGCGAGACCGCAGCAAGGCAATCGTCCTCAGGGAGGCGCACCGCAGGGTGAGCGTCGTGCACCCGCACAAGGTGCGACACCTGCATACGGCGCGAGACCCCAAATGGATCGTTTTTCGACACCTTCGTTTGGCGGAGGAAACCGTCCCGCGCAGGGTGGCTTCAACAAGCCCCAGCAGCAAAGACCCAATCAAAATCGTTCCAACAACGCGGGATTCCGCGATAAGGACGAGGGAGGAAGGGCGCCTCGCGAGCATTTCCAGGCACAGGCAATCGTACGTGGTCAGACGCCCAAGGGCGGCGACAACGGCGCCAAGACGCGTGGTCAGACCCGCGTGGTCGACATGCGCGGCACGTCTGTGGATCTTTCCAAGTACGACGAGCGTCTTGACAACTTCGTGCCTGACGCTGTACGCGATGTGCGCGGCGGCAACCAGCGTTTCAAGAAGCAGCAGGTTGGTACGCATGCAATGACTGCCGGCAAGAAGGGGAAGAAGGCGGCGGCACCTGCAACCAAGCAGGCACTGCATGTTACGATCCCCGACGAAATCACGGTGAGCGAATTTGCTTCCCGTATGAAAATTGCCCCTGCCGAGGTCGTAAAGAAACTGATGATGATGGGTATGATGGTCACCTTGAACCAGACCATTGACTTTGATACAGCGTTTCTCATTGCCTCTGAGCTTGGCGTAGAGGCCACCAAGGAGGTCGTGGTGAGCATTGAGGAGAAACTCTTTGACGATACCACCGATGCCGAGGAAGATCTGGTCGAGCGCGCACCCGTTATCTGCGTAATGGGCCACGTTGACCACGGTAAGACCTCTCTGCTTGACGCCATCCGCCACACGCGTGTAACCGCAGGCGAAGCAGGCGGTATTACGCAGCATATCGGCGCTTACCGCGTGAAGGCGGCAGGCCACGATCTGACCTTCCTGGATACCCCCGGTCACGAGGCGTTCACCGCTATGCGTGCCCGCGGTGCGAAGTCCACGGATATTGCGATTCTCGTTGTTGCCGCAGATGACGGCATCATGCCCCAGACCGTTGAGGCGATCAATCACGCCAAGGCGGCAGGTATTGACATCATCGTGGCAATCAATAAGATGGATAAGCCCACGGCAAATCCCGACAACGTAAAGCAAGCACTGACCAACTATAACCTGGTGCCCGAGGAGTGGGGCGGTGACGTCATTTGCGTACCCGTATCTGCACTAACCGGCATGGGTATTGACGAACTGCTTGAAAACGTGGTGCTCGTTGCCGAGATGAAGGAGTTGCGCGCTAACCCCAACCGCCGCGCGAAGGGTCTGATCATCGAGTCTAAACTTGACAAGGGCGCAGGTCCTCTTGCTACCGTGCTGGTGCAGAACGGTACACTCCGTACGGGCGATATTGTGATCGCAGGCACCACGGTTGGTCGCGTGCGTACGATGCGCGACCATATGGGCAGAACCGTAAAGGAGGCAGGCCCCTCCGTTCCTGTTGAGATTATGGGCCTTGCAGACGTGCCGGATGCGGGTGACGAATTCGCCGCTGTTGAGGATGAACGCATGGCAAGAATTTTTGCCGATCAGCGTCGTGCCGCCGCCAAGGAAGCAGGCTTCCAGGCAAATGCACGCGCCAATCTCAACGATCTGTTTGCACAGATCTCCGAGGGGGTCAAAGAGCTCAACGTTATCGTCAAGGCCGACGTGGCAGGTTCTGCCGAGGCTGTTAAGCAGTCGCTTGAAAAGCTTTCCAATGAGGAAGTTAAGGTGCGCGTAATCCATACCGCTGTCGGTGGTATCATCGAGGGTGACGTTATGCTCGCCGCTGCTTCGAATGCCATTATCGTGGGCTTTAACGTGCGTCCCGATAAGATGGCGCTGGATAGCGCCGAGCGCCAGAAGGTTGATATCCGTACCTACCGCATCATCTACGAATGCATCGAGGAGATCGAGGCGGCTATGAAGGGTATGCTCGCACCCAAGTTCCGTGAAGCACTGCTCGGCCACGCCGAGGTGCGTCAGACCATTCGCGTACCCAATGTGGGTACGATCGCAGGTTCCTACGTACAGGACGGTAAAATTACCCGTGCCGCACAGATTCGCGTCGTGCGTGACGGCGTGGTGATCTTCGAGGATAAGATCTCGTCGCTTCGTCGCTTCAAAGACGACGTGAAGGAGGTTGCGGAGAGCTACGAGTGCGGCATCGGTCTTGATAAGTTCAACGATATCAAGATTGGCGATATTTTGGAAGCGTTCATCATGGAGGAGATCCCGCAGTAAGCTGTGCGGAGATCTGAAAGGAGAGCGTTTCAATGGTTTGGGAAAAATCCTGTGGCGCACTTGTTGTGCGACGCGAAGGGGATCACTATTATGTTTTGATGATACGCCACAAGGCAGGCGGCAATCGCTCTTTCCCCAAGGGTCACATGGAAGCAGGGGAAAGTGAGTATGCAACGGCACTGCGCGAGGTGATGGAAGAAACCTCTTCCCGCATCGCGATCGTGTCGGATTTCCGCTCTACCGTGACGTATCGCCCCTCTCCCGGTGTGATGAAGGAGGTCGTGTACTTCCTTGCTTTCACCACCAGTGCGGACATCAAGCCCCGCGAGGGCGAGATTGCCGAGGTGGAGTGGGTGCCACTCGAGGAGGCGGAGGATGCGCTGACGTACGAGAACGACAAGACTGTGTTCCGTGCGGCAATGGAGCGCATGAAAAAAATGACGGTTGAGATCAAGTAATACTGCACCTCAAAGCGAAAGGGAGCGAGCGCCAAACAGCGCTCCCTCCCTTTTATTTCTCGCCCCGTTTGTGGGCTTTCCCAAAAAAGAAGCCGTTGGCATTGCCAACGGCTTCGCTTTTTATCAGTTGAAGTAGCCCTCGCGGTAGAGCAGCTCTGCAATCAGCACAGCACCGCCTGCCGCGCCACGCAGGGTGTTGTGGGAAAGGCCCACAAACTTCCAATCGTAAACGCTGTCTTCGCGCAGTCTGCCTACGGTTACACCCATACCGCCGTAAATGTCGCGGTCAAGGTTAACCTGGGGACGGTTGTCCTCCTCCATGTAGGTGATGAACTGCTCGGGCGCGTGGGGGAGTTTGAGCGCCTGAGGCTTGCCGGCGAAGTTCTTCCATGCGTCAAGGATCTGCTCCTTGGTGGGGTTCTTGCGGAACTTCACAAACACAGCTGTGTGTGACCGTCGGTAACGGGCACGCGGATGCACTGCGTGGTGATAGTAATACCCTCGGCCTTGACGATCTCGCCGTTTTCGACCTTACCCCAGATGCGAAGGGGCTCCTGCTCGCTCTTTTCTTCCTCGCCACCGATGAAGGGGATGACGTTGTCGATCATCTCGGGCCACTCGTTAAAGGTTTTGCCTGCACCGGAAATTGCCTGATAGGTAGTAGCCACGACTTCGTAGGGCTCGAACTGCATCAGTGCATTGAGCATGGGCACGTAGGACTGAATAGAGCAGTTGGGCTTCACGGCGATGAAGCCGCGCTTGGTGCCGAGACGGCGGCGCTGTGCCTCGATCACCTCAAGGTGAGCGTCATTGATCTCCGGGATTACCATGGGAACGTCGGGCGTCCAGCGGTGTGCGGAGTTGTTGGATACCACAGGGATCTCTGCCTTGGCGTATGCCTCCTCAAGAGCGCGGATATCTTCCTTTTTCATATCGACGGCACAGAATACCATCGAGCAAAGTGCCTTCATTGCGGCGATGTCGGCGGCGTCAATCACGACCATGTTTGCAAACTTCTCAGGCATGGGAGTTTTGAGTTTCCAACGGGAACCAACTGCCTCACGGTAGGTTTTGCCCGCAGAGCGAGCGGAAGCGGCGAGCGCCACAACTTCAAAATAGGGGTGTTCAGCAAGGAGCGTGAGGAAACGCTGACCGACCATGCCGGTTGCGCCAATTACGCCAACTTTGCACTTTTCCATGTTAAAATCCTCCAGATTCAAAGAAATATGTTCTATTGATAATGCATTATAGCATATCGCACAGAAAAAATCAAGAGCTTCTGTGCAAAATGCAATCATTTCCGTAAATTTAACCGTTGTCGCAGAGAATGCGATAGAGCTCGTTTTTTTGCATGCCGCGATCCTTTGCCGCTGACTTGATGGCGTCCATTCGGCGCAAGCCCTGCTTTTCATAATATGCTACGTGTTCGGCAGGAGCGAGCGCCGAAAGCGCGTCGTTTTTGGCGTCGGTTACGCTATCCTCGCCGCCCTCAATAATTAGCACGTATTCGCCGCGCGGTTCGTTTTCTGCATAGTAGGCAATTGCCCCTGCAAGTGTGGTGCGTTGGATTTCTTCGTTGCGCTTGGTGAGTTCGCGGCAAAGCGAGATGCGGCGTGTGTCGCCAAAAGCGGTCGCAAGATCGGTGAGCGTGTTGCGTAGCTTGTGAGGCGCTTCGTGCAGCATCATGGTGCGTGTTTCATTTGCCAGTACGGCAAGGCGTGCACGGCGTTCTTTTTTGTCCATCGGCAAAAAGCCCTCGAAGCAAAAGCGTCCCGTTGGGAGCGCGGAGAGTGTCAGCGCGGTGATGGAAGCACAGCAACCGGGGATGGCGCTCACGGGTATGCCGCGTTCGGCGCAGAGCACCACGAGATCCTCGCCGGGATCGCTGATGGCGGGCGTGCCCGCGTCGCTGATGAGTGCACAGCTCTCGCCTGCAAGCAGGCGGGAAACAAGCACCTCGCCACGTTCGCGTTTGTTGTGCTCGTGATAGGAAACGAGGGGGCGCGAGATGCCGAAGTGTGTGAGCAGGCGCAAGGAATTGCGCGTATCCTCTGCGGCGATAAAATCAACCTCGGTCAGCACCTTGATGGCGCGCGGAGAGAGGTCGGCGAGATTGCCTATGGGGGTGGCGACAAGATACAGGGTGCCGCCCTGTACTTTGTTTTTTTCGTCTGCACCGGGTTTCATTTGAACTCCTTTCTGCCGCTTTACATAGAATGAATATGAAGAAAGGGCAGGTGTTTTATGGCGATTAAGATCTACATTGATCAGGGACATAACCCCGTCAACCCCAATGCAGGGGCAGAGGGAAACGGACTGCGCGAGCAGAATATCGTGTACCGCATCGGTATCGAGCTTGCCGAGCTGTTGCGTGCTAACGGTAATTTTGAAGTGCGTTTATCTCGCCCCACGGCCAGCACACAGCTTGGTACATCCAATGCGTCAAGTCTAGCGGCGCGCGTGAACGACGCCAACGCGTGGGGGGCGGATTATTTTATCAGTTTGCATACCAATGCGTCGGATCTGAAGTCCGCAACCGGAAGCGAGGCATTTGCCTTTTCCAGAGGATCAAGGGCATTTGCGCTGGGAGAAGACATTCTCGCAGGGCTTGCGGCAGAAACGGGACTACAAAACAGAGGAATGTTCACCCGTCCCTCGCTTTATGTGTTAAAGCGCACGCAGATGCCTGCGGTGCTTGTGGAGCTCGGGTTTATCACAAACGCGCGTGACGCGCGGCTGATGAACGAGGAGCCGCAGCTGTTTGCACGCGGTGTGTATGACGGTATTCTCGCTTTTACGGGTGTTTGATTACTCAATATAACCCGTTTCGTAGATGCGCGCGGCACGTGGCGTCAGCGCCGCGCCGTTTTCCGCGGATTCGCGCAGGATGAGCGTGGGCAGAAGGGTGAGCCCTTCTGCGCCGCCAAGTCGTGCTTCTGTAAGCACCATGCTGGGGGCTTTGCCCTGTGCATCCTGTACGAAAAGCATGCGCTTGGGGGCGAATTTCGCATCCCGTAAGGCGGCAAACAGCGTTTCCAAACGGTCGGGACGCCATACGAGATAGAGCGTGCCGCCGTAGCGAAGCACGCGAGAAGCGGCACGTGTGAAATCAAATAAATCTCCGAGCACCTCGTGTCGGGCAATCTGTTTTTCCTCGTGCGCGGCGGCATATCCTGTGTCCGCGCGCATATAGGGCGGATTGGAAAATACGACGTCTAGCTCCCCCGAAACGTCACCCGGGGAAAGGCCGCGCACATCGCGACAAAGCACCGAAACGGTATTAGAAAAGCCGTTGAGTTCAGCGTTTCTTTGTGCGAGATTTGCAAATTGCGGTTGTGCCTCGATGGCGTAAATATGAGAAAAGCGCTCGCGCGCTGCAAGCAGCAAAGAGATCACACCCGTACCACAGCCAAGATCGGCGGCGCGCGCGTCGCGCGCGGGACGGCAGAAGGCAGACAAGAGATAAGCGTCGGTGCCGAAGGTAAGACCGTTTTTGCGCGTGATCAGGCGAACGCGGTCGTTGATCTCACAAAAACGCTCGCCTTCTTGCAAAATAGGGTTCATGGCGCACTCCTTTCCAAACGAAAAAGCGGCACGATTTCCGTGCCGCTTTTGTGATGTATTCACCCGCGCGGATCAAGCCTGCTGGGGAGCGCCAACGGGGCAAACACCGGCACAAGCGCCGCACTCGATGCAAGCATCGGCGTCGATTACGAACTTGCCGTCACCCTCAGAGATAGCCTCAACGGGGCACTCTGCAGCGCACGCGCCGCAAGCGATGCAATCATCAGAAATCTTGTAAGCCATGATACATACCTCCATATAAGTTTTACAAGCATATTGTAGCACATCTTTTCGAAAAATGGAATACCTTTTCGAAAAAATCTTTTTGGAAATTAGAAACGTCAACCGTTCTTCGTGGTGTCTTTGTCGAGTGCGTTTTCGGGAGCGCGCTTTTGTGCTTTGCCGAGAACTGTCAGCGTGTCGCGATGGTAAGTTTTGGGTGCTTCTTCGGGAGTGGCGTCCAAACGCACACGAACGGTACCGGCAAGGGGAGAACTGTCTACCACCACGCCTTCACCGTCGGGGGTGATAACGGCGGTATCTTTCTTGGGCGTGAGCTTTGTTTCCGCCACGTAGGTTTCGTGCTCGTAGCGCAGGCAGCACATCAGTCTGCCGCAACAACCCGAAATTTTAGAGGCGTTAATGGAGAGTCCTTGCTCCTTCGCCATTTTGACGGAAACTTGACCGAAATCGGACAGATACGTGGAGCAACAGAAGGGTCTGCCGCACATGCCCAAACCACCGATAAGACGCGCTTCGTCGCGAATGCCGATCTGGCGAAGCTCGATACGGGTATGGAAATGACCGGCAAGATCATGGACGAGCTCGCGGAAATCTACGCGGCCTTCCGAGGTGAAATAAAAGAGCAGTTTGGAGTTATCGAAGGTATACTGTGCGTCCACCAGATTCATATCAAGCTTGTGGATGCCGATCTTGCGTTCGCAGACTTTGAGGGCTTCTATTTCCTTTGCGTGATTTTCCATGTCGTGTGCAATGTCCTCGGGGGTAGCGGTGCGCAATACCGCGCGCAAGGGTTGCACGACATCTTTTTCTGCGATCTTGCGGTTGAGCATCACCACACCGCCGATCTCGGGACCCCTTGCAGTATCCACGATTACGCGGTCGCCGATGGAGAACTTGAAGTTGCCGGGCGCGAAGAAATATACGCGGCCTGCCTCACGGAAGCGTACGCCGATTACTTCGACCGCCTTGCCGTCGGGGATTGGGAAGCCACAGGGCACATCGTTGATGAGATAGGAGGCGGTGGCAATGTCCACTGCGAATTCCTCGCTATCCAGAACGCTTTCCTCCGCTTCGCGTTTTTGCTGTGCGGAAAAGGCAGACGTGCCCGAGAGCATAGGGGTGCTGAATTCCTCATCCGGCGTGCGATGCAGTTGGTGTTGCAATACTTCCTCGCGGGGCTGCTGTTGCGAAGCGCCCTTGTTATGGCCGCCGCGGCGACCTCTGCGGTTATGGGAATTTTTGCGGTTTTCTGCGTTGCCGCCATGACCGTTTTGCGCTACCTCTGCGTGTGCGGTGGAGGTTGGCTTTACGGCAGGGCGTGTTTCCTGTGCGGCACGATTCTGCGTTGCGGGGCGGTCTTCGCGCGGGCGGTGATCCTTGCCGCCGCGGCGACCTCTGCGCCTGTTTTTGGATTTTCCACCGCCGTTGTTACCGCCTTGGTTGCGGTTTGCGTCGGGAGAGGGGGGGGTATGCTCGGCGGGCGGCGTGAAATTGCCGGCTTTCACCGAGATGCGTTGGCCGTTTTCCTCGCGGGGCGGGCGGTTTTGTTGGTTTTTGTTTTTATCTTCCATGGTAGCTCCAATCTATAAGTTACGCGGTTAGGCGATAGTGGTATTGGGTGAGGGTGAGGCGAACGTTGGCGTTGATAGAGAGTGCGTCCAGCGCCTCGTTTGTTGCCTGGATGCGCGCGAGTATCGCGGAAGGAGTGAAGCAGGTCGAGAGATCTTCCGCTTTTTCTCGGTTGGTGAAAAAGGCGAGAGGGGCCGTGTCGCTCAGAGAGAGTGCCAACAGATCGCGCAAGGCGTCTCTGATGCAGGAAAGCCTTGCGGTTGCCTCTTCGCGCGACTTGTCAAACGTATACAGAAGAGAGAGCAGCTCGGTGCCGCCACAGCCACGTGAGAGCAACTCGCACACGCGTTGCGCGGTGTCGCGTCTTGCCAGGAGCGGTGCGCGTTTTTTTTCTTCAAGTAACGCGAGTGCACGACCGATGCGCCCCTCCGACATACGCAGCAGTGCCGCAAAATCATGGGGGGATTGTTCGCGTAACGCTTTTGCCACGCGCGCCACGGCAGGGCGATCGGGGGAGAGGAGATAGCTTGAGAGTGTTGCATCATCAACGGGTTGCATGCGCAAAACAGGGGCGCGAGAACGAACCGTTTCCAAAAGGACATCGGCGTCGTTTGCCAAAAGCAGAAACAGCACGAATGCAGGCGGCTCCTCCAGTGTAAGCAGAAAGGCATTTTGCGCCTGTGGCGTCATGAGATGCGCTTCCTCGATGAGATAGACCTTGAAATCCAAGTCGTTGGGCAAAACGGGTACGTCAGTGCGAAGTTCGCGGATCACATCCACACCCATTGTTGCGCGATCTTTTTCGCGCGTGACGTAGAGAAGGTCAGGGCAGTTTCCTGCGGCGATCTTGCGACAGGACTTGCAATGGCCACAGGGCAATGGTTCGGCGTCGTTTTGGCGATTTTCGCAGGCGAGTGACATGGCGATCGCACGTGCGAGAGTGTGTTTGCCACTACCCTCGTCGCCCTCTAAGATATAGGCGTGAGAGAAGGTGCCACTCGCAATATCTTCGCCGATTCGCGCGCGCAATGCTGCGTTGCCGACCAGCTCGTTCAAATATTGGCGCACATGCTCACTCCTCTCGTTAGTTTGTATTATCTCAATATAACATTATATCAAAGTTATAGGCAAAAGTCAAGGAGAACCTTGTGCGTCTGCCACAAACAGGAAGCGCGATTTCACCCCGTAATGGGGCGAAATCGCGCTTCTTTCTTAATTTTTTTCGGTTTCAAACTTTTGCCACGGTACGTTGACGAGCGCCCCATCCACAAGAAGCTCTCTGATGTGCATGAGTAAAGGGAAATCCTCGGTGCGGACCACACCGCGATCAGCGAGCTGCAATACAGCGTCCGCCGTGCGGCGTGCGATTACGATGGATTCGAGCGTGACGCCTTTCAAGAGGTCCATTGCTTGTGCAAAGGATTTGCCTTCGCCGAGCAGTGTGCCGATTCTTCTTGTGCGACCGCCGAATACAGTCACATACAGGTCGCCAACGCCAAGGAATACATTTTCTTCGGGTGTGCCGTCACATAACCCGAGCAGGCGGTACATTTCGCGTGACGCTTGACCAAAGAGCGCCGCTTGCGAGTTGTAATGCTCAAATACGCGGCCCTCACGGCGATAAGACATGCCGATGGCAAGTGAAACGCCGAGAGCGTACGCGTTTTTGAGCGCAACGGCGCACTCCACGCCGCGTATGTCGGTAGAAAGGCTGATGTGGTAAAAGTCTGTTTCGAACAGGGCGCGGATCTCGCGTAGCAGTGCGATGTCGGGACCGCAGAAGGTGACCTCGGTGGGATCATAATCGGCAAGCTCGTAGCTGGTGCAAGGGCCGCCCACCGCACAGATGCGAAGGGGCTTGTCGGTGAAGCGGAGCATATATTCGGGATAAGAGATAAGCGCGCCAACGCCGTTTCCGTCATCGATCATGCCCTTGGTAATGGAGAGCACGGGCAAGGAGGTGGGAATGCGGGGGACAACGTTTTCGCAGAACCAATCCAGACCAAAACTGCTCACGCCACAGATAAGCAGATCTGCGTCGGCAATGCATTCGTCAAACGCCTCGTAGTCGTGAAAAGTCACACCGTTTGGCATCTTAAAGGAGGTTTTTACGC
The DNA here is from genome assembly GCA_045586515.1 of Eubacteriales bacterium. GTDB lineage: Bacteria > Bacillota > Clostridia > Oscillospirales > CAG-272 > Firm-07. The sequence goes on from JAZNAM010000025.1 coordinate 39,181, forward strand.
CGTTTATATTGTGAACAAGGGTGAGATGTTCGCCTGTTTTTTGCCCGTGTGCGATGATGTTACGATCAAGAGGGGTGCCCACAAGACGCACGGTGTGTCCGTTTCGGCAGGCAGGGAATGCCATGGCGGAGCCCATTTGCCCCGAACCGATTACTGTAATGATTGCCATAAAGAGATTGCCTCCTGAATATTTTCCGCACAAGGCTTGCCAAACATGGTCGAATGTGCTATGATTATGATAATAAAAAGTAGTGGGAAAGTCAAGCCGTTTTTCCAAATTTGAAATGCACTTGTTTATGCGGCTTGCGAGAAAGGATGCAATATGTTTGATAGCAGAAGCGCGAGTAACGCGGCGCTTGCTTATCTCGGTGATGCTGTAATCGAGGTGTTGGTGCGTGAGCGCCTGGTCAGCGAGGGGTACACCTCCTCAAAGGCACTCAATGCACACGCGCTGGACTACGTGCGGGCGCCCGCACAGGCGGCTGCCATGGCGCGCATTACGCCTTTACTCAGCGAAGAGGAGTTGGCGGTGTTTCACCGTGGACGCAACATCGGCCATACCAGTACTCCCAAAAATGCCACGGTAGGGGAATATCGTGCTGCGACGGGTATGGAAGCGCTGTTTGGATACCTGCATATGACGGGTAGAGAGCAAAGAGCGAGAGAGTTGTTTGCCATCGCGTACGCAAAGGAGAATCAGGCATAAAAGCATGAAAGGGGCGGAAGTGCTGCCCGTCTGTAACGTGCTGCGCGAAGTTGCCTGGCGGCATTACGCTCGATTTGGAAGATGAAATTAAAAAACACGAAAGTGAGGAAAAATAAAATGGAACATCCTAAGATTCGCATTGTGGTAAAGGAGTATGGCGCGATGGAGGCAGAGCTTTACCCCGAAATGGCACCTCTTACGGTTGCCAATTTCGTAAAGCTTGCAAACGAAAAGTTCTTTGACGGGCTGATTTTTCACCGCGTCATCAGCGGTTTTATGCTGCAAGGCGGTGGCTACTACGAGGACATGAGTGAGAAGGATACACCCGCCATTCGCGGCGAGTTCCGCGCCAACGGTTTTGCGCAGAACACGCTCAAGCATACGCGCGGCGTGCTTTCTATGGCGCGCACGATGGATCCCAACTCCGCATCCTCTCAGTTCTTCATCATGCACAAGAACTCGCCCCACCTCGACGGACAGTACGCCGCTTTTGGCAAGGTTGTGGCTGGTGACGAAGTGATCGACAAGATCGCCGCTGTGCAGACGGGAAACTACGGTTGGTACATGCAAGACGTGCCCACCACGCCCGTTGTGATTGAAACCATTGAGGTGATTGCGTAAATGATCAAAGCGGTTTGCTTTGACCTGGACGGCACGTTGTTACCGCTTGACATCGACACCTTTTGCCGCACGTATTTCGGGATGCTTGCTGACAAAATGACGCCATACGGGTATGAAAAACGCGCTTTTATTGGCGCAATCATGCGCGGCTCACAGGCGATGTATCAAAATGACGGCGCGCAGACAAACGAGCAGGTGTTCTGGCAAAGCTTTACGGAAAGTTTGGGCGAACGGGCGCGCGCGCACGAGCCGATTTTTTCGTCCTTTTACGAGCATGAATTTGATGCGGTGCGTGCGGTGTGCGGCTTTGATGAAAATGCCGCCCTTGCGCTTGGGGCGTGCAAAGAGATGGGGTTAAAGGTTGCCGTTGCGACCAATCCGCTTTTTCCCGAGATTGCCACGCGCAAGCGTCTTACTTGGGCGGGAATCGATCCTGCAAGCGTGTCGTTCTACACCACGTATGAGGATCACTGTTACTGCAAGCCCAACAAGGGCTACTACAAAGAGGTTGCCGCGCGTTTGGAGGTTTGCCCCGAGGAATGCCTGATGGTTGGCAATGACGTTGTGGAGGACATGGCGGCACTCGATGCCGGCATGCAGGTATTCTTGCTTGTGAATGAACACCTCATCAATCCCCAAGGTAAGGACATTACCATATATCCGCATGGGGATTTTGTCGATCTCGTGCAATACATTGGTTCGCTTTTGCAGAAAACATAAAAAAGCACCCCGTCGGGGTGCTTTTTTTATGTTTCGTCCTCGCCAAGATAGGCGGCGGATTTTTTTTGAATACCGCGGATCTGTTTGAAACCATCGATTTCTCCACGCTGAATGGCGCCGAAGATGCGGAAGTTTACACCGTCGTATTTGCGCTCCCACTCGGCAAGCATTTGCTTCATTTCCTCGCGTTGGGTGTGTCCGTCTGCGGGGCAAGGTGCCTTGTAAACGGGGAGCTTTTCGCGATTTGCAAAATAGCTGACATCCTTTTCGGGCATGTAGACAAGCGGACGGATTACGGTGATATCCGAGCGCGAGAGATAGGAGATCGGTTCAAAGCAGCCGACTCTGCCCTCGTGGAACAGGTTGAGCATAAAGGTTTCGATGGCGTCATCGCGGTGATGGCCCAGTGCGACCTTATTACAGCTAAGTTCCTTGGCGGTGTTGTGCAGTACGCCGCGCCGCATTTTGGCGCAAAGTGCGCAGGGGCTCTTCTCCTTGCGAATATCGAAAATGATCGTGGAAATGTCGGTTTTTTTGACATGATAGGGTACGTCAAGTTCGCGGCAGAACGCCTCGATTCTACTGTAATCTGCGCCTTCAAAGCCCATGTCAATGGTGAGAGCCACCACTTCGTAGGGATTCTTATAGAAGCGGCGCATGGCGGCAAGTCCTGCGAGCAATGCAAGCGAATCCTTGCCGCCCGAAATACCGACTGCAATGCGGTCGCCCGCTTGGATCATACCGTAATCATCCACGGCGCGGCGCATATAGCTGAGTAGTCTTCTGGTATCCATTTTCATATCAAAGTCCTAACAAAAAGTTTCGTGCCGCTTCGTATTCACCAAGTGCCGCTTGGGCGGCGGCGGAATCCTTGCTCTCCTTGGCGATGGCGCGGAGCATCACGTTTTTTGGGGTGTCCTCGGGGTCAATGAGCTCAAGGGCGGCAACCTCGTAGCCGTTTGCCTGTAACCATTTGAGGCGAAGCGCGTCGGTTGCGGCATCGCACAGCTTTTGGCGAAGCATCGAATGTTCGGCAATGAAGGAGAGCGGTGCGCAGTTTAGCGTGTGGTTTAATTCGTGGTGACAGCAAGGAGTGGCGAGGATCACGCGCGCGCCGAAATGAAGTGCGCGCTCGATCACCAGATCCGTTGCGGTGTCACAGGCGTGTAGTGAGATCACGAGCTGAGGGGCAACGGGGCTTTCGTATTTGCCGACATCGCCACAAACAAATTCGAGTCCGTCAAAGCCGAGGGCGCGGGCGGTGTTGTTGCAATGCTCGACTACGTCGGATTTAAGGTCAACGCCCGTCATCGACACGGTATAACCGAGAATGTTGGCGAAATAATGGTAGACGGCAAAGGATAAGTAGCTTTTGCCACAGCAAAGATCGCAAATGCGGATCTCGCCCTTAGGAAGATGGGGGAGCGTGTCGCGCACCAATTCCAAAAAGCGGTTGATTTGGCGGAATTTGGCGCGCTTTTTGTCAAAGACGCGTCCGTTCTCGTCCGCCACGTTAAGCAGGCGCAAAAACGGTTCGCGCCCTGTAAGGATATATTGTTTTTCTTTGTTGTTGCCCATAACGTTTACCTGTCCGCCCGGCCTGCTTTTCAGCTTTGTGGCGCCAAGCAGTATAGCGTTGCCACGCTTGTTACAGCGATATTCTGCGTCCCCTGCGGTGGTAAGCAGATTGATCTGCCCAAATGCGCCGATATGAGGGAGAAGCGCGCCTACGAGCGTGTCGGCGACGGCGAGGTTTTCGTGTGTTGCCTTATTGTCTGCGTGGAAGGTTTCAAGCTGGAGCATAACGGCACCGCCGATCTCACGCAACGTGCCCACCATGCGGACGGTGCGCTTGTCTGTTGGCTTGGAAAAGACAAGCTTCTTGAGCGTTTGACCGCTTGCCGCGTTGCTAATGAGCAAGGCAAGCTCCTGTGCGGCGCTCATCTTACTCATGGTCCTCGCTGTTGGCAGTTTCGGTAGGAAGCTCTGCGGGTTCGGTGGGAGCGGCAGGCGCTTTTTTCTTGAACAGGTAAGTCTTGCGCTCCTTTCCGGCAATCAGGCGCTGGATGTTGGAACGGTGGCACCAGGTAATGAGTAGGCCGGTGAGCAGTGCGATGAGTACGTGCGTACCGAATTGCAGGAAGATGCGGTCAAAAGATGCGAGCAGTACGGGATAAAACATCGCGATCGTGATGGACGAGAGCGATACGTAGTGCGTGATAAGGATCATGGGGAAGTAGACGATCATGAGCAAAAGGAATACGGCAGGATCGAGTGCCGCCATCGCAGCGATGAGGGTGGCAAACCCTTTGCCGCCTCTAAACTTGGCGAAAACGGGGAATACGTGACCGAGAATACACATGAAAGCGGAAAGGTAGGACGCAGTCACGAGTAGCCAGTAGCCGCCGGAGGTAATGGGCGCGCCAAACACAAGACAAGCAAGGAGAATGGCGATCACGCCCTTGAAGGTATCTCCCATAAAGGTGAGAATTGCGGCCTTTTTGCCAAAGGTGCGTAGCATGTTGGTGGTGCCGGCGTTTCCGCTGCCGTATTTGCGCACATCATCGTGATAAAACACACGAGAAATGAGAACGGCAAAGCTGATGCTACCGAGCAGATAGGAAGCCACGATGCACAAAAGGAAGCCCCCGCCGACAAGGAGCGCCTTGCCCGTGTCGTCCAACTCCAACGTATTGAGCAACCATTGTACCAGGCCGTTTTTGAAAAGGTCGTAAATGCCACAAGTCCAGAAATTCATGTTTAAATGCCTCCTTGGGTATGGTTTGTATCCTCGCCCTTTTGACGGAAGATTCGGCGAAGGAAAAAGATGAGATCAGCTTCGAGAATAAAGCAAGAAATTGGATTTGTTTTGTGCTTTTCCAGTAGACGGTAGACAAGGGAGAAGAGCAGGAATGCAAGGATTGCCGCCACTGAGCCCGCAAGAATGCCGCCGAGCACGTCTGTGGGGTAGTGAACCATCAGATAAAGTCTTGTGAAGGCAACAAGCGTGGCAAACACAAGCGCAGTCCAACTGTATTTTTTGCGGCAAGTGAGGAACATGGCGCCCATTGCGGCAAACGCAACGGTTGCATGTCCGGAGGGGAAGGAGCGCTCGCTCTCTAACGTAGCACCTACGTATTGCCACCAGGTGCGGAAGGGTTCGTGTTCGTAGGGGCGTACACGCGCCACTAGGGGTTTGAGAGTGACGTTGGTAATAAGGCCTCCTATGGCAATGGCGGCAAGTATCACCACGCCGATTTTGCGCGTACGGCGGAAAAGCAGTAGGATCGCACCGAGGAGAATAAAGCCAAGACCCTTGTCGCCAACAGCGGTAATGATGCGCATAATCGGCGTGAAGAATCCGCCCGTTTCCTCGGCAAAGGTGTGAATCACCGATAGAATGGCGGTGTCAAAACCGCAAAAAAAGGTGTCGAGAAAAGTTGCCATAACATCTCCTTGTCAGTATTAATAGAGGTTAGAGCCGGGCAGAAGAAAATCGAGCTCATCCTCATAGATGAACTGGATGACTGCGTCAGGCGCGGCATCCTTTAGAATCTGCTCGTCGTGCACGAGCGAGGTTTGGTACGTGACGTCGAGGAACGTATTGGAAAAAAAGGGTTCCATTTGCAACCGTTCCCACGTGTCGGAAAATTGCAACAGAAGTGAGGGCGTTTCACTCACATCAACACTCACGATGGGAAGCAGACGGGTCTTGGTCATGCCGCCCGACATGATCTGAATGTGATAGTTGAGTTTGGTATCATTGGAGAGGGAAACGGTGAGATTTTGCGCAACGTCAGCAAGCCCCGCGGCGCGCGCGATGGCCTTACCCGTTGTGTTATGTTGGTAAAAGGAGAGATCGCCGCGCTCGATTGCGTGCGTTTTTGCCATTACCGTATCCTCAAAGCATTCGTATACAAGCCGATAGGTATAGAAACACCCAAGCGCGTTGAGGGAATTTTCGGTGTTGTTGTAGAGAAGCCCTTCGTCTTTATATTGTGTCAAATCATCCGTGAGATTAACGAAAGAGGTAAAACCGCGATCAACCAGTGCTTGCTCCAGACGGTCAAGGCGGGTTTCGCGGATGTTGCCTAAATAGGCGGGCATGTTTTCGCTGTATACTGTTTGGGCGTTGGGGAGGATCACTACGAGGAATGCAATGTTTTGTTCGGCGTATAAAGCGCGCCGTGCCTCAAGCTGTGTGGCAATGGCGTCACATTCTTCTTCGGTGAAAGAAAGCCCACCCAAGTAGTCTGCCAAATAGTTGTAATCATACTCCTGGTTTTCCACCTCAAAAAGAAAGCCGTTTTTGCCTGCCAGAACGTTTTCGTTTTCCACGATGCCGAATAGGCGATACTGTGTGTTTCGAATGCGCGTAAGGGCGCTGTCGTTTTGATAAACGGCGCGTTCAAAACGGTGTGTGAACGCATTGCCCTCAATTACCGTACCGTCAAAGCAGGCATCGGCGGATTCGTAGCGTTGCCCCACAAAGCAGGTCACAAGGTAAAATACAGAGCAACTGAGCAGTATGCCGATGAAGACGGAGGTAATGATCAAATCAAAAAGAGAAGTATTCTTTTCCATCGTGTTACCTCACAAAGAAAGACGTACCGTACACGGGATCTGTGTATTGCGGAAATTGGGGGAGGAAATACCATATGGTGCCTACGAAAGCAAGAACAAGGAGCGAGGCGGATATGCAGCGAAACACAAAATTCGCTTGTTTGGGGATGCGATTTGCGAGCACCGAGTAGTAGTAAAGCACAGGCGAGAGTGCGACAGTGGCGAGCGCGGGCGCGAGGTAGCGCGCATCGGCAATGGCGCCGAATAGGTAGTAAAAGGAGTAGGCGGAGCTACCGTCGAACGAGTGCTTGATCAAGGTGAAAATGTCAAAGGGATCGCGCAACATAATGCCCAGTGCGAAAAAGGAAAGGACCAGGGTTGAAACGATGCCGAATGCGAAGCGCGCAAGCGCGCGACGAGGAAAACGTTGCCAGCGCGGGCGCGAAACCGTGAGCCAAGCGGAAATGAAAAGCGGGAGCGCAAGCACAAGCGCTTCGGGACGAGTGCGGTAGAACAGCACTGTCACGAGAACGGAGAGTGCGGCGGCAAGCAGCCGTCCCCATTGCCCGTGGATGCGTGCGCGCAAGGGGCGCGCCACATAGTCCTCTATATAACGGTCAAAGGGGAGAAGCATAGAGGCGAGCGCGCGATGGGGCGCAAGGAGCGAAACGGTGCCGCTTTGTCCTCTGGGAGAACTGATGCCGAGTAGTGACATTGTACCGCGTGCCATGTCCGTTGTGCCCGTGACGAACATATAGAACAGGGCATATGCCATCGCAAGAAGAGACAGGAGCGCAAGGGCTGGGAGCGACGCTTCTTCGAAGGAATGTACGTCGGAAAAGGCGCGCATGAGCACGGCTGCAACCGCGATGCGCTTGATATAGCCGCGCATAAAAAGGCGTGCACCCAGGGAAGTCGTTTTTCGAGAGGGGGGCGTGATGCGCTCGGTTGCGTATAAGAACTGCTTGTAGCGCAGAATTGGTCCTACAAGCATCGTGGGGAAAAAGAGCAGGTATGCAATGATGGAAAAGGGGTTGTCGCGTTCGGGCGCGTCGCCACGGTATTGGTCAATAGCAATCGAAACGGCCGAGAGAGCCACCATGGTCAGTCCCGCAGGATAATGATAGTCGAAAGGCGCATATTCTGTCAGTAATCGTGCCGTAACGAGGACGCAAACGGGAACTGCCACGCCAAAAGCGAGGCGCACGCGCGGTGCGCGATCGGGTAACGCCGAGAGCAGGCAAACGAACGCCACGAGTGCGCCGATCTGCAAAAGTGCTGCGAGGTTGCCCCTATTGCTGAACAAAAACCAGATCAGCGAAAAAACGGTGATGATGCCTATTCGGTGATGCGCACGGCAGATGAGAAGCAACAGCAAAAACAGCGGGAGAAACACGAATAAAAGCAGCGGATTGGTCAGTTGCATATGCTATCCCCCTTCCCGCATTAATTTAACTCACAGATAACATTATTTTAACATAAACGCGCGCGTTTGACAAGAGGGTGCAAGACTCTTTGTATTCTTCCGCGCTTTTTTTCGTATCGTTTCATTTTTGCCTGAATACATTGAAAAACAGGGGCAACTATGATATACTGGTGACAATCCAGCGCCGCATGGAACGCGAATGCATCGATCCTGCGGCAACGCATTTTGCCTTTTCGTGATAACGCATGAAAGGCTAAGAGAGGAGATTTCGCATGAAAACAAGTCTTGTTATTATGGCGGCCGGTATTGGTTCGCGTTTCGGTGGCGGCATCAAGCAGCTTGCCCCTGTCGGCCCGAATGGCGAGATCATTATGGACTACTCGATTCATGATGCACTTGAGGCAGGTTTCGATCGCGTTGTGTTTATCATTCGCCACGATTTGGAGAAGGATTTCCGTGAGATCATTGGTGAGCGCATTGAAAAAATTTGCCCCATCGCCTACGCATTTCAGGAACGTGACGATCTGCCTGCGCCCTATACCTGCCCTGCGGAGCGCACCAAACCCTGGGGCACGGGTCAAGCGGTGCTTGCTTGCCGTGGTATCGTGAACGAGCCTTTTTTGGTGATCAATGCAGACGATTATTACGGCAAAGAGGCGTTTCATATTGCGCATGACTTCCTTGTAGCAAACGGCAATAGCAAAGCAAAATACTGTATGCCCGGCTTTATCCTCAAAAACACCCTGTCGGATAATGGCGCTGTGACGCGCGGTATCTGCCGTGCCAACGCCGAAGGGTATCTGACCGAGGTGGCGGAAACGAGCGGCATTGTAAAGACGGCAAGCGGTGCGGCTGTCGAGAAGGACGGCACGCTGACCCCTGTTGATCCCGACGCAATCGTGAGCATGAACATGTGGGCAATGACCCCTGATTTCCTTGATGTGTTGGCCGAGGGCTTTCCCAAGTTCCTCTCCGAGATCCCTGCGGGCAATCTCAAAGCAGAGTATCTGCTTCCCCTTGTGGTCGACGAGCTGGTACAAAGTGGTCGTGCAAGCGTCAAAGTAATCCCCTCGCACGACAAATGGTTCGGCGTCACCTATCAAGAAGATAAGCAAACCGTCATCGAAGCATTCCGCGAACTGTATGCGCGCGGCGTGTACGACGAGCGGGATCTCTACGCGGAGTAATGGCAGAGAAGACGAGCCGTTTGGCTCGTCTTTTTTGTTGCAAAAGCGCGAATTCTGTGGTATACTGGTAAGCAGAAAGGGGGTGGACACGTGCTTTCCACCGTAATGAGCGCAGGAATCAGCGGTATTGACGGATTCTTGGTGAGCGTTGAATGTGACGCAAGGGAAAATATGTCCACTTTTGAGATCGTGGGACTGCCCGATCTTGCTGTAAAAGAAGCCAAGGAGCGTGTGAAGACCGCTTCCCGAAACAGCGGCTTCCGTTTTCCGTACTGCTCTCTCACCGTGAACCTTGCCCCCGCAGACAGGCGCAAGGAGGGCTCTGGCTTTGACATGGCCATTCTTTGTGGTATTTTGCATTGCAGCGGCGCGATTCGCCGCACGGCAGACCTGTCGCGCTCGTGCTTTATCGGCGAGCTGTCGCTCTCGGGCGCGGTGCGCCCCGTGCGCGGCGTGCTTTGTATGTGCGTTGCCGCCAAAGATGCAGGCCTTACCGATGTGTACGTGCCCGTGGCAAATGCACGCGAGGCGGCGGCAGTGGAAGGGATCAACGTGTATCCCGTTGCTGACATGAAAACGCTGGTGGCGCACCTAAACGGCGAAACCAAAATTGCGGCAATGCAGCGCGCTGCACTTCCCAAAAGTCGCACCGTCCAAGGCGCAATTCCCGATTTTATTGACGTGCGCGGTCAAGCAATGGCCAAGCGCGCGATGGAGATTGCCGCGGCAGGCGGTCACAATATCGTGCTCATCGGTCCGCCCGGTACGGGTAAGTCGATGCTTGCCAAGCGTTTGCCCGGCATTTTGCCGCCGCTCTCGTTTGACGAAGCGATAGAAACCACAAAGGTACATTCTGTGGCAGGCACACTTCGCGACGATGCTTCGCTATTGACCGAGCGCCCCTTCCGTTCGCCGCATCATACCATGTCGGCGGTGAGCTTGGTTGGTGGCGGCACGCACCCCACCCCGGGCGAGGTATCTCTTGCGCACAACGGTGTACTCTTTCTTGACGAGTTGCCCGAGTTCCCCAAGACTGTGACGGACACCTTGCGTCAGCCCCTCGAGGACAGACGTGTGACGATTACGCGCGCAAGCGGCAGAGTAACGTTCCCTTGCTCATTCATGCTTGTGGGCGCGATGAATCCATGCCGTTGCGGCTATTTCGGTCATCCCACGCGTCAGTGCACTTGCTCGGCAAACGACGTAAAGCGCTATGTGTCGCGCATCAGCGGCCCGTTGCTTGATCGCATTGATATTGAGGTGGAACTGCCCTCTATTACGTATGACGAGCTTGCAGACCGCGCACCCACAGGTGAGCCTTCTGCCGTGATTCGCGAGCGCGTGGTGAAGGCAAGGGCGTTTGCCGCCGCGCGAATGGCGGGCGAAAAAGGCGTATTTTGCAACGCACAGCTTGATGCGGCAGGGATTCGCAAGTATTGTATCGCCGATGACGACGCGATGACGTTACTTCGTACCGCCTACGATCGTTTGGGCCTTTCGGCGCGTGGATACGATCGCGTGATGCGCTTGGCGCGCACCATTGCGGATCTGGACGAGAGCGAAATTATCCGAGCTAATCATATTGCGGAAGCCATACAGATGCGCACGCTTGATCGCAAATACTGGAATATGTAACGGGGTGACGGTATGAAAGAAACAATACGTTTGTTTGATGCCGAGCCCTACGGCATGCGTTTTGGCGCCACGGTGCTTGCGTGTGAACGCATGGAGGACGGTTTTGTCGTCGTGCTGGATCAAACGCTGTTTTTCCCCGAGGAGGGTGGACAATCTGCCGACACGGGTGTGCTTTCCGGCGTTTCTGTTACGCATGTTTTTGAGCGTGACGGGGTGATTTATCATGGTGTTGCCACGTCGCTCCCTGTTGGGGAAATAGTGGTGGGCGAGATTGATTTTGCGGCACGTTTTCGCAAGATGCAAAATCACACGGGCGAGCATATTCTCTCTGCGCTTGCGCACACGCAGTATGGGTTGCGCAACGTAGGATTTCACCTTGGCGCGAGGGACGTGACGGCTGATTTTGATGGTGAACTTAGCGAGCAACAGGTGCGCGAAATGGAAACGCGTGCCAATGAAATTGTGGCAGAATGTCATCCCGTTAAGGGGCATTATCCCGATGCGGCGACGCTTTCGACGATGGAATATCGCGCGAAACTCGCACTTTGCGAGAACGTGCGCGTTGTGGAGATCGAAGGCGTTGATTTGTGTGCTTGCTGTGCGCCGCACGTCGGCAACACGGGCGAGATCGGCATGATTAAAATTATGTCGCATGAGCGCTATAAGGGCGGTGTACGGTTGCATTTTCAATGCGGATATGATGCGCTTGACGCGTATCGCGCAGACCTTGCGCAGGTGAAGGAAATCTCTCGCGCGCTTTCCGTAAAACAGGGTGAGATTGCCGAGGGTGTGGCACGATTGCAAAGCGAGAATGAGCAGCTTCGCATCGCGCTCGCGGCCGCCAAGCGAGAACTGCTTGCCTACAAACTTGAAAGAATCGAGCCGACTGCGGGCAATTTGTGCCTTTTTGAGGAGGAATGCGACGCGAACACGCTTCGCTATCTTGTCAATGGTGCGCTACCGCGTTGCGGCGGCATCTGCGCGGCGTTTTCGGGCACGGACGCCGCGGGATATAAGTATATTATCGCCGCAAACGGTATTGATTTGCGTGCGCTTTCCAAAGAGATCAACGCGGCACTGTCAGGTCGCGGCGGCGGTTCGCCGCAGATGATACAGGGAAGTTGCAGTGCAACAAGAGCGCAAATCGAAGCATATTTTCTCAAATAAGAACAGCGCGTATGACGATTCGCCATACGCGCTGTTTTTTTAGTTATGGTTGCGGAGTCCCTTTGGATAAGCGTTTTTGAGTCTGCCGTCCACCGCCTTGCCGCCACCGAGGGGGGCGGCTTCGTAGAGAACGGCGGCGTAGCCGTTTTGACCGCTAAGTTCGGGGGCGGCGATTTCCTCGCCGCGCAAGTATTGCGTCACGCGCGCGTCATCGTGCGAGAGCGCAAGTGTGCGGCGAAACTCACTGCCGAAGGCGGAGAAAAGCTGATGATGGGGGACGATGCGCCCCTTGGTGAGTGTGCCGATACATACGCCTGGGGCAAATACACCCCTGGACGGTATTGGAATTTCGGGGGCAAGATAGAGATCGTCGCGCAACTGTACGAGGCGTGCGTCCGGACGCGTGATAAGTACGTCGGCAAGGAACTGCCAGGCAAGTGCCTCTGTTTTCTTGTCGGGGAGCGAGATTGCGTCGCGCGGTGCGCCGGGTGTTGCCTCGCCGTTTCGTTGCAATAGTGCAACGAATTGTCCTTCTCCGGGGGAGAGGTGTGGCCAGAAGCGTCGGCAATGCGTCATATCGTGTGCAAGTCCCTCAAAATTCACACCGCTTGCGGTGTTGTCGGCAACTTCGGGGGCAACAGGCGTCAGAGAGAAGTCGGGGTGGAGAGTGAGGAAACGATCCACGTTTTGCTCGTTTTCCTCGGGGGAGAAGGTGCAGGTGGAGAACAGGAGCTTGCCACCCGGCGCGACGAGCTCCGCCGCGTTTTCGAGGATCTCGAAGCCGCGCACAGCGCACATCGCAACGTCTTCCTCGCTCCACTCTTCGCCTGCCACCTCGTATTTGCGGAACATGCCTTCACCCGAGCAGGGGACGTCGGCAACGACAAGGTCGAAATATGCACCATAAAAGGCGGCAAGCGTGGCGGTGTCGAGATTGGTTACAACGGCGCGGCGTGCGCCAAGTCGCTCGATATTCCCTTGCAATATTCTGCACCGTGACGGCACATATTCATTGCAAACAAGTACGCCATCGGGTGCGATGGCGGCGGCAAGTTGCGTGGACTTCCCACCAGGTGCGGCGCAAAGGTCGATCACGCGCACACCTTGCTTGGGCGCGGCGGCAACGACGGTGGAAATAGCGCCGGGGTCTTGCATATACATCATGCCTGCGTGATGCGCGGGGAGAGCACCGACCTTGTCCGCGGGCGCGTAAAAGGCGTCCTTGCCAAAGGGCAGGGGAGTGGCGTCAAACGGGAGCAGCGGCAACAGCGTTTCTGCATTTGTTTTGAGCGTGTTGACGCGCAACGCGCGCACGGCGGGCGTTTCAAGCGCCGCACAAAATGCGTCGAAATCAAGGTGCGGCATAGACCGCATGCGATTTAAAAATTGCTCGGGAATCATGACGCCGCCTCCTTTTTGAGAAATTGTAAATTTAGTATAGCGTGCGCGCGCACTTTTTGTCAATATCTTTTTTAAAAAAGGGGCTTGACATGCCGTCCTTTTTGTGATATACTACTTAGGCAATGGAAGGGGAAGTCCCCGTCCGCCGGCAAGCCGCTGTGGCGGAACTGGCAGACGCCCGAGACTTAAAATCTCGTGATACTTTGTATCGTACCGGTTCGATCCCGGTCAGCGGCACCATCGCATTCATATCGCGGAGTAGAGCAGCCTGGTAGCTCGTCGGGCTCATAACCCGGAGGTCGTGAGGTTCAAATCCCACCTCCGCAACCAAAAGAAAAGGCAGATGCGATGCATCTGCTTTTTCTTTTGGTTGCCGCCTTCGGCGGGTGGGATTTGAGCCTCACCGCCTTCGGTACCGAAGGCTCGACCTCCTTCGCCTACGGCGAAAGGAAGTCGGGCGAATAACTTGCAACCTAAGCGAAAAGGATTGAGTATCCTTTTCGCAACGGTTGACGGCACAAAGCAAGGAGTAGACGTAGCCGAGCAAGCGCAGGCGACGGCAGACGACTATGCGACTGCCGCGGAAGGTCGTGAGGAAAATGGACAGTCGAGGACGCCTGTCCCTACAAATTGTTCTTTACATATATGAAAATTTATGCTATAAT
>JAZNAM010000026.1:0-7893 GCA_045586515.1 Eubacteriales bacterium
GGCACAGATGCTTGACGGTATCGACAGCGAGACCAGCAAGCGCTATATGCACCACTACAACATGCCCGGCTTCTCTACCGGTGAGGCAAAGTCCACCCGTAGCCCCGGTCGCCGCGAGATCGGTCACGGCGCACTTGCTGAAAGATCGCTTGTTCCTGTTCTTCCCTCTGAGGAGGATTTCCCCTACGCAATCCGTCTTGTATCTGACGTTGTTTCCTCTAACGGCTCCACTTCTCAAGGTTCCGTTTGCGGCTCTACGCTCGCACTGATGGACGCAGGCGTCCCGATCAAAGCACCTGTTGCAGGTATCTCCTGCGGTTTGATCACCGCTGAGGACGGCAGCTGGGACATCATGATGGACATCCAGGGTCTTGAGGACTTCTACGGCGATATGGATTTCAAGGTAGCAGGCACCCACGAGGGTATCACCTCTATCCAGATGGACCTTAAGGTTGACGGTCTTACGCCCGAGATCATCAAGGCAGCACTTGAGATGACCCACAAGGGCCGCGACTATATCATCGACGAGGTTCTGCTCAAGGCTATCCCCGCCCCCCGTGCAGAGGTTTCCAAGTACGCACCCAAGATGACCACCATGAAGATCGACCCCGACAAGATCCGCGAGGTCATCGGCAAGGGCGGCGCTGTGATCCAAAAGATCACCGCAGAGTCCGGCGCCAAGATCGACATCGACGACGATGGCACGATTCGCATCGCTGCTATCAACGGTGAGAGCGCAGAGATCGCACGCAAGGCCATCGCCGCTATCGCATACGAGCCCGAAGTTGGTGCCGTATTCGAGGGCAAGGTCACGGGCATCAAGGAGTTCGGCTGCTTCGTCGAGTACCTGCCCGGCAAGGAGTGCATGGTGCACATCTCCAAGATCGCCAAGACCCGCATTGAAAAGGTTGAGGACGTGCTCAAGATGGGCGACGTCGTCAAGGTCAAGTATATGGGCATTGATCAGAAGAAGAACCGTATGGAGTTCTCCATTAAGGACGCTCTCAACTGATTGAGCCAATAAAAAAGGAACGTTTCTCCAAAAGGGAAGCGTTCCTTTTTCGTTAGGCAAAACCGAAAAGCAAATTCCGATTCGTCGGCTTTGCCTATATTTTGACAAACATAAATGCGCGTGCGCTTCAAACACTATAACAAAAGAAAGGAGCGCGCCATGTCTAAAAAAATCTCAAATTTCTTGCTTCCCATTTTTTTCTGCTCGCTGCTTTCACTTGGCGGCATCGCACTTGCCATCGCGCCAGCACCACGCTATTCCGCAAGCGAAAAGCGCATGCTTACGGATTTTCCCTCCATCAGTGCAACGGGCATTTTCGACGGCTCCGTTTCGGAACAATTTGATCACTACGCAACCGAGCGCGCCCCCTTTCGCCGTGTATGCCGCCACGTTTGGAGCGCTACACAACTCGGACTTTTACAGCACGAAAGTCACGGTGTTGTGCTCTGTCGCGACGGTAGTCTTTCCACGCGTGTGACGATGGATAAGGATATTCTTGCGCGCAATCTCACTGCCCTCACTCTCGTGCGCCGTGCAATGGGAAACACGTCGCTCACGCTCGCGGTAGCCCCCACGCGCATAGAAGCAAGGTGCGCGGTATTGCCCGTTTCTTTCCACGTGCAGGACAGTGCCACGCACCTACCGTCCGAAGCCGTAAATTTTGCCGATTTTACGCAGGACACATTGTGGTACCGCACCGATCACCACTGGACAACAGAGGGCGCATATCTTGCCTACGTGCGCCTTAGTGAAGTGCTCGGTTTCACACCTTACGCACGCGAATCCTTCACGTGTGAGGTGGTGTGCGAGAATTTTCTCGGCAGTTCTGCGGCGCGCGCGGGATTTCCGCTCACACAGCCCGATCACATTGAGTTATGGCGCTATGTGGGTGATGAAACGCTCCTTCTCACGCGAAACGGAACGCCTGTCGATTTCGCGGGGCTTTACGATTTAAAAAAAATCGATGCAGGCGATCCGTACGCCGTTTTTCTCGGAGGAAACTGCGGCATACTGGAGATCCAGGAAGGTCAAACGGATACGCGTCCTTGTTTGCTTGTCATTCGCGACAGCTTTGCCTCGCCCATATTACCGTTCCTCGCGCGCCATTATCGCATCATAGCCGTCGATCCGCGTTACGGTTCCCCTGCACTATCTGCACTTACAACGCGTGCCGACGCAGCGCTTGTTCTTTGCGGCATGCAAACACTCTGCGGTGAGCCCTTTCTCACACCTCTGCTAAAAAAATAAAAAACACCCCGTGCTTTGCACGGGGTGTTTTGTCGTTTCTACTTATTGTACAGGCGTTACGTAGAATGCGTTCTCGCCAACCACAACGGTATCGGCAAGCTCGGGCGTTGCCAGCTTTGCACAGTTGGAGAAGGCGTTATCGCCAATCTCGGTGAGCGTTGCGGGGAAGTTAATCGTCGTAAGCTTGGCGCAATCAAGGAATGTACAGTAACCAACCTTAGCACCTGCCTCGCTCCAAGTGACGCTTGCAAGGTTCTCGCAGTTCATAAACAGCATGTCAGGCAGCTCAACAACTGCGTTGGAAACCATTGCAGCGCTCAAACTCTTGCAGCCATAGAAAGCGGCATCGCCAATCTCGGTTACGCTGTCAGGCAGCGTGACAGTACCAAGTTTGATGCAGGAAGCAAACGCCATCTTGCCAACCGAGGTAAGCCCTGCGGGGAAGTTGATGCTCGTCAACTCAATACAGTTATTGAATGCAAAATCACCAATGGTAGTAATGGTCGTAGGAAGCTTGACGGTGCCAATGTTAGACGCGCTGTTGAATGCGCCGTTTGCAATGGTCGTAACCGCGCGGTTGTCAATGGTAGCAGGAATTTCGATGTTGTGACGGTAGTGCGAGCCGGAAAATGCAACAATGGCAACCTCATCCTCGTTCACGTACTCGTAAGTGAACGCGTCCTGGTAGTCGTTACCCGTTTCATACACAAGCTCATTCGTCTTCACAGTAATATCAAAGGAGTTCTCGTCGCCCTTGGCCTCTTCTTTCTTGCAGGCGGCAAGCGATACAACAAGAAGCAACGCCAGCATCAAAATCAAAATCTTTTTCATGGTGAAATCCTCCATAAAAGGTAGTGCACTATTCCCTATCATTATACCGCACTTTTTCTCCTATGTCAAGTGAGCGAGGCGCTTTTTTGACCGCTTTTTTCCTTGACAAGCAAAGTAGGGGTTGTTATAATGTAAATACAATACAAAACGTTACAGAAAAGAGGTGTACGGTATGCCACAGCAAAGCATTCGGGCGTTAAAAGGCGTAGGGCCCGCAAAAGCCGCCGCATACGAAAAACTGGGGATTAAGAGCGGCATGGATCTGCTCTATCATTTTCCACGCAGCTATGAAAACCGTGGTGACGTGCATCTGCTGCGTGATGCGCCCACGGACGCCCGTACCGCTGTAATACTGACCGTCGGCACAGAGCCACGTTCCGCACGCATCCGCGGGCGCATGTCCCTGCTCAAATTCAAAGCATATGATGAAAGTGGTACGTGCGAGATCACCTTCTTTAATCAAGACTATTTGAAAAACCGTTTTTTGCTCGGCTCTACCTTTCGTTTCTTTGGCAAGGTACAGCGTGTGGGCAAGAATTATAAAATGCTTTCCCCCGAATCCGAGCCGTTTGAATACGACAAGCCACTCCCCGATCTCTTGCCCGTTTATCGCCTTTCCGAAGGGCTCACCCCCAAACTTGTCGGACAAAACATGGAAGAGGTTCTTGCCAAGACCATCTCTATGACCGACCCTCTACCGGATGAGATCCGTACAGCTGAGCGTCTCGCCACACTCGGTTTTGCGCTACGCAACATTCACAATCCCCGCGACTACGTATCGCTTGCCGCCGCCAAACGGCGTTTGATTTTTGACGAATTTTTCATCTTTGCGCTTGGTCTTGCCCTCACGCGTGCGAAAAGCGTTTCTCACGGTGCACCCGTTTGTGACCGAACGGATCCCATGCCTCTACTCGCCAAGCTCCCTTACGAACTAACAGGTGCGCAAAAGCGCGCCATCACTGAGATTCAAGCAGATATGGCGAAGGACACCCCTATGAGCCGCATCGTAGTAGGTGACGTAGGCTGTGGCAAAACGGTGATCGCCGCCACCGCCATGCTCTTTGCCGTGCAAAACGGCAGGCAAGCGGCGCTCATGGCACCTACGGAAATCCTGGCGCGCCAGCACTACGAAGACCTCGCGCCGCTATTTGCCTCGATGGGCATTCGCTGTGAGTTGCTCATCGGCGCGACGACCGCCGCAAAAAAACGCAAGATCAAAGAAGCACTTGCCGCCACCGACTCCGCGCAGCGTCTTGATGTTGTGATCGGCACGCAAGCGCTTCTCGTGGACGAGGTTGCGTTTGCCGCACCCGGCCTTATCGTGACGGACGAACAGCATCGCTTCGGCGTGGGGCAACGCGCCGTCCTCGCCGAGAAAAACGAGCATGCGCACATGCTGGTCATGAGCGCCACGCCCATTCCCCGTTCCCTTGCTCTCACGCTTTACGGCGATCTTTCCCTTTCGCGCATCGACGAGATGCCCAAGGGCCGTCAGCGCGTAGACACCTTTGTGGTAGACGAAGAATATCGCACCCGCCTTTGCGCCTTTATCGAAAAACAATGCGCCGAAGGCGGTCAGGTCTACGTGGTCTGCCCCGCCGTAGAGGAGCGCGATGCAGAAAACGACGAGCTTCTCCTCTCCGAAATTGGCGAAGAAGCACCGCTGGAACGCATACAGATGAAGGCCGCCATGCAACACGCCGAGGAATTGCGCGCGGCATTGCCCGGCATCAGTGTAGACGTGGTGCACGGAAAAATGAAAAGCCGCGACAAGGAGCGTGTGATGCAATCCTTTGCGAAGGGCGAAACACAGGTGCTTGTTTCCACCACCGTCATCGAGGTAGGTGTAAACGTCCCCAACGCGTGCCTGATGATTGTGGAGAATGCCGACCGTTTCGGCCTTTCTCAGCTCCATCAGCTACGCGGACGTGTAGGACGCGGCTTGCGCAAATCCTACTGCGTCCTGGTTTCGGGCGTTCCGCTTGCAGGAGAGAGCACCGCCGCCAAGCGTCTGCTCACCATGAAAACAACCTATGACGGGTTTGAAATTGCCGAACGCGACCTCGCACTCCGCGGCCCCGGTGACTTCCTGTCGGGTGGCGCCGATGCTACCATTCGCCAAAGTGGTGGTGTGAAGTTTCGCCTTGCCGCACTGTGTGACGACACGGGACTACTTTCCGCAGCCACCGCACGCGCACACGAGCTCATCGCACGCGACCCCGCGCTAAAGGCTCACCCCCATCTGCGCGAAACGGTAGAACGTGCCTTCACCCTTTCCCCCGACACGATCAGTTAAAAAAAGAGCAGACGCGTTGCGTCTGCTCTTTTCGTTTAATCTAAATTGTCGTGTGCGAGGAATACACGCGTTTTTTCGCTTTGCGGCTGCTCGAATATCTGTTCGGGGCTGCCTTCCTCCTCAATCACACCGTCCGCCATAAAGATCACCTTGTCGGAAATGTGACGGGCAAACTCCATCTCGTGCGTGACGATGATCATCGTTCTGCCCTCGTCGCGCAGTGATTTGATCACGCGCAGCACCTCGCCCGTAAGCTCAGGGTCAAGCGCCGAGGTCGGCTCGTCAAAGCAAAGCACTGCGGGCTCTAACATGAGCGCGCGCGCAATTGCCACGCGCTGCTGCTGTCCACCCGAGAGCTGACAGGGATAGAAAGTTGCCTTGTCGGAAAGCCCCACGCGTGCAAGCAGTTCAAGCGCGCGCTCACCGATTCGTGCCGTCGCTTCCTTTTTTGCTTCGGCGGAGAGTTTTTCCTTTTTTGCTCGTTCCTGCAAGCGCAGTTTGGGCGCAAGCGTGATGTTATCCATCACCGTGTACTGAGGAAACAGGTTGAAGGACTGGAAAACAAGGCCGAAGCGCAACCGCTTTTCGCGCAATTCCTTATCGCTGAAGGTGTGCTCGCCGCCTGCGGTGAAGATCAGTTCGCCATCCACCTCGATCTCGCCTTTATCTGCGATCTCAAGGAAGTTCAAACAACGGAGCAGCGTAGTCTTGCCCGAGCCGGAGGAACCGATGATCGTGACGACCTGTCCCTTTTCCATGGAAAAGTCAATGCCGCGCAACACCTTCGTACTGCCAAAGCTTTTATTGATGTTTTTTACAGTAAGAAAGCTCATGTTCACACCTTATAATATCCTAATTTTTTCTCGAAATAGCCAAACAGTAGCGTCAGCGCGCCCACAAACGCGAGGTAGAATACCGCCGTATAGAAAAGCGGCCAAATAAGCGCACGGCTGGTAAACTGCTCCGCACACCAAATGATCTCGGTAACGGTGATCACACGGGCGAGCGCCGTATCTTTGACAAGCGTGATAATTTCATTACCCATAGGAGGAATGATGCGCTTGACAACCTGCATAAGAACGACCTTTCTAAAGATCTGACCACGCGTCATACCAAGCACCTGACCTGCCTCGGTCTGTCCCTGGGGAATTGCCTCGATGCCCGCGCGATAGATCTCAGAGAAATAGCAAGCGTAATTGATCACGAACGCCACGATCGTTGCCATAAATCTGCTGGCAATCGGTGTGCCAAACACAAATCCCGGCACGTAAAACACGACGAATAACTGAAGCATCAAAGGCACGCCTCGGATGATCCAAACGAAGGTTTTGAACACCGCACGAACAGGGGTGAACTTCGTCATGGTACCGAAAGAAATGGCCAAACCCAAAGGAAGGGCTAACACGAGTGTTAGCCCAAAAATAGAACAAGTTGTTCCAAATCCTTTGAGAAGACTTAACGTAACTTCCCAGAACAATTCCATTGGATGTGATTATTTCGCGGTCTTCATTGCCATGAGGGAGTCGGTAACGCGCACGCCATACTTTGCGGCAAGCTCCTCGATCTTACCCTCGTTGAGCAGCTCAACAAGTGCCTCGTTGATCTTCTCGTCGAAATCGCTACCCTTGCGGCAACCGATAGAGTATACCTCGGGCTCAATGTCGATCGCGCTTACAACTGCAAGGCCTGCGTAGTCGCCCTTGCCCACGATCTCGTCTGCAAGCAGCTTATCTACTACGATAAAGTCAACCGCGCCGGAGTTCAGCTCGGTGAACACAGCAAGCTGAGAGGGCTTGGATGCCTCAATGGTTGCGCCTGCGCCCTGTGCGTAGGACTCGCCCGCACTGCCGTTCTCGGCGCCTGCCTTCTTGCCTGCAAGTGCAGCAGCGGAGGTGAACTCGCCAAGGCGGTCTGCCTTTACGATAACGCACTGCTTGTTATCAAGGTATGCGTAGGAGAAGTCAACTTTCTCGGAACGATCTACGCCGTCAGCATCCTTGGAATTGGAGGTAAAACCATTCCAAATGCAGTCGATGGAACCGGCGGAAAGCTCAGCGTACTTGTTGCCCCAGTCAATGATCTGGAACTCAACGTCAACGCCAAGTTTTGCAGCAACAAGCTGTGCAAGCTCGGTGTCAAAGCCCGTGAGGGTTGTGCCGTCTGCCTCGTAGTAGTTCATGGGCTCATAGATGGTGATGCCGCATACAAATTTGCCGTTCTTCTCGATCTTCTCGAAGTCGGTCTTCTTGCCGCAGGAAGCGAAGGTCGCAACGCAACCAACGATCATCAAGGTTGCCATGACAAATGCGATAATCTTTTTCATGTTAGTTCTCTCTTTCGAAAATGTACTTGCTTTAACGCTTTACTCCGCTAAAGACATGAGCATTATACCACTATCTTCCACATTTGTCAAGCGTTTTTGAAAAAATCATTGATTTTCGCACACCATAGTGCTATACTATACGTATCAACCATCAATAAAAAGGGCTTTGTATGCGTGACTTAT
>JAZNAM010000027.1:0-5604 GCA_045586515.1 Eubacteriales bacterium
CCTTGCCGGGGTAAAGCTCAACATTGTGGATGAAAGTACCCACGGGAATGTTGTGAATGGGCAGCGTGTTGCCGGGCTTAATATCGGCATCTGCACCGGAGTAAACCTTATCACCAGCGGTAAGGCCTACGGGAGCAATGATATAGCTCTTTGCGCCCTCATCGTTCTGAAGCAGAGCGATGTATGCGCTGCGGTTAGGATCGTACTCCACACCAACAACCGTTGCGGGAGCAGTGCTCTGACGCTTGAAGTCGATGATTCTGTACTTCACCTTGTTGCCGCCGCCGCGATGACGGACGGTGATGCGGCCATAGCTGTTACGGCCAGCGTGCTTCTTCTTGGTAACGATCAGGCTCTTCTCAGGAGAGAACTTGGTGATTTCCTCGAAGGAAGGAACGCTCATCTGGCGTCTTGCCGGGGTAGTCGGCTTATACTTAATTGTAGGCATTTTCTAAACCTCCTACTCTTACTGCATACCATCGAAGAACTCGATGGTCTTGGAGTTAGCCGCAAGGGTGACAATTGCCTTCTTCCACTCGGAAGTGTAGCCGGCGTGCACACCCATTCTCTTGGGCTTCTTCTTCATGTTGATCGTGTTAACGGATGCGACCTTTACCTTGAACATTGCCTCAACAGCAGCTGCGATATCGGCCTTGGTGGCATTGCTCTGCACCTTGAAGACGTACTTCTTGGACTCGAGCATGTCCATGCTTGCTTCCGTGATGACGGGCTTAATGATGATATCTTCTACCATTCTCATTATGCGAACACCTCCTCGAGCTTAGCGACGGCATCCTTTGCGATAACGAACTTATCAGCATTGAGCACGTCATAGACGTTCACGGTGTTGTACTGCGTAGTCACAACGCCGGGAATGTTGGCGCAGCTCTTGATCACGGCATTGTCAACCGTGGGGAGCACGACCAGAGACTTCTTCGTCGCACCGAGAGCATTCAGCATATTTGCCATGGTCTTGGTGGAGTAGCTCTCGGTAGCGATGGTATCGACTACGATCAGGTCGCCTGCGGCAACCTTAGCGGAGAGCGCGCTGTAAAGAGCGATCTTGCGGGTCTTCTTGTTCATGCCCGTGCGGTAATCGCGGGGCTTCGGGCCAAGTGCAATACCGCCGTGCGTCCACTGAGGAGCGCGGGTGGAACCCTGACGAGCACGACCAGTACCCTTCTGACGCCAGGGCTTCTTGCCGCCGCCGGACACCTCAGAACGGGTAAGAGTGGACTGCGTGCCCTGACGCTGGTTCATCAGGTAGGCACGAACTGCTGCGTGGAGGACAGCACCGTTCACCTCTGCGCCGAAGATCACATCGGACAGGGTGATTTCGCCGACTTCCTTGCCGGCCATGTCATAAACTTTTACGTTCGGCATGATGTTATTTCCTCCTTCCGCTTACGCTTTGACCGAGTTGCGAAGGAACACGATACCGTTCTTGGCACCGGGAATGGCACCCTTCACAGCGATCAGGTTCTTCTCAGCATCGATCTTAACAACCTTGAGATTCAGAACAGTAACCTGCTCGTTACCGTACTGGCCTGCCATCTTCTTGTTCTTGAAGATTC
Organism: Eubacteriales bacterium; assembly: GCA_045586515.1. Classification (GTDB taxonomy): domain Bacteria; phylum Bacillota; class Clostridia; order Oscillospirales; family CAG-272; genus Firm-07. The sequence goes on from JAZNAM010000027.1 coordinate 1,575, forward strand.
TAGCAGGGTCAATTACGCCCATGGAACCGGACTGACGGTGGATAGGACCAACGCCGTGGGTTGCGCAGAGCTTGTGCAGGTTCCATCTCTTGATGGCGCCCGTGTAACCGCGGCCCTTCGTCACGCCCGTTACGTCAACCTTGTCGCCAATAGCGAAGGTCTCAGCCGTAACAACGTCGCCGACGTTGAGCGCGGAGCAATCCTCAAGGCGGAACTCCTTGAGATGCTTCTTAGCAGCAACGCCCGCCTTAGCGAAGTGACCCTTCGCAGGCTTGCTGAGCTGCTTCTCCTTGGCATCTACGAAGCCAAGCTGAACGGCATTGTAGCCGTCGTTCTCGACAGTCTTCTTCTGCGTAACTACGCAGGGACCTGCCTCAATTACCGTAACCGGGATCACATTGCCGATCTCGTCGAAGATCTGAGTCATACCGATCTTCTTACCGATAATTCCCTTTTTCATTTTCTTTTCCTCCTGTAGGTTATTGGTTGACGCTTGGAATTTCTCCTCTCGGAGCTACGCCAACATGACCAACAAAGAATCGGATTTCTCCGATGGTTTGTTCGTAATTCGCAGTGTTGATCAGAGCTTGATCTCGATCTCAACACCGGCGGGGAGCTCGACGTTCATCAGAGCGTCCACAGTCTTCTGCGTGGGCTTGATGATGTCAATGAGACGCTTGTGAGTGCGCATCTCAAACTGCTCACGGCTATCCTTGTACTTGTGCACTGCACGAAGGATCGTGATGATCTCACGCTTCGTGGGGAGCGGTACGGGACCGGAAACAGCTGCGCCGTTTCTCTTGGCAACGTCCACGATCTTCTCGGCTGCGGTGTCGATCAGGGTGTGGTCGTAGCTGGTGAGCTTAACGCGAATTTTCTCCTTAACTGCCATTGTTTTGCCTCCTTTTCGATTTTGCCCTCACGTGCGCGCCCTTTCATATTAAAGGAAGGCGCTCGCATGTGTGGCAATTTTTTGAGGGGCCGAGAACACTTTTACACTGCACCGCGCGTTCCTTTTCCCTCCCGACAAAAACCGGATTTGCCCACGCATCAGCATCTGCACGGGTAGTTTCCGGGGTTCAGGGGTACTCATCAAACGCGAAGAGCGACATTTCCATGCACTCGTTCGCCCGGTAACGGACATACTCTGCGAAAATTTACCCGCTTTTAGCGGCAACCTCTCGCTTCATCGCATATCAGACTTGTTTATTTTACCATACTTTTCCCCGTATTGCAATACTTTTTTGAAAATTTCTCGCGTGTAATATTTGTAGAATTTCAAAAAACTTTTTTCTGTATAATTGTTCAAATAGCACAAAAAATATAGCAAAAACGTCTTTTTATCGCCCCAATGGCGGCTTTTTCTTTACTCTTTTATGTAGCATTTTCGATATTCACAGTCTGTTCACATTTATGCTTTATACTATACGCAAGATTTGCTGATTTTTGCCAAAGGAGACACCGATTTGAACGCCAAAACCAAACTTACGCGCCTGCAACTCCTTACCATTCTACTCGGCGCGCTTACTCTCGGCACGGTTGCCGTGCGCATCGTTGCCCTCTCTTTTTTTCTAAATACTGACACCGGCTACTTCACAAAAGGCGGCGTTACGATTCCGCTTTATGCTTTGGAATTGCTCGTTGCAGCGCTTTGTGTAGCACTCCCCTTCCTTGTTAAAAAGGAACCCGTTGCCGTGTGCGACGCGCATCTTTCTATCGGCGCACTGTTGGGTGCAGGCCTTTGTTCCCTCGCTATGGTCTTAACCGCAGTATACTATATATTGCGCCGTGCACGCATCCCCGCCCCTACGGTTATCGTACTGCTTGCCGCAATCTTTTTGCTCGGCGGTGCCGCCTACTTCATCAATCAATTCCTCACCAATCAAGAGCCTGCAACCACGCTCCCTTTCGGCTACGCAGCCATTCTTGGTGCAGCACTACTACTCGCCACACTTTACTTTGATCTGACCACGCCAATGAACGCGCCGCACAAGATTTCTCTCCAAATCGCACTCCTTGCGACGATGGCGGCAATCCTTTACGAGCTTCGCATTGCAACGGGCGAGCCAATGCCTCGTGTACAAGCGGCTGTTTGTGGCTTTGCTTGCTTTGCGTGCGCTGTAACGGGCATTCCCAATACGGTTGCCTTCCTCACCAGCGCATACGATAGCACTCCCTACCTATTCGCCGATCTCATTGTGACCGCACTTGCCATCTATTTCGGTGCTAAAAGCGTTTCCATCTGCCGCCCCGCAAAAACAGACGGAGAGGACACGGACAAATGAGTGCCGCTTCACGTATACAATGGCTACATAAATATATCGTAAACGGTCGCTACCCCAACGCCAGTCGACTTGCCGAGCGCTTCGGCATCTCGCACCGCCAGGCACAGCGCGATGTAGAATTGCTCCGCACGGAATACGGCGCACCGCTTGCATACAGCGCACTGCACCGTGGCTTTTATTACACAGAGGAATACTCTCTGCCCACCTACCGCACCAGCGCCAATGCGCTGGATTACATGGAAGCTGTCACCGGTGAGCGCCACTACGCCGCAAAGCAAGAGATCCTGCAAATGCAGATCCCCTATACCGCCGTTCTTCGCATTCCCGACAAGCTCACACGCCTTGATTTTGCGTCCTTTATTATAAAGGAGGAATCGCGTGGCAATTACCTGTGTGAATTTCACAGCCCCGATCAACTTATGGGGCTTATCCTCGCCACGGATGCAGACGTCACTATCCTTTCCCCGGATTGGCTGCGCGAACGCCTGGTTCGTTCTGCCGAGCGCGTACTGCGAAACAACGTTGCAATCAAAGAAAAAGATTGACGGTTTTTACGCCGTCAATCTTTTTTTGCACTTTTTTTCAAAAAGGTATTGACAACGCGACACAAAAGATGTATAATCATTGCGTTATCCAAAGACAGCAGGTTCCCGTAAAGGCGGCGTTCGCGCAGCTCTCCTGCCGAGGAGCGATCAATATTCATATTGCTTGAAGTGTGATCTTTCTTCGTGCCTGGGAGTATGTCTTGGCGGGAGAAAGATTTTTTTATATCTATTTTTCCATGGGAGGTGAAAACAAAAATGCCCAGCAAAGTTATCCTTGAACAAAAGCAGAAAGCAGTTGCAGAGCTCGCAGAGCAGATCAAGAATTCTGTATCCGGCGTGCTTGTAAACTACCAGGGTATCACCGTTGAGGATGATACCGCCATGCGTAAGGCACTGCGCGAGGCAGGCGTTCGTTACACCGTTGTAAAGAACACCCTGACTGGCCGTGCATGCGAGATGGTTGGCTATGGCGAGATGAAGCAGTACCTGAACGGTATGACCGCAATCGCCATCAGCGAGAATGACGCCGTTGCTCCCGCAAAGGTTCTGAAGAAGTACGCCGACAAGGTGGAAAGCTTCAAAATCCTTGCAGGTTACCTGGACGGTGCCGTGATCGACGAGAAGACTGTAAACGAACTCGCCGACATTCCTTCGAAGGAAACCCTTATTGCCAAGTTCCTTGGCAGCATCCAGTCCCCTGTTTACGGTCTGGCGTACGCCCTTCAGGCAATCGTCGACAAGCAGGACGAGACCGCTCCCGCCGCAGAGTAATGTGGCATAACGGCGCTGCCCCGTATACGGCAGACACCGTGGCGTGACGGCATCACGCAAAAACAAAAAAATAACTCTATATCAGGAGGAAATTGAAAATGGCAAGCGAAAAGATTACCGCTATTGTTGAAGAGATCAAGGGTCTTACCCTTCTTGAGCTGAACGAGCTCGTTAAGGCTGTTGAGGAGGAGTTCGGCGTATCCGCTGCTCCCGTTGCCGCTGTTGGCGTTGCAGCAGCTGCTGCTCCCGCTGCTGGGGAGAAGGCCGAGTTCGACGTTATTCTTGCATCCTTCGGTGCTAAGAAGCTCGACGTTATCAAGGCTGTTCGTGAGATCACCGGCCTTGGCCTTAAGGACGCAAAGGACCTCGTTGAGGCTGCTCCCAAGGCTATCAAGGAAGGCGTTTCTAAGGACGAGGCTGAGAGCATCA
>JAZNAM010000028.1:0-5522 GCA_045586515.1 Eubacteriales bacterium
ACAAAAACCATAAAGGAGCACACCATTATGAAAAAGATACTTGCACTCGCACTTGTTTCCGTTCTTCTCATCGGTACGCTTGTTTCCTGCGGCGCAGGCGGCAAGACCAACATGCACAAGCTGATGAAGGCTATCTATAAGGACGGCGTCATCGACTACGGTTATCTCGACACCGTACAGGATCTCTACAAGTACGAATCGGGCGAAGTTCCGAGCGGCCATTACACCGATTATCCCAACGCAGACTACAAGGAAGTCTACGCATATGCGGAATCCGGCTACTACAAGCATTACCTCAACCTTTCTGCAGGCAACCAAATCGTCACCAAGGATGTATCCAACAACTACATCGACGCTGATATTCAGTGGTTTGCTGATGACAACACGATCGTTTTGAAGCTGTACCGCTGCGGTTACTGCAAGTGGGACGCTGTCAAGAACGAGTGGGACAACTACGCCAGCTTTGAGGGCGGCGCCAAGTTCACCTATGACATGAATCTCTACTACGAGAACGGTAAGTTCGAAACCACCGACGCAACGGCGGTTTACGAGGGCTCTAACGTAGACGAGGTCGGTCGCGAAGTTCTTCTGCGCGACTGCACTGCCCTGCTCAACGATGCACTCAATGGTCTCAATGAGGTCTACGGTGCAAAGGGTTATCCCATCAAGTAATTCAGTTTAAAAGGGTGCGGCTCTGCCGCAACCTTTTTCTTTATCTCCCCTCCGGTGGGACGTGATACCTGTAGAGCGCCCTAAAAATGGCAAAAAAGCCCCCGTTTGGGGGCTTTTTTATTATTATCGTTCCTATACTCGCTGGCGAAGTGACGTTTAAACATGCACCACAGTCGCCACAAGGCGCTGATTCTGATTACGCATTGCACTCCATGATGGCATCAATATACCACAAAGGAAACGAGTGTCAAGCCTTCTTTTTAGCCAAGCTCTTCCCTCTCGGAACACGCACAAGCTCGTAGCGCTCATCGCAAGCCGCCGCCACCTCGGGCGAATGACTGACAACTACCACGCACTTTCCCTCATCCGCAAGTTTTCTAAAAATTTCCATAATCTCGCGTTGGGTTTCACCGTCCAAATTGCCGGTCGGCTCGTCTGCAAGAATAATGTCTGCATCATACGAGAGAGCACGTGCAATCGCAACACGCTGCTGCTGGCCGCCCGAGAGATGAAGCACACGGCGCGACGCTTCCTCCTCGTCCAGGCCTACACTCGCAAGGAGCTCTTGCGCGCGTTGCTTCTTCCCTTGGCACGTGTGATGCATCTTACGGCATTTTTAAACACATACATTTCAATTGCTCCTGTTTGAAATTGGCAGAATTCGCCTACGCTTCCAGTCTACTACGAAAAAAGAAAAGCGCACTGACGCTTTTGTGAATATCGGGTGAAAAAAAGTGAACATTGTCATAAGAGCGCACACACGCTCAATTCACACATTGTGCGCGATACTGCGTGGGCGTCACACCGTATTGCTTTTTGAACAGTTTGGAAAAATATTGCACATCCATGATGCCGCAATGCAACGCAATCGTCTGGATCTGTAATTTTGTGGTGACAAGGAGATGCGCTGCCACCGCCATGCGGCGCTCACGAATATACGCGCAAAGAGTTTTGCCGGTTTCGCGGCGGAAAACGGTTGAAAGGTACGCGGGCGTGACGTTCTGCGCTACCGCTAGCGCATGGGGAGAAATGTCTGCGGAAATATCCGCATCAATCAGCAAAATCGTATTTTGCACGATAAGCGAATAGCCCTTTCCCGTATGCTCGCGCACCAAGCGACAATACGTGCGAAACATCTCGCTCATCAAACTGGAAATCTCGGAAAAATCCGCCCCGTTTTCGATCTTAACAGCATATTCGGATGAAATCTGGTCAAGGTATATGGGATGCACTCCGCCGTGCTCTGCCGCCTTGCGAAGCAACGTGTTCATAATGATCGCGTAGTTTTTGGCATTGCGAACGGGATCGTTGGCGCGTTTTTCAAAGAAAGCCGTATACGTGCTGGACACAAACTTGTCCTCAAACTGCATTTGCCCGTGCGCCACAGCGTGTATCATTTCGTTTTCAAACGCATAGCGTTGCTCCATTGCCTTAATATTTGCAAGCGTTTCACTTGGTTGCACATCACGCATAGAACGGCTCACAAGCGCTTGGCGATCACCCGAAAAGCCGACCTCTTCCTTTTGCGACATATCTCGCTCCTTTCAACAATGTATATAAGGATTATATCACCAAAATTGTAAGAAATCAACAGAAAAAAATTAGAAATATAAAGTAAATACAAAAAAAGATAAAAAAATTACTCACCGAAACATTCCGTTATTATATATACTAATATGTAGAGAGGCATCCTCTCGCAGACATTTCAAAAACACAAGAAAAGAGGAAACGCAATCATGAAAAAGACCCCCAAGCTTGACGCAAACGGCAAGCGCGCCTTTGGCATGAGGGATTGCCTTGCCTACGCGGCAGGTGACCTCGGCTGTAACATGAGCTTTGCGCTCAAAAGCACGATGTCCATTTTCTGGACACAATTTATGGGCATGGATCTCTGGTACGCCCTTCTTCTCATCATTGTTCAAGTGTGGGACGCCATCAATGACCCGCTCATCGGCTCTATCGTTGATGCGGACAAGCGCACCTACAAAAGGAACAAGTTCCTTACCTATATTTGGGCGGGCTCGATCGGTCTCATCGTAGGCGGTGCATGCTGCTTCTTACCCTTCCCCAACGCACCCACGTTTGCAAAAGCGCTGATCTTCATTGGCGGATACGTGGTATGGGACGCCTTCTACACTGTGGCAAATGTCCCCTATGGCTCTCTACTCGCACTCATTTCCAACGACGTAAAGGACCGCGCATCTCTTTCCGCATGGCGCTCCATCGGCTCCATCTTCGGCAATATGCTCCCCATGGTTATTCTCCCCTTCCTCATTTATGATAAGGACAACAACCTCATCGGTGAGCGTGTATTCATCGCCGCCCTCATCATGGGCGCACTCGGCTTCATTTGCTTCCAGTTCATGATCCGCAACACCGAGATCCGCGTGGAGCAGAGCGTGCAACTGAGCGAGGACAGACCCAAATTCAACGTTTTCAAGGCGTTTGGCAACTTCATGAAAAACCGCCCCGCCGTTGGTGCCACCATTGCCGCAATGGGCATGTTCATCGGCATGCAGGGCGCCGCAACCGCGGTGACGGTTATCTTCCAATCCTACTTTAAAAACGTGCAGATTTCGGGTGTGGTTCAGCTGTTTGCCATGATTCCGATCGTGTGCTTCACCCCCTTGGCAAGAAAGATGGTTGCCAAGTTTGGCAAGAAGGAGCTTGCCACATTCGGTTCGATTTGTTCGGTTGTAGCGGCAGCTGCCCTCTTTATCGTCACCCCCAACAACACCGGGCTTGACCTGATCCTCTATATCGCAAGCCAGCTCGTCTACTCGCTCGGCCTTGGCATTTACTCCACCGTATCTTGGGCAATGATGGGTGATGCCATTGATTACAACGAATGGAAAACGGGCAACCGCGAGGAAGGCACCGTTTACTCCCTGCACTCCTTCTTCCGCAAGCTTGCACAGGGCATCGGCCCCTCGCTTATCCTGATCATCATGGTCGCGCTCGGCTACGTTGGCGCTAACGAGGGTAATCAAACCTGGGATGTTGCGATCCGTATGCGCTACCTTGTAGCAGGCACCTACCTGTTCTCCGCGCTCTTGCAGTTCCTTGGCCTTGGTGTTGTTTATAACCTTGACAAGAAGAAACTCGCCGAAATGAACCATGCACTTGGCCGCGACGAGGAAGCTGCTCCCATTGTGGAAACGCAATAATCCAAATGAATCCGAACGAAACGGAGATATCAAATGAGAACGATTTTAAATTTAAATAAAGACTGGCTATTCGTAAAGGACTGCACCGCCCTTGATGCGACAGAGGGCGTGCGCGTTGATCTACCCCACACCTGGAATGCAACCGACGGCCAGGACGGCGGAAACGACTATTTCCGCGGCACTTGCCTCTACAAAAAAACGCTGGTGCGTGCTGATCTCCCTGTGGCTGACCGTTACTATTTGGAGATCAACGGTGCCAACTCCTCTGCCCACGTGTATGTGGACGGCAACGAGCTTGCCTATCACCACGGTGGTTATTCCACGTGGAGAGTGGATGTGACCGACGCGCTCGCAGCAGAGAGCGTCATTGCCATCACGGTAGACAACGCCGCAAACGAGGAAGTATACCCCCAGATGGCAGACTTTACCTTCTACGGCGGTCTGTATCGCGACGTCAACCTCATCGCGGTACAAAACACGCACTTCGACCTGGATTACTACGGCGGTAAGGGACTGATGATCACCCCCACCGTTGAAGGCAGTAATGCCAAGGTGGACGTGACCGTATTCGTAAAGAATATGCAGGAGGGCGACACGCTCGCCTACACCGTATACGACAAGGAAGAAAACGAGCTCTACCGCGTCGAGAGCGCGGACACCACCGCGCACTTCACCGTGGAGAACGTGCACCTCTGGCACGGCCGCCGCGACCCGTATCTGTACTGCTGTGAGGTCGAGATCGTACGCGACGGTGAGGTCGTTGACAACGTATGCTCGCGTTTCGGTTGCCGCAGCTTCCAAATCGACCCCGAGCGCGGCTTTATCCTCAACGGTGAGGAGTATCCTTTGCGCGGTGTGAGCCGCCACCAGGATCGCCTCGGTATCGGCAACGCGCTGCTCCCCGAGCATCACATTGAGGACATGGATCTCATCTGCGAGGTGGGCGCCACCACCATTCGCCTGGCACACTACCAGCACGACCAATTCTTCTATGATCTGTGTGACGAGCGCGGCATGGTGGTGTGGGCAGAAATCCCCTATATCTCGCGCCATATGCAAACGGGCAGAGAGAACACGATCAGCCAAATGAAGGAGCTGATCACGCAGAACTACAACCACCCCAGTATCGTCGTATGGGGACTTTCCAACGAGATCTCCATTGCGGGCTCGGATGAGGATCTACTTGAAAATCACCGCATCCTCAACGACCTTGCGCACGAAATGGATAAGACGGGTCTCACAACCATGGCGGCGGGTTCGATGTGCAAGATGGATGATCCCTATCTCCAGATTCCCGATGTTGTCTCCTACAACCACTACTTCGGCTGGTACGGCGGCGGGACCGATATGAACGGCCCCTGGTTTGACAAGTTCCACGCCATGCACCCCACCATCCCCATCGGCTGCTCCGAGTACGGCTGCGAGGCGCTGAACTGGCACACCTCCAAGCCTGTTCAGGGTGACTACACCGAAGAGTATCAGGCTTACTACCATGAGGAGCTGATCAAGCAGCTGTTCACCCGCAAGTATATGTGGGCCACCCATGTGTGGAACATGTACGACTTCGGTCCTGATGCCCGTGCTGAGGGTGGCGAAAACGGTCAGAACCACAAGGGCCTTATCACCATCGACCGGAAGTACAAGAAGGATGCCTTCTTTGCCTACAAGGCATGGCTGAATCCC
>JAZNAM010000029.1:0-7607 GCA_045586515.1 Eubacteriales bacterium
CGTTCCATATGGACGGCTCGTCTATTTTTGAACCTTTTTTCACCCCCTTGTTTTTTCTTGTTTGGCGCACACTCTTTCCGCATTTGGAAACAAACAGCGCCCACATGCGCACACTTCTTGTTTCCACATATAAAAACCACAAACCTCATCAAATCTGTGGAAAACCTTGTTGAAACTGTGAAAAACTTGATAGCATCGGGCTTTGAAAGGCGCTCTTGGCTGTGGAAAACTATGATTTTCCACAAAATGCCATTTTATGCACAGAAGCGACTTTTCCGTTTTAGCGGCAAAATCTTGCATTCCTACCGCTTTTGTGGTATACTGAATTGTGTGCTTGTTTATTGTTTTTAAAAGAGGTGTCACCATGAACGAATTTTCCACGTACGAGTTCGCCGTTTGCCAACGAATCGAAGGCAAATGGAAGCTCGCGCGCTTCGGGCTAATCTCCCTATACGTGCTATATGTCCTCACTCTGTTGATCCTCGGTTTTACAGCCAAGATCATTCTTCCCTTACTCGCCCTCATTCCTGTGACCACGTGGATTCTCGTATTCGCCACCTGGCGCTTCGTATCGGTGGAATACGAGTATTCCATCACCTCGGGCGAGCTCACCTTCTCCAAAATATTCGGCGGACGTTCCCGTCGCACCATTCTTACCTTTCCCCTGCGTCAAGCCGTGCGTATTGCTCCGCTTGACAACGGCCAGGAAAGCGAAAAGGCAACGGCCTATCGCCCCGAACGCGAGTTTAGCGCCATCTCATCGCTCTATGCCCCCGATATTTATTACGTGCTTTTTGAACACGAATTCAGGGAAGGCGGCAAAATAAAAAAGTGTCGCGCCATTTTTTACTTTGAGGCAACCGCAAAATCCCTGCAAATCTGCCGATTTTATAATCCTAGCGCTACGATTCTCACAAAAACACAGCGCTGATCCTTGCAAAGGAGCACCACATGAAGCAATTCACCAAAATCGCCGTCATCGGCGCAGGTCACGCGGGTATCGAAGCGGCACTTGCCGCCGCCCGTATGGGGCTTGACACGGTCCTTTTCACCATCTCGTTGGATTCGATCGCCAATATGCCCTGTAACCCGTCTATCGGCGGAACGGCGAAAGGGCATCTCGTCTACGAGATCGACGCCCTCGGTGGCGAAATGGGCCGCGCAGCAGATGCTGTGACACTCCAATCACGCACGTTAAATCTCGGCAAAGGCGCAGCGGTACACAGCAAACGTGTGCAGGCAGACAGAAAGCGCTATCATTTATACATGAAAGCACTCCTCGAGCGCACCGAAAACCTTCGTCTTATCCAGGCGGAAGTTACGGATATTCTTACACAAAATAACGTCGTTTGCGGCGTACGCACCCGTCTTGGCGAAGAGTTTGCCTGTGATGCCGCCATCATTGCGGCAGGCACGTATTTGGAAAGCCGCATCTTCACAGGTGCCAATAGCTTCGAGTCGGGCCCCGACGGTTTCTTGCCTGCCAAAGGTCTATCCGCTTCGCTCACCGCGCTTGGCATCAAACTCATGCGTTTCAAAACCGGAACCCCCGCGCGCATCAACCGTCGATCTGTTGATTTTTCGCAATTAGAGGTGCAACGGGGCGAGAAAAACGCTCTTCCCTACTCCTATTATACAAGTGAAAACTATCTCGACGAAACCGAGCAGTTGCCCTGCCATATTGTTTACACCAACGCAAATACACATCGCATCATCCAAGAAAACCTGAATCGCTCTGCCATGTACGGCGGCCATATCCACGGCATAGGCCCTCGTTACTGCCCGTCCATCGAGGACAAGGTGGTGCGCTTCGCCGACAAAGACCGTCACCAACTATTCTTGGAGCCCGTCGGCAAAGACACGGATGAATTATATCTGCAAGGATTCTCCACGTCCATGCCCACCGAGGTACAGCACGAAATGCTCCATAGCCTACCGGGCTTTGAACGCGCCGAAATGTTGCGCTACGCCTATGCTATTGAATATGATTGTTGTGACCCCAAGGCCCTGCTCGCGACACTGGAGTTTCGCGCTATAAAGGGACTTTACGGCGCCGGACAATTCAACGGCACGTCAGGATACGAGGAGGCCGCAGCACAAGGTCTGCTTGCCGGCATCAACGCTGCACTCAAAGTCAAAGGCGAAGAACCACTTGTTCTTCCCCGCACAGGATCTTATATCGGCACACTGGTAGACGATCTAATCACAAAAGGCACGAACGAGCCCTACCGTATGATGACCTCGCGCTCAGAATACCGTTTGCTGCTCCGCCAAGACAACGCCGACGAACGCCTCACACCTATTGGTCATCGCGTTGGGCTTATCGACGATACACGTTATAGCATTTTCCTTGAAAAGCAAGAGAACGTCAAACGCGAAATTGATCGCCTTTGCAACACCTACGTTTCCCCTGAAAAAGCGGCCTCCCTGCTCGCATCACTGAACGAGCCGCCCCTTTCCACGGGCGCTTCGCTCGCCGCACTGATGCGCCGCCCCGCCGTCACTTATGCACTACTCTCTGAATTGGATCCCCAACGTCCTGTACTGACACGCGCGGAGGTGCTCACCGTTGAAGTGCAGATTAAATATGAAGGGTATATCGCAAGACAACTCTCAGAGGTGGCAAAGCAAGAGCGACTGGAATCGCGCGTTCTTCCCGGCGACCTCGACTACCAAAAGATCACGGGACTACGCATCGAAGCCGCACAAAAGCTACAAGCCATGCGCCCCTTGACCGTGGGGCAAGCTTCACGCATCAGCGGGGTAAGTCCCGCCGATATTTCCGTTCTCCTCATTTATCTTGGCTTACACTGATCATTAGTGCCGAAACGGTGCGAGTTTTACCCCTAAAATCGCAACGTTTTCGCGCAAAAAAACAACGAAAGGACTTGAGCAAACCGCATGGAGCTTTCCGAGTTTTCCGCCATTTTCCACACCGTTATGGGGCAAAATAATTTGGAGCACCTCGCAAACGAGGAAACCTGCACCAAATTTCACGCACTGACCGAACGCATGCTGGAAGTAAACGCATACATGAATCTAACGGCAATAAAGGAGCCGCGCGCTGTCATTTTACGGCACTATGCCGACTCCCTTACAATCGAAAAACACCTGCCAACGGGTGCGAAAATCGCCGATATCGGGTGTGGCGCGGGGTTCCCTTCTCTCCCCCTCGCGATCTGCCGCCCTGACCTTCAAATACTATCACTTGACAGCACGGCAAAACGCATTCGTTACGTCGCAGAAACAGCCGATCTGCTCGGGTGCAAAAATCTCACCGCCGTTGCCATGCGCGCAGAAGACGGTGGCAAGAGATGTTACCGTGAGTGTTTTGACATTTGTACCGCGCGAGCAGTCGCCGAACTGCCTATTCTCGCTGAGCTTTGCCTCCCTTTCGTAAAAAAAGGCGGCAAATTCCTCGCTATGAAAGCAAGACGTGGCGATGAAGAGTGGGAAAATGCCTCTCGCGCTGTTCAAAAGCTTGGCGGCAGGCTAATTGCACGTCACGCCGTTACGCTACAAGATGGCGAGGAAAAGGATGAACGACTTCTTTTTGAAGTCGAAAAAGTAAAACAAACACCCCCTGAATACCCCAGAGCATACGCAAAGATCTGCAAATCGCCTTTATAATACGCTTCAAAGCACCCGCTGTATCAGCGGGTGCTTTTTTTGCGCCGCCCACAGCCAAACACGCACCCACGCGTTTTGCGAAGCGCACACGTTCTGCTATTTCCAAAGCTTTCTCTGTTGTAATTACCATTATTTGGCATTTATTGCGACATTTTTCGTACATTTTGTTTGCTATAATAGGTTAAAAAGCAAATTTTAACTTTAATTTTCAGCAAAGGAGAAAAATTATGCCGCAATACCCAAGCACAAGACAGGAATTTTATTTTAATCGCCCTCAAAACGAACAACCTCTACAAGAAAGCGTTTTTTTCTTGCGCCCCGAGCAGATACGTGTATCAAATGCTAGCAAAAAAACGCAAAACCACAACGCAATCATCCGAATCGCCGATACTATACGAAAATATGGTGTCGTTGAGCCCTTAGAAGTTCAAATTGTACGCGAAAACGGAGAATTATTCTACGAATTAATGGGAAACGAGGTCACTTGGCATGCCGCTCGACTGGCAGGAGTTCATCAAATTCCCTGCACCGCGCCGCCGATACACAATAAAACTGGCGAAATTGAATACATTTTGAACAAGGTTCAACAAAAGAAACTGCACATATTTGACCAAGCGCGCGCTTTTCGCGCACTGCTCGAAGAATATGGGCTGACGCAGGGCGAAATTGCAAAAAAGCTGGGAGTTTCACAATCCGCGGTGGCTAACAAATTACGCTTGTTGCAGTACAGCAGCGAAGAAATGCGTGAATTTCTTCGATTGAATCTCTCCGAACGGCACGCAAGGGCGTTATTACGCTTAAAAACGCCTTCCGAGCGCATAAACGCCATGCGTGTTATCGCAAATCGCCGAATGACGGTTTGCGATGCCGAAGAATGGATCGAAGGGGTGATCAAAACAAAAGTTTACGAGGCAGACCATTCATTGGGGCCGCAAGACGACAACTTTTTGCATGGGCAACCCGATTTTGAAGCAACATCACCATACCAAGACAGCGTGTTGCCGCGAAAGTTCGCGCTTCAGAGTCTACAACCATTGTACAATTCCGTAGACCGCGCGTTGGCAATTTTTCGCAAAACGGGCTACCAAGCCGAAATGTATTGCGAGGAAAACGAAGACGAAGTGCAGATCACCATAAAAATCCCCACAAAATCTTGATTTTGCTCGTCCATGGTGCCCAGATGTTTCACGTGAAACCTTCACCCGGGCTAAGTTTTTTGTGTTTCACGCGAAACATGCATCGCCGCCCTCTTGTTTTGCCTCTGTTTCACGTGAAACACACGCAGCCCGCTAAACAACTTTTATTTGACCAACGTTTCACGTGAAACAGGTGAGTGGCAAAGTTTTTGCAAAGAATTGCGCAAAATATATTGCAAACAGCAGCATAAAATGCTATAATATCCCCAAGGGTGCACGGTTTTTGATGCGCGCCACCTATTTTTTTCGCAGAAAGGAAGCGCGGCATGGGCAGAATTATTGCGTTGGCCAATCAAAAAGGCGGCGTGGGAAAAACCACGTCTGCAGTTAATATTGCCGCGAGCCTGGGTGTCCTCGGGAACAAGGTGCTTTTGGTGGACTTGGATCCGCAGGGAAGCGCTACAAGCAGCTTGGGGATAGCCAAAAAATCGCTCCGCTACACAGTGGCCGACGTTCTCATCGGCGGATGCAGAGTGGCAGACGCAATACTTTCCACAACGTTTGACGGTTTGCAGGTGTTACCCGCCAATATCGCGCTTGCCGCAACGGAATACGATTTGTTAGAGGGCGAAGGTGCAGAAAGCCACCTGCGAAACGCATTGTTGCCCCTAAAACCCGATTACGACTACATTATTCTTGACTGTCCGCCCTCGCTTGGCATGCTTACAGTTAACGCAATGGTTGCAGCGGATGGCGTTGTGATCCCCATGCAATGCGAATTTTTTGCTTTGGAGGGGCTGACGCAGTTAATGATGACTATTCAGCGCATGAAAAAGCGCTATCGCCCCAATTTGATGGTCGTCGGCATCCTCGTGACCATGTATAATGGCCGTCTTACGCTGTCTTCGCAGGTAATGGATGAGCTCAAAAAGCACTACGGGGATCGCGTGTTTGATACCACAATTTCACGGAACGTCAAGCTTTCGGAAGCCCCCGGCTTCGGCGTTCCTGTATATTATCACGACAAAAGCGCAAAGGGCGCAAAAGAATATTTAAAAGCCGCAAATGAGTTAATCGATCGCATATAATTGCGCGCAATATATATAAATAAGGAGGGAATGACCCATGGCAAAGAAGCCCGGAGGCCTTGGCCGAGATTTTTACGCAATTCTTGACGACAACATCATGGATATGAAGGAAGGCGCAGCAACCACATTGCGTATTTCCGAGGTGGAACCTCGTTCCGATCAACCCCGCAAGCAATTTGAGGAAAAGGCGTTGACCGAACTCGCCGATTCCATTGCCGCATACGGCGTGCTTCAACCTATTCTGGTTCGCCAAAACCCGAATTTTGAGGGAAGTTTTGAGATTATCGCGGGCGAGCGCCGTTGGAGAGCATCCAAACTGGCAGGACTTACCGAAATCCCTGCAATTATTTTGGATGGTGACGACCTGAAGACCGCACAAATTGCGCTCGTCGAGAACGTACAGCGAGAAGACCTCAACGTCGTAGAAGAAGTTTTGGCTTATCACGCACTCATTGAGCGTTTCAACTTGACGCAAGATCAGGTAGCAAAGCAGGTGGGCAAATCCCGCTCCGCCGTGGCAAATATGCTTCGCTTGCTCAATCTTCCCGAAGAAGTGTTGGAACAGCTCCGCGCAGGCGACATCTCCGAAGGTCACGCAAGAGCATTGCTCGGCCTCGCCGATCCCGAAATGATCGTGCCGCTTGCCAATCAAATCATCGCACGGCAGCTCACCGTACGCGAAACAGAAGCGCTTGTGCGCCGCCAGAACACCGCGCCCGCCGATCCCGCTCCCGACATTGAGGGGCACGCGCAGAATCGCGCTTGGATGCGCGACCTAGAGCGTCGCACCCGCGAGACGCTCGGCAGACGCGTAAAGATCACTCAAAACACCAGAAAGAAATCCATCGAGCTCTACTATGAGGACAATGACGACATGGAGGCACTGCTCCTCGCGCTTTGCGGCCCCGATTTCTTCAAGGAACAGTAAGATTTAAGGAGAAAAACCATGCTTGACATTAAATGGATCAAAGAAAATGCAGCATACGCCAAAGAGCGTCTTGCTACCCGTCAAAAGAACTACGATGCAGAAATCGATCGCCTGCTGGAGCTCGATGTGGAGCGCCGCGCACTGATCGCCGACACCGAAGCCAAAAAGGCAGAGCAGAACAAGATCTCTAAAACCATTCCTCAACTCAAGAAGGAAGGGAAGGATGTCGCCCCCATTTTTGCAGAAATGAAGGCGCTTTCCGATACCGTCAAGGCGGATAGCGAAAAAATCGCGGGCATCGATGCCGAGATCGAGGGCATCCTGCTTTCTATTCCTAACGTACCCAACGCAAAGGTGCCGATCGGCAAAGACGACTCCGAGAACGCAGAAATTCGTCGTTGGAGCGAACCTCGTGCTTTCGAATTCGAACCCAAGCCCCACTGGGATCTTGGAAAGGATCTTGGCATCCTTGATCCTGATACCGCCGCAAAGGTTACGGGTACGCGCTTCCACTTCTACCGTGGGCTCGGCGCAAGACTCGAGCGCGCGGTCATCAGCTACTACCTCGACACCCACACCGAGCACGGCTACACCGAAGTGTTCCCGCCCTTTATGGTAAATCGCGACTCGATGCGGGGCACAGGTCAGCTCCCCAAGTTTGAGGAGGATGCCTTCCGTGTGGCAAATAACGATTGCTTCCTGATCCCCACCGCAGAGGTCCCCGTCACCAACATGCACCGTGACGAGATCCGGGACGGCGTCAAGCTTCCCATTTCCTACTGCGCGTACTCCGCCTGCTTCCGCGCCGAGGCCGGCTCTGCCGGG
>JAZNAM010000030.1:0-13972 GCA_045586515.1 Eubacteriales bacterium
CTTGCACTCTGCGACAGCTGCTACTCCTTTTTGCTCGCTTGCTCTGCCACTGGCAGCGCTCGCAAACGTCCCCAAACTGAGCCACATCTCGATATTTAATTGTATCGTGTAAGTAAGAGGAACAAGGGGAATTGGAGTGGCGCTACGCGCTCTTCCTGTTGCCGTTACCGCATCGTGCTACGCTCGAACACTCGCTTGCACTCTGCGACAGCTGCCACTCCTTTTTGCTCGCTTGCTCTGCCACTGGCAGCGCTCGCAAACGTCCCCAAACTGAGCCACATCTCGATACTTGTTTTTGTTGATACTTAGATATTATAACAAACGCGTAGGGGGTTGTCAAGGGCTTTGGGCAAAAAAGAGGGCGCCGGGTGGTGTGCGTGATTTTGCGATCTTTTTGGGCGTGGGGGTTAATGCTTGAAAAAATGGCAATAATATGGTACAATGGACGGTAGTGGCGGCTTGGCGCCCGATTGCCGTTTGTGCGGTTGCGCGAGAGGGGGCGGGGGCTTGAAAGTCGTGATTTTGGCGGGTGGATTTGGCACCCGTATCGGCGAGGAGACGCATTTGCGCCCCAAGCCCATGGTGGAGATCGGCGGGATGCCGATCCTATGGCACATTATGAAGTATTATGCTTCGTTTGGGCACTGCGAGTTCGTCATTTGCGCGGGGTATCGGCAAAACGTGATCAAGGAGTGGTTTGCGGACTACTACGTCAATCGCAACGACGTGACCTTTGACCTCTCGGGAGAGGGGCGCGTGATCACGCACGGCGGATACTGCGACCCTTGGCGCGTTACCGTGGTGGACACGGGACATGCCACCATGACGGGCGGGCGGCTTGCACGTGTGGCGCCCTACCTGTCGGGCGAGCCCTTTTTCCTCACATACGGGGATGGGCTCACGGATGCCGATCTTGATGGCGAGCTTGCCTTTCACCGCGCGCACGGACGTGCCGCGACGCTTCTTGCCGTGCGCCCCGATGCACGCTTTGGCGTGATGGAAATGGCGGGGGACAGGGTGCGCTCGTTTCGTGAGAAAAGCCGCGCGGACGTAGGACGCATCAACGGCGGTTTTATGATCCTAGAGCCGCGCGTGTTGGACACCATCGCGGGGGACGACACGATATTGGAGCGTGACGTATTGCCTTTGCTGTGCGAGCAAGGTGAGCTGATGGGCTACCGTCACGATAGCTTTTGGCAATGTATGGATACGATGCGTGACAAGGAGCAACTGGAGCGCATTTGGGCAACGGGGCGTGCACCTTGGCGACGCTGGAGGGAGGATCATGTCACTGTTTTTACCTGAATTTTACCGCGGACGACGCGTGTTGGTGACGGGGCACACGGGTTTTAAGGGCGCGTGGCTGGTGCACATGCTCTCCCGTTTGGGGGCGCAGGTCTATGGCTTTTCACTGCCTGACGTGCCGTGTGGCGGCGTGTATGAGGCAGCAGATATTGCGCGCGATGTTCATACCGTTTCCGGGGATATTCGTGATCTTGCCGCGTTGCGCGAGGCGTTTTTGGTCGCCTCGCCCGAGGTGGTATTCCATCTGGCTGCACAGCCCTTGGTGCGCGAGGGGTACAGTGATCCCGTTTACACCTACGAGGTGAACGTGCTTGGCACGGTACACGTGATGGAGTGTGTGCGTGACTGCCCCAGTGTTCGATCGGTCATCAACGTGACCACGGACAAGGTGTATGCCAACGATGAAACAGGGCGGAGCTTTTGCGAGGGCGACGTGCTTGACGGCTTTGATCCTTATGCGAACAGCAAATCCTGTGCGGAGCTTGTGAGCGCTTGCTATGCACGCTCCTTTCTATCGACGCGTGTGGCGGTATCGACCGTACGTGCAGGCAACGTGATCGGCGGCGGTGACGTTGCGGCAAAACGCATCCTGCCCGATTGCGTGCGCGCAGCATGCGACGGGGAGCCGATTTCCCTTAGAAATCCGCACGCCGTGCGTCCGTATCAGCACGTGATGGAGCCGCTTTCCTTCTATCTTGCGCTTGCCGCTCGGCAATATGAGGACGCGTCGCTTGCCGGCGCGTATAACGTAGGACCGCGGCGCGATGATCACATGACCACGGAGCAGCTTGTTGCGTGCTTTTCGAGGGCGTGGGGAGAGCCGCTTGCGGTTTGCTCTGGCGGCGCGGCGGATGGCGTGCACGAAGCGAACCTTTTGTACCTGGACTGCACGCGTGCCGAGCGAGTGCTTGGTTGGCAACCGATAACGGATGCGCGCCAGGCGGTGCAAATGAGTGTAGAATGGGAAAAATGCCGCGTGACGGGTGGAGATATCCGCGCGGTGATGAATAGACAGATCGACAGATTTTTGGCGGAGTAGGAATGGAACAAAACAAAGCAAATGAGAAAAAGGCAAGGGAAGCGATCCTTGCCGCCGTGCGCGAGTACTGCGACACGTATCACAAAAAGGCGGCGTGGCATGAGGGGGCGAGAATCCCTTATGCGGCGCGCGTATATGACGCCGAGGAGATGTGCGCACTGGTGGACAGCGCGCTTGATTTTTGGCTGACGGCGGGGGAGTACACCGAGCGTTTTGAGCGCGATCTTGCCGCGTATCTTGGCACGCGCTACTGCACGATGGTGAACTCCGGCTCTTCCGCCAATCTCCTTGCGTTCATGGCGCTGACCTCACCGACACTGGGCGAGCGCGCGATCTTGCCAGGCGATGAGGTGATTACGGTGGCGGCGAGCTTCCCCACCACGGTTGCGCCCATCGTACAGTACGGTGCGATCCCTGTTTTCGTGGACGTGACGATGGGGGAGTACAATATCGACGTGTCGATGCTGGAAGCCGCGCTTTCCGAAAAAACGCGCGCCGTGATGGTGGCGCACACGCTTGGCAATCCGTTTGACATCAAGGCGGTGCGCAATTTCTGCAATAAATACGATCTTTGGATGATTGAGGATAACTGTGACGCGCTGGGTGCCACGTACGACTTTGACGGCGCGACCTATTACACGGGCACGGTGGGCGATATTGGCACATCGAGCTTTTACCCCTCGCACCACATGACAACGGGAGAGGGCGGTGCCGTCTATACGCGTGACACCACGTTGCACCGCATCATCCGCTCGATGCGCGACTGGGGCCGTGATTGCGTTTGCCCGCCCGGCAAGGATGGCGTATGCGGTCACCGCTTTGATCGCCAATATGGCGAGTTGCCAAAGGGGTATGATCACAAATACGTGTATTCTCAATTCGGCTATAACTTGAAAGCCACCGATATGCAAGCCGCGATCGGGTGCGCACAGCTTGCCAAGCTGCCGCGCTTCGTGGAACGCCGCAGACACAACTATGAGAGATTGTATACCGCGCTTTTGCCGCTTGCGGACAAGCTCATTTTGCCGCGCGTGACAAAAGGGGCAACCCCTTCGCCTTTTGGTTTTCCCATCACGCTGCGCGAGGGTGTTTCGCGCGAACACGTGACGCGGCATCTGGAACGCTGCGGCATACAGACACGCCTGCTTTTTGCGGGCAATCTCGTGGCACAGCCCTTGTTTGATCAGATGAGGACAAATGGAAGCGGCTATCGCGTGGTGGGGGATCTGCCCGTCACCAACGAGATCATGCGCGCGACCTTTTTTGCCCCGGTGTATCCCGATATGACGGATGAGATGATTGACTACGTGGCAGGGAGCATCGC
The DNA here is from genome assembly GCA_045586515.1 of Eubacteriales bacterium. Classification (GTDB taxonomy): domain Bacteria; phylum Bacillota; class Clostridia; order Oscillospirales; family CAG-272; genus Firm-07. Next base: position 3,669 of record JAZNAM010000030.1, read on the forward strand.
CCAAGCGCTTCGTTGAGTATCGCGCGCGCCGCGCGGCGCTATGCAGCACCGCTTCGTGACACTGTTCGCGTGGGGGCGGGGCTTGTGATCGAAAACGCGGTGCTGCAATTTTTCGTGTATCCGCGCCTTGCCACGTATCTTGGCACGGCGGGGTACGGGGATATGCAATACCTGCTTGCCTTCCCCTCGGTGTTTGGCGTGGCGCTTGGCACGGCACTTGTGTTCGTGCGCATGACGGCGACCTCGCCCGCGCGTGACGCGGGGGGCGCTTACCATGCGATTTTATTCCTTGGTGCTTCGTTTCTCTTACCGTTTGCCGCGATTCTCGCCGTATACGGTGGTGTGCCCCTATCCTTTGCGGGTGTGATCTCGTACGCGTTGCTCTTTTTGTTCATGGCGTGGCGCACATACGCAGAGGTGTCCTTCAAGCTCACGCTCCGTTTCGGTGTGAGCGTGGGGTTCTACGCCGCCATTGGCGCTGGCTACCTTGTGGGCTTACCCTTTGCGCGCGCGCTTGACGCGTGGCCGCTTGCGATCCTTCTTGGCGAGGGGGCGGGTGTGGCGTTTGCCTATCTCGCCGACAACACCTTGCGGCGCGATGCGTGCCAAACGTTTGGCGTGTTTCTTGACGTGCTGCGCGGCAGTGCGGTGTTCTTTTTATCCGAGGGTGTTTCTCTTTTTATTTTCAATGCCGACCGCATGCTGCTACACAACCTACTCGACGGTGAAGCGGTGGCGCTTTACTATCTTGCCACGCTTGTGGGCAAGACCGCTTCCTTTGTGGCGTTGCCCCTTTCCTCGGTGCTGCTTGGCTATCTTTCGCGCTATAAAGGGGGAATATCCCGCAAAACGGTGCGAAAAATACTGCTACTTGCGCTTGCGGCGGTGTTACTGTTTACGTTTATTTGCACGCTTGGCGGGCACGTGATCGTGCGCTTGCTTTACCCCGTACAATACGCGGCGGTGGCGAAGCTGCTGTTACTTGGCTCGCTTTCGGGCGTTTCGTATTTTGTGACGAGCGTGTTGCTTACCGTGCTGCTTCGCTTTGCGCGGCGCAGTATACAGTTATGGGTGGGTGCGTCGTTTGCGCTTTGCTTTTTTGTCCTTGGTATTCCTGCCGCGCGTGCGGCGGGGCTTGGGGGCTTTGTGTGTGCCGCCGCGATTGCGGGCGGTGTGCGTTTTTTGCTTACTTCCTTGTTGTTTCTGTTTGGTGTAGGAGGGAAAACAAGTGGACACGAGGAAGTGCGTGAGTATCCTGCTTCCAACCTATAACGAGCGCGAGAATATCGCGCCGCTGTGCGACGAGATCGTGACACTGTTTTTGGGGGAACTTGCCCGATACGACTACGAGATCGTGATCATTGATAATGATTCGACGGATGGCACGCGCGAGGAAATTCGTGCGCTGTGCCACAAGAACGCGCGGATTCGCGCGATATTCAATGCGCGCAATTTCGGGCAATTTCTCTCCCCATTCTATGGGATATGCCAAACGCGAGGGGATTGCACCATCTCGATGTGCGCGGATTTTCAAGATCCTGTTTCGCTTCTCCCCGTTTTTCTGCAAAAATGGGAGGAGGGGGCGCGCGTGGTGTGCGGCATCAAAACGAAAAGCCGCGAGAACGCGCTCTTGCGCGCGGCGCGCACCCTATACTACAAGGTGATCCGCCGTTTTTCCGAGGTGGAGCAGATCGAGCATTTCACGGGCTTTGGCCTGTATGATCGCAGTTTTGTGGACGTGCTTCGCTCGCTGGATGACCCGAGCCCCTTTTTGCGCGGGATCGTGGCGGAGCTTGGATTTGCGCGCTGTGACGTGCCATATGAGCAGCAAAAGCGGCGCGCGGGGCGCACCTCAAACGGCGTGGCTTCGCTTTACGATGCCGCGATGCACAGTTTTACGACGTATACCGCGCTCCCCGTGCGCGCCACGCTCCTTGTTGGAATTTTGCTGTTTTCTCTATCCGTTATAGGGGGTATTGCCGCAATTTTCTTTGATCACACGCTATATTTGCTGTTTTCTTTCATAGGCGTGTTGGAGGGTGTGCATCTTGTTTTGCTCTCGCTTGTGGCGGAGTATTTGCTTTTGCTACGCGCCAAGGTGATTCGCAGACCGCTTGTTGTGGAGGCGGAGCGAATTAACTTTCCCCTATGAGTGGCTTTTTTGCGCCGCCCGACGCGTATGCCCCCGCGGGGCTTTTCGGGGCTTCCCACGTTGCGCTTCTGCTGCTTTTTGCGCTTTTGATAGGGGGCGCTTGCCGTGCGTCGCGGCAGCTTGACGAGCAGGGCGTGCGGCGTGTGATCCGTGCCGCCACGCTTGCCCTTTGGGTGAGCGAGGGGGTGAAGATCGCGTTTGTGCTCCTTGTGGCGCGCACGCGCAACCCCAATGAGTACGTGCCGCTTTACTACTGCTCGATCACCTTGTATGCGGGGCTTTTTTCCTCGCTTGCGCGCGGCGTGTGGCGGCGCGTGGGGGATACGTTTCTTGCCACGGGTGGGCTTGTTGGCGGTGCGGTGTTCCTTTGCGTGCCGCTTACCTCGCTTTCGCGCTACCCTGTGTGGCATTTTATCTCGCTACACAGTTTTTTTCTGCATGCCCTCATGGTCTACCTCGGGCTCTTGCTTTTTCAAAGCGGTGTTTACCGCCCGCGCGCACGGGATATCCTATATAATGGGGGACTTGTGAGTGTGACTTGCGCCGTGGCGCTTTGGTTCAATGCGCGCTACGATGCGCGCCACCCCGATACGCCTGTGGCGAATTTGATGTTTATTTCCAAGGATTTTCCCGGTACGCCGATCTCGCTGGTCTATCATCTTTGTGGCCCTTTATACCCGGTCGTTGCGTGGCTCGGGCAGGCCTTTCTGCCCTTTCTTGCCGTGTATGCCGTGCAAAGGGCAATCCTCTCTCGGCGCGCCAAGAGAGGATGATGCTATGATTTCCTATTTGGTAAAGCTTGCCGCACGCATGCAGCTGAGCGCCCCCGAAACAATGGGGTTTATCATCACCTGGCTGGTTGGGCTTTTGTTCACGGTGGTGTATGGGTGCCAGTACTTTTATCTGCTTGTTTCGTGCGTGCGAAAACCGAAGAAATACCCCAAAACGGGGCAAGAAAAACGCTATGCGGCGATTATTGCCGCGCGCAATGAGGAGATGGTGATTTCCTCACTTATCGCGAGCATTCGGGCGCAAGACTACCCCGCGCACCTCATTGACGTCTTCGTGGTGGCAGACAACTGCACGGACGGAACGGCAGCTGTCGCGCGCCGCGCAGGGGCAAGCGTTTTTGAGCGCGAGGACACGCGCCGTGTGGGAAAGGGCTATGCGCTGGAGTTTTTGTTTGACAGGATCAAGGAAACAAAAGGACTGCGCCATTACGATGCGTATCTCATTTTTGACGCGGACAACGTGTTGCGCCCGAATTTCTTTGCCGAGATGGATCGGGCGTACTGTGCGGGAAACCGCATTGTGACTTCTTACCGCAACTCCAAAAATTACGGCGCGAACTGGATCAGCGCGGGGTATGCCTTGTGGTATCTGCATGAGTCGCGGCACCTCAACAACGCGCGCTCGCTCCTTGGGACGAGTGCGGCGATCTCGGGGACGGGCTTTTTGGTGGACAGCGGCATTGTCGAGCGAAACGGCGGTTGGCGGCACTTTTTGCTGACCGAGGACATTGAGTTCACGGTGGATGAGGTGTTGCAGGGGGAGCGCATCGGCTACTGCCATGCGGCGGAGCTGTTTGATGAGCAACCCGAGCGCTTTGCGCAGTCCTGGCGGCAACGGAAACGTTGGGCAAAGGGGTTTTATCAGGTGTTCGGGCGCTATGGCGGGCGGCTGTTCGGCGGCATTTTGCGTTTGCGTTGGGCGTGCTTTGACATGATGATGAGCGTGATGCCCGCGCTTGTGCTGTCGGTGTTTCAGCTTGCCGCGGTGACGTCGCTGCTCCTGCTCAATTTGCTGCTCAACGGTGTGGTTTCTGTATATCTGACGCGTTGTATTGCAGGATTTTTCCTGTTTGCTTACGTGCTGGTGTTCGTTTTCGGCATTTTTGCCGTGGTGAGCGAGTGGAAGCGCATCCATTGTAACAAGTGGCGTGTGATCGCACTGCTGTTTACCTTTCCTGTTTTTATGATGACGTATCTGCCCATCTCCATCCACGCGCTGTTTGCGACAGTGGAGTGGCAACCGACCGAACACAAATATGCAATGGACACCCGTGACATTGAAGCAACGGGGACGACAAAAGGAGAATGACATGAAATATTTGATTGCCTCTGATCTGCATGGTGATGAGATCGCCACCGAGAAACTGCTTGACGCGTATCGCCGCGAGGGTGCAGAGCGACTGGTTTTACTTGGGGATATTCTGTATCACGGCCCGCGCAACGAGTTGCCCGCAGGGTATCGCCCCAAGGGTGTGATCGCGCTGCTCAACGAGGTGGCTGGTGAGATTATTGCCGTTCGCGGCAACTGTGACGCCGAGGTGGATCAGATGGTGCTGGATTTTGAGATTGCCGAGGAGTTTGTGACACTGGAAACGCCTACGGGGAAGGTGTACCTCACGCATGGGCATCACTATGACGAGGAACACCCGATGCCGATGGCGGCAGAGGACGTGCTGGTGCGTGGACACTCGCACGTGGCGGGCGTGACGCGCTGCGCGACGGGGCAGGTTTGCATCAACCCGGGCTCTATTTCGATCCCCAAGGAGGGCACACCGCCCTCGTACATTTTGCTGGAAGATGGGGTGTTTTCGCTGCGCCGTCTGGAGGATGGCGCAGAGTGGGCAAAGATCGGGTAAAATGCCGATTTTTGCAAGGAATTGGAAAACAAGTGCAAGAGTGCGCGATGATAATTGGAAAATAAATTGCGGAAATTAGAAAAATACCACCTTTGCGCACGTCGCAAAGGTGGTGTTTTTGTTATCTGCCACCGTCGGTCGAAGACGTCCCCCCTCAAGGGGAAGGCTTTGCGTAGCCGTGAGGGCGGGACACGAGAGGTTGACAATTTTGCTTGACTTTCGGACTTGGTTGTGCTATAATAAAGTTGTGCTATAATAAAGCGGATAAAAAGAGGTTGTTTTAACCTTGATGCAAGGGAGGAATCTTTGTGAAAAAATCAACATTGCGCATTTTGCTGTTGTTGATGGCATGCGTGCTGTGCGTCGTGGCCTTTGTTGCTTGCGACGAGGTAATCTGCAAGCACCGCGACATGAATGATGACGGCAAGTGTGATCTGTGCGCGGTCGATTACACAGATGGCACAGACCTTGTGCCTGTTTGTCAGCACCGTGACATGAATGATGACGGCAAGTGTGACGAGTGCGAGGCAGAATACACGGATGGCGTAGATCTGCCGATCTGTCAGCACCGTGATGCAGACGATGACGGCGTGTGTGACCTGTGTGATGCGGATTGGACGGATGGTGTTGACGTGCCACAGGATGGTGGCGAAGCGCCGGATGATGGTGCCCAAGACGGTGATACGCAGACGTGTGCGCACAACTTTATTGCGAAAGTAAAAACGGCGGCGTACGTGAAGACCGCGCCGACGTGTCAGAGCGCGGGCGTATATTACTACAAGTGCGCTAACTGCACGGAGAAGGGTAGTGAAACGTACGAAGGCACGGATGTGGGTGATCACGCGTTTACCGCAACGGTGATGACGGCGGCATACGTGAAGACCGCGCCGACGTGCCAAAACGTGGGTGTTTACTACTACAAGTGCGAGCACTGCACGGCAAAGGGCAGTGAAACGTACGAAGGCACGGATGTGGGTGACCACACGTTTACCGCGAAAGTGATGACGGCGGATTATGAGAAGACTGCGCCGACGTGCCAGAACGTGGGCGAATACTACTACAAGTGCGAGCACTGCACGGAAAAGTGCGGTGAAACGTACGATGGCGCGGACGTGGGCGACCATGTGTTTACCGCGAAAGTGATGACAACGACTTACGAGAAAAGCGCGCCGACGTGCCAGAACGTAGGTGTTTATTACTACAAGTGCGAAAACTGCACGGCAAAGGGCAGTGGAACGTACAACGGCGAGAGCAAGGATGACCACAACTTTGCGGCAAAGGCGATGACGGCGGCGTACGTGAAGACCGCGCCGACGTGCCAAAGCGTGGGCGAATACTACTACAAGTGCGAGCACTGCACGCAAAAGGGCAGTGAAACGTACAGTGGCACGGCCGTGGGCGACCACGTGTTCTCGCTGAAGACGAAGACACCCGCGTATCTCAAGAGTGCGGCGAACTGTGAGAGCCCTAACACCTACTACTACAAGTGCGAAAACTGCACGGAGAAGGGCAGTGAAACCTATACGGTGGGTGGGGTACTGCACACGTTTACCGCGAAAGTGATGACGGCGACGTATCTCAAGAGTGCGGCGAACTGCCAGAATCCTAACACCTACTACTATAAGTGCGAGAAGTGCGATGCGCGCGGCACAACGACTTACACGGTTGGAACGGCGACCACGCATGCGATGGGTGCGGACAACGTCTGCACGGGTTGCTTCAAGTCGTATATCTACTTTGGTGAGTATCCGCAAACGCTGAAGGCAGAGAGCGTGACTGTTGGTGAAACAACGGACAGCCGCGGTTACTACCTTGGTAGTGATGACGCCTACTATGCGAAAGTGACAGCAGATCCGAATGGTGGTTACACCTTCTCGGACGGCAGCGCGGTGACGGATGGCGAAGTTTACTACTTCAAGGTCGAACCGATCCTGTGGCGCATTTTGGCGCAGGAGGACGGAACGGCGTTGCTGATGTGTGATAGCATTATTGCCAATGGTGCATACGATAAGGGTAGCGGATATAACAACAATTACGCAGAGAGCGACGTGCGCGCGTGGCTCAACGACCAGTTCTACAACAGTGCATTCGGTACGGCGGACAAGGCGCGCATTGTAACCACCACGGTGGATAACAGCGTGGCAAGCACGGGTTATACGAGCAATCCTTACGTGTGCGAGGATACCAGTGACAACGTTTTCCTGCTCTCTTATAGCGAGATCACAAACAGTGCATACGGTTTTTCGACCAGTACCTATTCTGATACGGCGCGACGCTTGCAGACCAGTGATTACAGCCGTGCGACGGGTGCCTATATGAGTACCGACACCGCGACCTACGGCGGCGGCTATTGGTGGCTCCGTTCGCCTTACAGTAGTTATTCTTACTACGCGCGCTACGTCTACATCGACGGCGACGTCTACGGCAGCAACTACGTTGGCAATGCCAGCAGCGGCGTTGTGCCCGCTTTGCAAATTCGCCTGTAATCTGCATTTTTGCGCGCGGCGTGCTGCCGCAGCAAAAATGCGGGCGAATTTGAAACTCTTTCCAATCCGTCAGGAGCACCCCGTAGCCGTTTTGCGGCAGGGGGGCGACTGACAGCATCATCGCCGCGCGCTCGCTTTGCGGGCGTGCGGCGAAAAACAAAAAACGGAGCTTGTCATGCAAAAGAAAAACGACTTGTTCGTGATGACCAAGGCCAAAGACCTTGCCAAATACATTATCACGGTGACGGAAAAGTCGCCTAAGAAATTTCGCTTCACGCTTGTAGTGCGTTTGCAAAACTATATTCTTGATGCTATTGAATTGATCTACAAAGCAAATTGCTCTCGCGATGTGGTGGAGCGTTTGCGTTTGCAGGAGGAGGCGCGCGTGAAGCTGTCGCTTCTCGATTATTTTGCAGGGATTGCTTATGAGCAAGAGTGTATTTTGTTTAGACAGTACGAGCAGATTTCCAAGCAGCAGGCAGAATGTCTTTTGTATCTGGGGAAATGGATGGCAAGCACGAGAAAATCGGTATCAGCGCCAAGTGGCGAGTGATATAGGGGAGCGTTAGCAAACTTGCGTTGTGGCTTTTGGGTTTGTTGTTCTTTGGTGGCTCCGTTCGCCTAACAATAGTAATTCTAACAACGCGCGCAACGTCAACAACGACGGCAACGTCAACAACAACAACAACGTTAACAATACCAACAACGGCGTTGTGCCCGATTTGTTTCTATCGAAAGAGAAAAGTCAGTGGGCGTTGGCAGGTGCCCTCGCCGCGTATCTGAAACAAAGGAACGTTCTCCTTCCCCCAAACGGGAAAATTTAACCGACGGTAAGCGTTACGCTTTGTGTTTAACGCTTTGTGAGCAAAGCTCCCGTCGGTTTTCTTTTTGAGGTGAATTTTTATGCTTTGCTTTGATGACATTATTAGTTTTGATTCGCTTTACCGTGCGCATCGGCGCGCCAGACTCGGCAAGCGTCACAAAAAAGAGGTTATAGAGTTTGAGGCGGCGCTATCTGAAAATTTGTGGGCGCTTCACTACGATTTGAAATATGGCAAATATGTTGTGGGTGACTATCGTAAGTTTATGATACACGACCCCAAAGAACGGGAAATACAAGCGATTTCGTATCGGGATAGAATCGTGCAGCACTCACTTTGCGACGGCTATTTGATGCCGCTTTTGGATAAGCATTTGATTTACGATAATGCCGCTTGCCGCCGAGAAAAAGGTACGTTGTTCGCCATTAAGCGCCTTCGAAAATTCATGTGCGAGTACTATAAGGGACACGGAAAGAACGGTTATTTCGTCAAGGTGGATGTTAGCAAGTATTTTCCCAGCATTGAGCATGATTTGTTAAAGAAAAAGATGGATCGTATTGTGAAGGACGAACGTGTGCGATCACTACTTTACTTGATCATTGACAGCTATGAGAGCACACCAAACAGGGGCTTGCCGATGGGAAATCAAAGCAGTCAGTGCTTTGCGTTACTCTATCTCAACGATCTTGATAAGTTTTTCAAGGAACGTATGCGTGTGAAGTATTACGTCAGGTATATGGATGACATTTTGATGCTTGTACCAAGCAAGGAAAGGGCGAGGGATTGCCTTTTGGCGGCGCGCTCACTGTTGGAAGCAGAGGCGTTGCTAATGAACGAAAAATCGCAAATCATCGCCGTAAAAAACGGGGTCAGCTTCATCGGCTGGCATTTTTATTTTGGAGAGCGGGGGACGCTCGTACAAACGATATGCGCGCCGTCGCGCCGACATATACTCGCGCGTGTGCGTGCTTTGCGGTGTAGCAAAGTTAAGCGACGATGTGTACGTGAGAGTTATCGTGGATATTTGACGCAAGGGCAAAACTTCTATTTTGCGGAAAGGGCTTGGCATGCGTTGAGTTGATTGAAGATACATTCATGAGGAGAAAAAGGCACCACTCAAGTGGTGCCTTTTTTGGTTTAGATGCGGCGCATGGGGATATTGAGGGGCGTGCCGCGCTCGTAGGCGGAAAGGACGCGGTCGACTTCGACTGCGGTTTCGGTGCTGAAGACGAAGTGGCCGCCTGTGATTTTCGCGCGTGCGAGGTCGCCCTTCTTGTCGCTCATGACAGTAGGGCGGCTGTTGTAAAGAATATTGCGGTGCGGCGGCAAGCGCAGGATGGGGAAGTGCTCGCCGCGGCGGTCGATGAGTTCGTTCTCGTTTTTTTCGCAAGCGGTGCAGTTGCCTGCTTCGCGGCCTGCGCATTTCTCCAGGAGCATGAGGGGCACTCTGCCGTAGACGATGGCGTCGCGTGCGCCCTCCATATCGCGAATCTGGGGGAGCGTGAGCTCGGGGGAGAGGATCACATCAGCAAAGCCCATTTGCGTGAGTGCCTCGAGCGTGTGCGCATTGGTGACGTTCAGGCGGAAATCACCGTGTGGGATGAGCCCTACCTCGCGCGCGAGTGCGAGGTGGCCGATATTGCCGACCAGCGCGTGCGTGGCACCTTTTTGCACAGCGTCTTGCAACGCTTGTTTGACGCCCTCACGCTCGCTATCAAAGATCACAGGGGGAAGAATGACGCCGTCCGTTTCGCCGTGATACAGGTGGAGAGGCAGATAGCAATGTGCAAAGGTCTGTTTTGCCTTGCTTGTGATCTGTGTGGGATTGGCAAAGCGCGCTGTGGGGCGCGTATCAGCCGAGGGGGCTGTGTTTTGCGGCTTGGCAAGCGACGCTTTGGCGCGTGCTGCATCGGGGCGCGTGCGATCCACGTTGGTGAGCGCTTCCAGTGCGGCGCGGCGGAGCGCGTTGAGTTTGGACACGGGCACCATGAGCCCCTCGCCCAGGTCAACGTGGAGTGCGCTCAGTACATAGGGCGTGCCGCCGAGGCGCGAGAGCTGACGGGCGACTGCCGCCTCATCCATGGGCGCGTCTTGTGCCGTGAGGGGCGCGTCGTCCGTGACAGTGACCTCTTTCCCCGCGGCGCTTGCCGTGAGGGTGAGGGGGACGTCATGCTTCATGGTGAGGGCAAGGGAGAGGG
>JAZNAM010000031.1:0-2105 GCA_045586515.1 Eubacteriales bacterium
TGTGGAGAACAGGGTAGGGAATCTCCTCAATGGTAGCCGTCATAGCGTCCTTGGTGTTGTCGGCGCGGATGATGGCGGGCCAGCCCTCATAGCGGCTGTCGTCCTTTACGCCGACGCTCTTTACGTCCGGAACGGCAATGAAGTACTGCCAAACCTTTTCAGCAAGACCGGCGTTTTCAAACTCCTCGCGAAGGATCGCATCTGCCTCACGCAGTGCGTGCAGACGATCGCGCGTGATCGCGCCAAGGCAACGAACGCCAAGACCGGGGCCGGGGAACGGCTGGCGGTAAACCATTGCGTGGGGAAGGCCAAGTGCCTCGCCTACGACGCGCACCTCGTCCTTGAAGAGCAACTTGATGGGCTCAACAAGATTCATCTTCATCTCCTCGGGGAGACCGCCCACGTTGTGGTGGGACTTGACTGCCTTCTTGCCCTCGGCTGCCTTCACACTCTCGAGAATGTCGGGGTAGATGGTGCCCTGTGCAAGGAACTCAATACCCTCAAGCTTAGCGGATTCCTCATCGAAGACCTTGATGAACTCGGCGCCGATGATTTTACGCTTGCGCTCAGGCTCGGAAACGCCTGCAAGGAGATCAAGGAAGCGGTCGGTTGCGTCGATATATACGAGGTTTGCGTCCAGCGCCTTACCGAACACCTCGATGACCTGCTCGGATTCGCCCTTGCGCATCAGACCGTGATTGACGTGTACGCAGACGAGCTGCTTGCCGATGGCCTTGATGAGCAGTGCGGCAACGACGGAGGAGTCCACACCGCCCGAAAGGGCGAGCAACACCTTTTTATCGCCAACTTGTGCGCGGACCTCGGCGACTTGCTCGTCGATAAAAGCCGCTGCCAGTTCAGGCGTGGTGATGCGTTTCATGCTATCGGGACGGACATTAGAAGTCATATCGTGTTCCTCCGTGATCGTAGAGATTTATGATACATAATTATATCACTTTTTGGAACTCAGTGCAATAGTTTTTGCGCATTTTTTGCCTACACCATGCGATTTTTGCGGCCGCGTGATTGACGCGCCTGCCAAAAAAGTGTATAATATGTTCAGAACGTTACATCGGGAGGAGGGGAATACAGCGATGCATCCGGTGATAACCGATACGGAATATCGTAAATTGATCGGCAAAACGGCGGGTCGCGCATACCTTTTCTTTGGTGACGAGGACTATATGAAAAACTATGCGGTGGAGCTTACTCGCGAGAGCATTTCGCCCGACTCCGCTTTTGCGGTGTTTAACGACATTACCATTGACGCCGTGGATTTCACCATCGACGGGCTATTGAACGCCATGTCGCCGCCTCCGATGATGGCGGATGGCAGATTGATTTTGCTGCGCGGTCTTGATTTCAATGTGATGAAGCGCGATGACATGAAGCATCTGTACGATTCGCTGCTTGAGGCACTTGCACTGATCCCCGAGTATGATTATAATACGGTGATTATTCAGGTGGCAGCAGGTCTCATTGATGCAGGCACGCCAAAAAAGCCGAGCGCGATGTTAAAGCAACTTTCTGAGGTGGCGGTGCCCGTTCGTTTTGATCCCATTACCCCTTCGCGCCTTTGCGCGTGGACAATTAAGCATTTTGCGCATCACGGTGTGACGGCTGCGCCAGAGTTGTGCCAGCATTTGATCACCGTGTCAGGGCGAGACATGTTCCGCCTGTCGGGCGAGATCAAAAAGATTGCGCATCACGTGCTTGCGTATGGGCGCAACGTGCTTGAGCTTAGTGATGTGGACGCGCTTGCTTCCCCTGAGATCAGCATGGACACATATGCGCTGTCCAATGCGTTACTTGCGCGTGATTACCGCTCGGCACTGGATGCGCTTGCGGTGCTTAAATTTGAGCGCGCGAAGCCGTTCATGGTGCTTGGCAGTATTTCGGGCACGCTTTGCGAAGTCTACGCGGCACGTACGGCCATGGACGAGGGGCGCTCTATGATGGAAATCAGTGCGGCGTTCTTTAAAAACAACGAGTACAAAGCGAAACTTGCCGTGCGTTCGGCTTCCTCAACAAGCGTTTCGCAGATCGCGCGCGTGATCGAACTGTGCGCCGAGGCGGATGAAAAGGTGAAACGTTCCAGCACGGAT
>JAZNAM010000032.1:0-12636 GCA_045586515.1 Eubacteriales bacterium
CATGGCTACGATCCGACTTCCGAAAGGTGTCGCGCATTTTTTACATAGTTTTTTGATAATGTCTGGGGTTTTGATCCTCGTTGTAAGTGGGATCACCAGGGTGAACTCCATTCATCTCCTGCATCACGCGATAGGTCTTCTCATGCATCAAACGCTCTGCCTCAAAACGGGAAAGCGAAGTATCAGCTAAAATCGGTTCACCGATATGTAGATCTACCATGGGCTTCTTTGTGAAAAGTTTGGTGATTCCCTTGCGCGGACGGAAAGACATCGTGATCGGAATCACGGGCTTGTTATATTTCACGGCATAATGAAACACCGCCTTTTTAAGCGGACGAACGTCGGGGTAATAGAGCCACATAGAGCCTTCGGGAAAGAAATGAAGCCATTTTCCCTCCTCCAACACCTCTTCCATTGCTTGGTTGAATTTTGCCATAGCGTGCAAATTATCTGTCGGGACGGGGATCCCCCCCGATACGCGAATCCACGGGCCGCCACTTCCTTCAAAATTCGTCTTCCACGCAGGGAAATATGCAAGCCGGGGACGCATTGCTTTTAGCACGCACAAATAATCCCAGTAAAACACGTGATTAGAAACTGTGATCGCACCGCTTTTAAGCACATCCTTGTGCATCTTGAGATTTTCCTTTCCGTAAATGCGAAGACCGTGCGTTACGCGTAAAAGCGGGAATATGATAAGCGTAACACCCAACCAGTATAGGCCGCGCATTATCTTATATCCGATCCCCCTCGGCATATAAGGATACTCAGCATCAAAGCACACGTCACGCACATGCTTAACCTCAATCATGTGTGCGTCGCATATTTCAGGATATTGGTAATCCAGCGTATGTCTGTAATACATAATTCCTCACCCAGCGTTATAATTCGCCAATATACTACCACACGGTATGGAAAAATGCAATGGGCAAAAGTGGTAAAATGTTGGGGCCTCCCCGATCTTCGAGCGGGGTTCGCCTTGATCCACCAATAAAGAGGGAGCCTAGCGCAAACGCGCTGGGCTCCCTCTTTATTGGTGGATCCGAGGGGAATCGAACCCCTGTCCGAAAACCTATTCACAGGACCTTCTCCGTGGGCAGTCTGCGGTTTAGATTTCCCCTTGGGCGGCGGTCGCAGACGATCTCCGTCCTCGGGTAGCCCTTTTATGCATGACCGATACAAGTGCGAACTCTCGGTTCATGTTCACCACTGCATGACGCTCCCTCCAAGGTCGTGGTCCTCCTCGGCGGAACGGGCGGCTAAAAAGCCGCGGCACTGCCTAATTAGGCAGCCATTGCGACAGTATTGTCAGCGTTTAATTTTAAAATTTGAACCTTTAACGTGATTGTTCAACACGCCACGCTTATCCTGCTTCAAAATCCCCGTCGAAACCTTTACGGACCCATGTAGAGCAAGACTGCCGCAAGTTAAAAACTTGCGGCAATCAATAGTCTTCGCGACGTCCTTTAAACGCACGTTCCATATCACGCTTGGCTGCGGCCTTCGCCATATCCTCACGTTTATCGTAAAGTTTCTTGCCGCGGCAAAGCCCAATCTCCATCTTCACCCTACCCTTTGAAAAATAGAGTGACAGCGGAATGACAGAGTAGCCCTTTTCCGCAGATTTTCCCGCCAACCGCAATATCTCGCGCTTGTGTAAGAGCAGTTTCTTGGGGCGCAACGGCTCACGGTTATAAATGTTGCCCTTTTCATATGGGCTAATATGAACGCCGAGTGCAAAAATCTCGCCATTTTTGAACGAGCAATAGGAATCCTTGAGGTTGACCGCGCCCAGGCGCAGACTCTTTACCTCTGTGCCAAACAGCTCAATGCCTGCTTCTAATTTCTCGTCCACAAAATAATCGTGCCACGCCTTCTTATTGTTGGCGATCACACGCACGGCGCCACTGTGCTTGTCAGACACCCAAAGCCCCCCTCTCCTGTTTTAGATGCAAGTGGGCTCACTCACCACACAACGTGCATTGACGCAATTTGCCTGCTTGCGCCGCACCTGCGATAGTGGAAACGATGACCTGCTCGTGACTTGCAATGTGGGGGCAGTTTCTGTCCATATGATACACGTTTCCGTGTTCCGCATAGTAACAGGTTGCCGTATCGGGATGCTCCAGATCCTCTTCGTCAAGCAGATCCAGATCCTCCTCTTCCTCTGTTTTTGCCACCGACTTATACGCGATGACGCAAGCCGCGATCGTACCAATCGCGCAAGCGGCACCGACAGCGGCTCCACCGAGGAGCAGTGCCAGTGTTTTCTTTTTCATTATACTTCCTCCAACACCTCAAAATCGGCCTCGGCGGCAAGAGCTTTCTTCTCCTTTGCTTTCTGGATCGCCACGCAAGCGGCAATGGTACCTGCCGCGCAAGCTGCGCCGATAACCGCACCAACCAGAATCAATGCAACAGGATCTTTGCTCATTCCTCTTCCTCCAGCAGATCGAGATCTTCTGCTTCAAGCGCCGCCTTCTTGTCCTTTGCCTTCTTCACGGCAACACAAGCCGCCACGGTTCCGGCAACGGCTGCTGCGCCAATCGCTACACCTACCATAACAAGTGCTACATCTCTCTTACTCATCTCATGCATCCTCCAAAAGTTCAAATTCTACCGCTTCTGCGGCTTTCTTTTTCTTCGCGTTTTTAATTGCTACACAGATGGCAATGGTACCAACCGCAGCGGCACCAACGGCAACACCTGCAAGCAGGAGCGCCAATTTTTCATTCTTCATTGTTTTCCCCTCCCGATATGATCGTTATACTGTGTCTCCTTCGACGGATCTTCACTATTAAGTTTCGCTGAGCATGCGTTCCAGCAGCCCCAGACGCGAGCCTGAAAACTCATATGCCCTCTTGTAATCGTCGTTTTTGCGATAGCAATCCTCAAGATCGCCAAACACCTCGTACAAAAGCACGCCAAAGGTCAACTCGTCACGCGCGAGCATTGTTTCAAGCAGGTCCTGCGCCTTTCTATATTCCTCCGCTCTGAGAAGCAAAAGGGCGTGCATACGCTCAGCATACAGCGTCCCCTCATAGCAGGCAAGGAAATGCGCAACATCTTCACCCCGCTCTAAGCACTCAAGCGCTTGCACGTATTCGGCAAAATCCTCGCCAAAGGCGCGCGCCGCTTCGATCTCGTCTGCGTCAAGCACGTCTGAGGAAAGTGTTGGTGATATCCCCTGCAAATAACGGAAGCACACGGCGATGCGTGCGCGAAGCCAATCCGTATCATAGACAGTTTCACCCGTCGCCAAGAGCGCCCTGTCAAATCCTGCAACGGCGGCGCGTAAGCGCCCACCAAGCAGTGCCGCATGCGCAAGACCGTACTCGCACCGCGCACGGATAAGGGAAAGCTCATCGTCACTTTGCGTTTCGCTTGCTGCCCCTACAAGAGCAAGTGCCCCGGCATAATCCCTCGCCGCAAGCGCGCGACGAATATCGCCAATGGCATTCATCTTGCGATACGCAAGCTCGTCACCATCCTGCGCAAGCAAATAGCCAACAGGAACGTTCAACCGCTCCGCAATATACATCGCGGTGGATAAGGATGGGAGAGCGGTGCCATGCTCGATGCTACTAAGCATATTGCGTGTGATGCAATTGCCCGCAAGCTCGGATTGCGTCATCAGTTTTGACATACGCAACGTCTTTATTTTTTCACCGATTTGCATGGTTCACCTTCCGTAAATATAATTTACCGATCATATTATAACACGGTTTTTTTAAAAAATCAATAGTAGGTGTAAAAAAAAACCGCGCCGTAGCGCGGTTTTTTCTCACATTTTTCGACTATCGTGACAGGTAAAATATAAAATCTGCGTTTTATTGGCAAGCTCCTGCATGACGCCTCGCACGCGTCCAAGATGCGTTTCATCCATAGCAAGAAACGGATCATCCATTACGAGGAATGGGATCTCGCCGCCGTACATGTTTTCGACAAGTGCAAGGCGGAAGCAAAGGGCACAGATACTACGTTGTCCCGCACTTAGATGTCTCTCACTTCTCTGCTTACCGTTCACGTCGAAGGTAATCTCAAAATTGCCTGACATCATAGCACGTTCACCGATGGTCCGTTCAACGAGATCAGAATACCTTGTAAAGCGATCCTTCACGGGACTCACGTACTTCTCCTTAAGGGCACGATCGGCCTCGTCCAGCATCGCCATAGTGGCGCTGAGCATATGATAGCGTGCCTCAAGCGCCGCCATTCGCTCTTTTGCCTGTTGGCGCTCATTGCGATAAACTTCGAGGGCGTCTGCATCACTTTCGTCCTGCTCAATATCACGCAAACGTCTGCTCTTCTCGTCGCGCAGTGCACCAAGGCGTTCCACCGCCTCTTCAACGTTCAACGTCGCGCACGTGGGTTTTACGTTAAGACCTCGCTCCGCATAATACGTCTGCGCCTTTTTTTCCGCCTCGCTTATCTTACGAGCAAGCATTTGCAGTGCGGCAAGATCAGCAAGGGTCTGCTGTATGTCGAGCGCTGCCTCTCCGTACGTATTCGAAAACGCTACGATCTGCGCATCCAGCGCACGGCAATCCTTTACCAGCATCGCCTGCTTTTGCGCAACTTCTCTTTCCTTATTGCACAAAACAACATATCTTGCACGGTCTACTCGCAAACGCGCGAGAAGAGCGCTATACGGCTCATTGGAAAGGTCGTATCGCCCAAGAAACGCATCGAGCGCGGCAACAAGCATCGCTCGTTCTTCTGTGGCTAGCGCCAAACGCGCACGACGCTCCTCATCACACGCCGCGAACGAAGCATACGTCACCGCATCCTCGCAAAACTGATAGCACGCGAGTTCAACCCCCTCTTGCGCGGTATAACCATACGCTGCAAGTGCCGAACGCGCGGCATCTTCCGCCTTGCGCACGGCGTGTGCAAGACGCTGCTTTTCGGAGTTTTCGGACAAGATAGGCGTAGTCGCTGTGCCCGTTCTCTCGTTCAAATAAAGAAACGCATTGACCAGCAACGCCACGCTTCCCAACGCCGTTAGAATACCACCTGCAAGCGAATTTACAAACAGCAACGCAACACCGATCACGGCAATCACGCACGCGGCAATCGTGACAGGCACATGATACCCCCCGCCTTTTTTAGGGGCAGGTACACTTGCCATCCCACCAATTGCTTGTGATGCCTCTTCCCATGTGGTACGCGCTACTCGGTACGCTTGTGTTTTTTCCTTGATTGCGGCAATCTCATCCTCGCCGGGCACCTTGCCGTCAAATCGCACCATTACCGCACGTTCTCTCTCGCTTGGTTGCGCGTTTTCCAACGCGCAGATATGTGCGTCCAGCGATGCAAGTTTATTCGCAATTTTCTCACGATCAGCAATCACTTCCTCCTCGGGAACGCCCACGGAAAAAGTTATGCCAAGGCGCGCAAGCTCCTCTGCCTCCCGACTGTCAAGCACTGTCGCCGAAGCAAGCAGTTCACATTCGCGCTTCTTTTCCATTGCCTTGGCACACGCGCGTGTTTCTTCCTCCGTCGGAAGTCCTTGCGGATATCTTGCAAGTAACCGTTCTTGATTGCTTTTCGCCGCCTTCGCCTCGGCGCAAATATACTCGTACTGCTCCCACTTCGCGAGCAGTTCATTCTCCACACGGGCACGCTCTACCGCGCTATCCAGTGCATCTATCTCAGCGCAAAGCGCATCGTACACCTCGTACTTGGTTGCAAGTCCCGCTTGTGTGCGCTCTGCGTTGCGAATCTTCTCGTCAAGCTCCTGCACGCGCGCCTTTTCCTTTGCGATCTCGCCGCTACCGCGCGTCTTTTTGAGCGCAGCAGCCGCTTTTTCAAGAAGCGCTCTTGCACTATCGTAATTAACGTCTTCTCCAACGCCCTCTAAAAAGCGATTCAGGCGTGCGCCGATATCCGCGGTGGTTGCACACTCGATTTCCGCACTATCGATAAAGAGTGTGCGCTCAAACGACTGCTTATCAATACCGAATATCTCACGACCAACATCCGCCGCAAAGCGATCGGTACGTACGCCATCGCAGTATACGTCAAGGCGATCCGCCGTTTCACTCTTTTCACCAAAAAAGCGTTCGATGCGGTAAGTGCGTCCCTCCCACTCAAAAATAAGATTGCCGCCGAAATTTCCACCTGCAAAGGGATAGAAATGTTGACGATCACAGAATTCCTTGGTGTTGGAACGATAGGAATCCAGACCGTAGAACATGGCCTTGATAAAGGATGCAAGCGTTGTCTTACCGGCGCCATTTTCCTCGCAAAAGGCAGTAATGCCATCGCTAAACTCATACGTGCGTTGCGAAATCGTGCCATAGTTTTCTACGTAACAGGAAATCAGCTTCATCTGTCCACCTCGATTCCCTTCAGCGCGCGCAATCCAAGACTTGCGATCTGCTCCTTCTCCTCATCGCTGTAAGTGTTGTTTGCAAATACACGGCGAACAAACTCGCCGGCGAGAGAAAGATCATGCTGATATGCACTCACGTCTATGCGTCTGCGCGTACGATCCTTTACGTCCACAAAAAAGCACTCGCATTCCAGATACTTTTTCACATCGTCTGCAAGCTCGTCCGCATCCGCATCGAGCTCGCCGATGAGTTCAAAGCGGCAAATGCTTTTTTGCTCAGTAATATACTCCGCAGCCATACGAGACACCTCATACGCATTACCATGATTCGTGACATCGATCGAAAACCATTCAATCATACGCTCGCAAAATGGTTGGAAGGTGTGCGTAACCCCCTCCTCGTTTATCTCAACAAGGACAAAGCCCTTTTCACCCGATTCGTCAAAACCGCGCCCTTCGGGGCAACCGCTATATGCGTACGTACCGCGCGTATCCAGCGCGCCCGACGCATAGGTGTGCACGTGACCGAGCGCGAGATAGTCGATATGCTTGTCGCGCAAGCGCGAAAGATTGATCTTGTCCATGCCCATCGCATCACCGATTTGTCCGTGAAGCATCACAATATTCTTGTTCTCCGCATCAAGCGAAAGCGCAGAGTAAAGGGACGTCGCGTTTCCGGGCACCATTTCAATGCCGGAGATCACCACGTCGTCATATTCGTAAGACTGCCACTCCTCGGAAAACGTTTTCAGGTTAGGAAGCGCGCGATGCTCCCCTGCGCCGTCATGATTACCACGCAGATACAAAAAGTCAATTTCGGGATTTTTCTCCACCACGCTAAAGAAAAACTCCTTGTCTTTTTTAAAGGGTTTGTCACTGTCAAAAACATCTCCGCACAGCAAAATGGCGCACACGTCTTCTTGTCGCGCGTACTCCACCATTTTACGGAAGGTGTTTCTGACCTCCTCCCTCTTTTTCTCCGACACCTCGCGCGGAAATCCCGAGTCGATCCGCGAACCAAGATGAATATCGGCACAATGAATGAATTTCACATATTCACCGCCTTTAATATTACTGCTTATATTTTAACACAAACAATGTGCGTGCGCAAGGGACTTTCTCGCATTTTGCCGAAAGGAATAACAGCACCAAACCAAAAGGGCCCACCCGAGCGTCACGCCCTTTGCTTTGGAGCTGCTAATCGGATTCGTGACCGTGTACGTCGCATAGCGACGTGGGAAGCCTTCATTCCATCTGCTCCGCCGTCTTATACCGCGCGCCTGGCTTCCATATCGCTCCTCGCACCGAATAACAGCACCAAACCAAAAGGGCCCACCCGACTGGGTGAGCCCTTTGCTTTGGAGCTGCTAATCGGATTCGGACCGATGACCTCGTCATTACCAATGACGTGCTCTACCGACTGAGCTATAGCAGCGTTTGTCTCCGCGCTCGCGGCGACAAGCAGTATTATATCAAAAGTCTCGCTACTTGTCAATAGTTTTACAAAATATTTTTTGACATTTTTTCAAGTTGGTGGGATACGGTTGACATTCACGCGCTCGCGTGTTATAATACTCGTGTTATATTACAATTATCCGTGGAGGATATCAGCATGAACGTACAACACGAGCTTCCCAAGACATATGCCCCCGGCGAGTTTGAGGAACGCATTTACAAAAACTGGTGCGACAAGGGCTATTTCACCCCCGTTATTGATAAAACAAAGCCCTCTTACACCATTGTTATTCCCCCGCCAAATATCACGGGGCAACTCCATATGGGACACGCCCTTGACAATACCCTGCAGGACATTCTTATCCGTTACAAACGCATGAGCGGCTTTTGCACACTGTGGCTTCCCGGCACCGACCACGCATCCATCGCAACCGAAGCTAAAATCGTCGAGGCAATGCGTAAGGAAGGCGTCACCAAGGAGCAGCTTGGCCGCGACGGATTCCTGGAGCGTGCGTGGGACTGGAAAAAGCAATACGGCGGTCGCATTGTCGGTCAGCTCAAACGCCTCGGTTCCTCTTGCGACTGGAGCCGCGAGCGCTTCACGATGGACGAGGGCTGTTCCAAGGCGGTCAAAGAGGTGTTCGTTCGTCTGTACGACAAGGGCCTTATCTATCGTGGCGAGCGCATCATCAACTGGTGCCCCAAGTGCAAGACCTCCATTTCCGACGCAGAGGTAGAATACGAGGAGCAGGCAGGGCATTTCTGGCATATCCGCTACCCCCTCACCGACGGCTCGGGTTACGTTGAACTTGCAACCACCCGCCCCGAAACGTTGCTTGGCGATACCGCCGTTGCGGTCAACCCCAAAGACGAGCGCTACGCGCATCTGGTCGGAAAAACGCTGACCCTTCCCCTTGTTGGTCGCGAAATCCCCGTGGTTGCCGATGATTACGTCGAGGCCGATTTTGGTACTGGCGTGGTAAAGATCACCCCTGCACACGACCCCAACGACTTTGAGGTGGGTCGTCGTCACAATCTGCCCATCATCAACGTAATGACCGATGATGCACGCATCATTGACGATTATCCCAAGTACGCCGGCATGGATCGCTTTACTGCGAGAAAAGCCATCGTAAAGGATTTGGAGGAGGGCGGTTATCTCATTCGCGTGGAAAATTACTCGCACAACGTTGGCACTTGCTATCGCTGTAGCGAAACCGTTGAGCCCCGTGTTTCCCTGCAATGGTTTGTTAAAATGGAGCCCCTTGCAGGCCCTGCCATCGCCGCTGTGCGCGAGGGTCGCACCAAGTTCGTTCCCGAGCGCTTTGAAAAGAACTACTTCCACTGGATGGAGAACATCCGTGACTGGTGCATCTCCCGTCAGCTTTGGTGGGGACATCGTATTCCTGCCTTTTACTGCGATGATTGCGGTGAACTTATCGTGACCAAGAACGACAGCGCCGTTTGCCCCAAATGTGGCAAGGTAATGCGTCAGGATCCCGATACACTTGACACCTGGTTCTCTTCTGCACTCTGGCCCTTCTCTACGTTAGGTTGGCCTGACAACACTGAGGATCTCGCTTACTTCTATCCCACGAACACGCTGGTCACGGGTTATGATATCATCACGTTCTGGGTGTCCCGTATGATCTTCTCCGCACTCGAATACACGGGTACCGAACCCTTCGACACTGTGCTTATTCACGGTCTTGTGCGTGACGCTCAGGGGCGCAAAATGTCCAAGTCGCTCGGCAACGGCATTGATCCTCTCCAGATTATCGACCAGTACGGCGCCGATGCACTTCGCTTTGCGCTTGCAACGGGCAACTCCCCCGGAAACGATATGCGCTTCTCGGACGAAAAGATTGAGGCGGCACGCAACTTTGCCAACAAGCTTTGGAATGCGTCGCGTTTCGTGCGCATGAACCTCACCGTGGACAACTTTACGCTACCCGCACCCGAACAGTTGGCGCTTGAGGATAAGTGGATTCTGACCGAGTACAACCGCGTGATTACCGAGGTTCGCAACGCACTTGACCGCTACGAGATCGGCGTTGCACTCTCCGCGCTTTACGACTTCCTTTGGGACGTGTTCTGCGACTGGTACATCGAGCTCGCCAAGACGCGTCTGAATGAAAAAGAAACCGCTGAAAATCTTGTGGCACAGAACGTGATCGGCTACGTGCTTTGCGGCACACTCAAGCTCCTTCACCCCTTCATGCCCTTCATCACCGAGGAGATCTATGCGGCGCTTCCTCACACCGAGGAAAGTATCATGATCGCCGACTATCCCACGGCAAACGAGGCGCTCTGCTTCGATGAAGCTGCAGCGGATATGGAGCGCGTGATCGCCGCCATCCGCGCCATTCGCGCACGTCGCAACGAAATGAACGTTGTTCCCTCGCGCAAGGCCAAGATCTATATCGCAACGCGTTATATGACAAGCTTTGGCCCTGCCACCGAGGCGTTCTTCCGTCGCTTGGCATCGGGTTCGGAAGTACTGGTTGCAGAGAACTTCGGTAATGATGTTTTAAGCGTCGAGGATGCAGTCCAGTTCGTAACCGACTTTGCCACCATCCTGCTCCCCATGTCCGACCTTGTAGACACGGAAAAAGAGCGCGCTCGCCTTACCGCAGAGGTCACCCGACTTGAAAACGAGATTCGTCGTGCTGAAGCAAAGCTGAACAACGAAGCATTCGTTGCAAAGGCTCCTGCCGCCGTTGTTGCGGTAGAGCGCGACAAGCTCGCCAAGTACAAGGAAAATCTTGCGGGCGTTGCAAGTGCACTTGCTAAACTGAAATAAAAACAAAAATCCACCCGATGATCGGGTGGATTTTTTTATGCTTATTCAACCTGCATGCGCAGACCGCTCACATTATTGCACACGTGTGAAAGCGCTTGATAAATGTATTGAATCACTATGTTTGCGCCTTGCTCCGCTTGCGCCCGAATCTCAGAGCCAAAAGAGATCAGCCAATATAGAGGACATGCCAGAAACAGGTGAGCAACAAGAAGATAACCAGCACAATTGCGTTGATGATAAGCAGCGTATTCTTATCCGACTTGCGTAACGATCCAAGGAAAGAGATCACAACACTGATCACCGCAAGGACTGCAACAATCGTGGTAAGCACCGCAAAGGCGGTGAAAAACGAAGCAAAAGCAAAAGTTCCAAGTGTGAGAGCGGCAAGCACCTGCACAAGCGTCAACGCGCCAAATGCGCCTAAAAACGCCCACGTAAGCGTTGTCATAAGCGAGGGTCTTTCTCCCCCCCTCTTCGCGGAACGGGATGTACGCACAAGCTGGAACACGGCACCACCCAAGAAATAAAGCGCACCCAGAAGCATCAAAACAAAGAGCGCATAAGCAGGCACCGCCTGCTCCAGAAAGGACACGGGCAGATAGGTAACTCCAACAGAGGATAAAACGGCGATCACCGCCCCTTCCTCATCGGTGAGAAATTGCAACACTGCAATGTTTTCTTCGCTGTCAGCCGATGCGAACACACCCGGTGCAACCTGACGAAGCGTTTGTTTTCCAAATTGCAATGTGCCATCGCCATTCACTTTTGCCTTTTGGTTGTTATCTTTCACAAGCATACGGCCAAGCAATGTATTGCGTGCATAGGAGGCGTCAGCATATACACCCTCATAGCACGAAAGGTCAGGTAACTCCTCTACGGGCGTAACGGATGTACCGAGTACCGCACCACAAAGCGTATCGGGAAGAGATAGCAGCGAACTCTCTTTATTGTTGGTCAACACCAATGCCAACCTTGCCTTTTCGGCATCTACGCAAAGCGCGCTGCCAAAGTAAAAGGTCGTATCGGAAACAGAAAAGGTGTTCTCACCAATCTGGGCGCCAACAGCGCCCACAGCAAACACGCCGTTTTCCGCCCCTTTGCTTGCAAACAAGCCCTCTTTCATCATATAAGAAAGCAAGCACATCATATCCGCCGCGGTAGAGATCGCGCCGTTTACGGGCGAAATCACGCCGTAACTTCTGCCGTCACCATCAGCAACAACAAATTGCCCCTCAGCGACCATTTGATGTCCTTTGGCAGCTGTTTGTGGCAAAGTCGCTCCCTTGGGTGCAAGCTGTGTATCCTTCATGCCAAGTGGCTCTAATATCTCTGATTTGACATATTCGGTATAGCTTTTGTGTGCCACACATTCTACCACAAAGGCGGCAAGTCCGATCCCGAACTCGGAGTACGTATAGTACGTACCGGGTGCGACAACCTGACGAGGCACGCTGACAAGAAGCGCGTCTTCCAGGGTTTCAAAGCAATACGCATCCTTATCAAAACGAAGATCGAACAAACGCCCCTCAAATCCCGCCGAACCGTAAAGAAGGTCTCTCGTGGTAACGGCATATTCGAGGTTCAGCTTTTCCATAAACCCGGTGGACAGATAATTCGAAATATCCACGTTTGGATCAAGAAGGCCTTGCTTTTCGAGTTCGTGCACCGAAAGAAGCACAAACAACGAGGACAAATTGCCAATTTCAAACGTTGTCGTTGCCGTAACAAGCGTGCGTGCCTGAATATCGGCATAACCAAACCCCTCCAGCATCACGCGCTCGCCGTTTTCAAAAAGCACAACAGCGGCACCTGCTGTGTCGGTTCCAAGTGCGCCGGAGATCGCCCCCTCCGTTGCCGAAACCATCGGGGCAAGCGGTTGCGTTGCCGCTGATACGGGCAAAACAGCCACCACACAGAGCACACATAACAAGAAAAAAGAAAGTATTCGCTTCATGCTATACCTCTCCTTATACGTTCTTACCATACATTGTATCATACTTTCGACAGTTTAACAAGTGCTTTTCAAATAAAAAATCCCCCC
>JAZNAM010000033.1:0-7670 GCA_045586515.1 Eubacteriales bacterium
GGGATCCAGTGCAATCTTCATGATCTCGCGCAGCTTTTCCGCGCTCATGCCCATCTTCTCGCCGCTCTCAGCAGGGGTAGGCTCACGGCCAAGTTCCTGAAGCATCTGACGCTGGTAACGGGATACCTTGTGAATCGTTTCCACCATATGTACGGGAATACGAATGGTTCGCGCCTGATCGGCAATCGCGCGGGTGATCGCCTGGCGAATCCACCAAGTGGCGTACGTCGAGAATTTAAAGCCCTTGGTATAATCGAACTTTCCGACCGCCTTCATCAGACCAAGGTTGCCCTCCTGAATGAGATCAAGGAAGAACATACCCTTGCCAACGTAACGCTTAGCAATGCTGACAACCAATCTCAGATTTGCTTGTACAAGCTCGTCCTTGGCCTCCTCGTCACCCTCTGCCATACGGCGGGCAAGCTCCTGCTCTCTCTCAGGATCAAGAAGCGGCACCTTACCAATGTCTTTCAAATACATGCGGACGGGGTCATCAATGGAAATACCCTCTTGTACCAGTTGGCGTTCGATATTCTCGCCGCCACCGTAGGATTCCACCTCGCTCTCAATCGCGTCAAGCTCATGGGTGGGGATATCCGTTTCAAAGGCAATGCCGCTATCCTCAAGCACCTCGTAAAGTTTGTCCAGACTGTCCAGATCGTACTCGGTCCCCTCAATCGCCTCGTCAATGTCTCTTGCGCTGAGCGTCCCTTTCTTTTTTCCCTTTTCAATAAGTTCGCTCAGATCCAGCTTTTTTTCTTCGCCATCTTTCTGTGCTACCTTGATTTCTTCCATTGTCGATTCCTACCCTTTTCGTTTATTTTTTGTTGCTTTTATTTTGCCATTCGGCGCGACGGCGAGCAAGCGTCGCGCTGAGATCTCCGCTCTCGCGCTCCGCACGCTTCTCGCAATCGGCGCGCAGTACTTGCGCGGCATCCGTGAGCACCTCTACCGTGTTGTTAGTGAGTGCGCGGCGTTGTTGTTCAATGCGAACAAGTCGTCCCATTTCGTCGGGATTGAATTTAGAGCCAAGGAGCGAAAAACTATACCCGTCAGGGCTCTTTTCCATCTCCATGATCTCAGCAAAAACACGTTTTCCAAATGCAGTAAAGAAGCACTTTTCGGAAAGCACCACACGCCCTTCGGACACGGCGCGGCGATGCTCGGGATAGAGTAGCAGCAATCCGATCACCGCTTCCTCCGCACTTGCAGCAGAAGGATTTTTGGCAGCGTCCGGATTCACCTTATCTCCAAAATTGCGTGCCGATAGCAACACATCACGACTTTCTTTCTTCTTCGCCTCGCGCCGACGATAGTTCCGAATGCGTTCCACATCATTGGCAAGCCCCTCGGTTGAGATGCCAAGGCGTGCCGAGGCGGTGGAAATATACAGTTCGCGCTCTACCCCAGACGCAGTAGAAGCAATAATACTTGCCAAATCACGTGCGGCACGAATCTTACCCTCTGCGGCGGAAATGTCGTACCGTGCAAGGGCGTTTTCTAACTTATACTCGAAAGCTGTACCACTCTGATCCAGCAAACGGCGAAACGCATCCGCGCCGTACAAACGAATATATTCATCCGCATCCTTGGCCCCGCTAAGTTTTAAGACGCGCACCTCAAGGCCCACCTCGTCAAGCAAGCGCATAGCCTTATCTGCCGCTTTCTGCCCCGCTTCGTCGCTATCATAATTGATCACGACGCGTTTGGTATAGCGTGCAAGCAATCTCGCGTGATCGGGCGTGATCGCTGTACCAAGCGTTGCCACCGCATTCTCAAAGCCTGCGGCATGCAATGCAATAGTGTCCATGTACCCCTCGCACAGGATCATCTGTTCGGCGCAGTTGTTTTTGGCATAATTGAGCCCAAACAGCAATCGACTCTTTTTAAAGCCGGGTGTGTCAGAAGAGTTGAGGTATTTGGGCTTGGAATCGTCCATCACACGACCACCAAACGCTACGATGTTGCCCGTGGTGTCGATTACGGGAAAAATCACACGATTGCGAAACAAGTCGAAAAGTCGACCCGTTTTCTGCGATCTTCCACAAAGAAAACCTGCGAGGAGTTCTTCGTCGGTATAGCCCTTGCGTTTCATATGCGCAGTGAGCTTACCAAAATCGTTAGGGGCAAAGCCAAGCCCAAAATGTTTGATTGTGGCACCTGAAAGCCCGCGGCGTTGTGCGAGATATTCCATACCGTCACGGCCTATATTGGCGTCAAACAAACATTGTCTAAAGAACTTGGCAGCCTCTAAATTCATCTCATATACACGCTTTCTGGTGAGCGTACCCGCATCCCTTGTGTCCCGCGCATCCTGAGGAATGCGAACGCCCGCGCGCGTCGCAAGATATTCCAGCGCGCCAACATAGTCCAGATTTTCAATTTTTTGAATGAAAGTAACCACGTCACCGCCTGCACCACAACCAAAGCAATAGAAGCTTCTCGTGGCAGGAAAAACAGTGAAAGACGGGGTCTTTTCCCCGTGGAAGGGACAAAGTCCGTTTTTGTTAGAGCCTGCGCGCTTAAGCGTCACGTAAGTGCCGATCACTTCCTCAATATCAGAGCGATCACGAATTTCCTCAATTATTTCTCTCGGTATCATTTTACGCGCCACACCTCCGGAATAAAGATGTTGCGATAAAGCTCAATCGCATAGCGATCCGTCATGCCGGACAGATAATCGCACACGGCACGCGGCACAGACTCCTTGCTGATAGTTTCCAGATAGTTGATCGGAAGTTTGTCGGGGTTCTCCTCAAAATAGGCAAAAAGCTGCATAAGCATTTCTTTTGCCTTGTACTCTTCACTCTTTGCGACACTATCTTTGTACACACGCGCAAAAAGGAAGTCACGCAAGAGATCGGTTGCCTCCCAACTTTCACTCTCCATCGCAATTTTCGGCTGATCGTAGCTTTCGCGTACTACAGATGCGACCATATTATTAATGCGCTCTCCATGCGTTCTGCCAAGCACGTCGCACACCTCGCGCGGCAACTCCTCTTGCGTGAGAATTCCTGCGCGGATTGCATCGTCAATATCGTGATTAATGTAAGCAATACGATCCGCAATACGCACCACCGCACCTTCCAACGTGGCAGGTTCCTCGGGGCCGGAATGGCAAGCAATACCGTTTCGTACTTCCAAGGTAAGGTTTAGACCTTTCCCATCGTTTTCCAACTTTTCCACCACGCGAACACCCTGCTTATTATGCGAAAAATCGGATGAATAGCATTGCGCCATTACGATTTCTCCTGCATGTCCAAAGGGCGTGTGACCGAGATCGTGGCCAAGCGCAATCGCCTCAGTAAGATCCTCGTTGAGGGAAAGCGCACGTGCAATGGTGCGCGCGATCTGCGTGACCTCCAGCGTGTGCGTCAGTCGCGTGCGATAATGGTCACCGGCAGGCGCCAAAAACACCTGCGTCTTATACATCAAACGACGGAAGGATTGACTATGTATGATGCGGTCACGGTCACGCTGAAATTCGGTGCGCAACGTGCAAGGCGTACAAGCGTATTCGCGTCCGGCGGTGTCGGCAGTACGAAACGCATATGGTGAAAGTGTGTGCTGTTCTCGCTCACTCAGAAGCCGTTGCATATCAAGCATAAAAATCCCTCCTTTTCGCAGTGTCGAAATAAATATACGCAAGGATTTTGCGTTTCTCTTTTTTTCGTCAAACTTTTTTAAAAAAATTAAAAAAGGTGCCCGCGCACACGCGCAGACACCTCGTTTATATCAAAGAAGCACGCAAATGAGACCGTTAGCGCCCTCGTTGACAATGCGCTCCAGTGTTTCGGAAAGTTTGCCTCGCGCTTCCTCGGGGATGTGGGAAAGTTTTTCGTGCAGTCCCTCGTTCACAAGCTCATACAAACTCTTGCCAAACATATTGGACTCCCACAGGCGCTGCGGGTCACTCTCAAATTCTGCAAGGATATTTTTTACAAACTCCTCGGATTGCTGCTCCGTTCCCACGATAGGATTCAGTTCGGTGCGAATATCCGCACGGATCATGTGAATCGACTGTGCAGACGCGCAAAGTCGCACGCCATACCCGGCACCTTGCTTTACGATTGTCGGCTTTTCAAGGCGGAGATCCTCAAGCTTCGGCATAACGATACCGTAGCCGTCATTATCTGCACATTCGATCGCTTCGGCAACACGCTCATATTTCTCACGCATTTCGGAAAGCGTGCGCACCAGTGTGAACAGCGCGCGCTCATCGCGAATCTCCTCGCCCGCATATTCACTCAACACGTCATAGTAAAGCGACGGGGTAAGCGTGAGCGAAAGCGTTGCCCGACCATTTCCCATGTCAAGCTCCGTAACCGAAACGTCCTCGACCACCGCGTTATCACGCAATGCCGAAAACGCATCTGCAACCTCTCCCATGCGTGTTACGCCGCCCGCAAGCCGACAAGCGTCCTCAACAAGCGCGCGACGGATGGGGTGCGAGTTTGGCAAGGCGTTGGCGTAGGCAGGAAGCAAAAAACGCACAGCAGTCACGGGAAATTCCCCCAAAATCATACCCAATATACCACAAATATCCGATGCGCGCAAGGCAAGACAGTTCACAAGCGCCACGGGGACGCCATAGCGCTCTTCAAGCTCCGTGGCAAGCGTCACCGATTCCGCACGTGTTGGGTCAGAGGAATTAAGCACGACGGCAAAGGGTTTGCCAAGCGCTTTCATTTCGCGCACCAAGCGCTCCTCTGCTTCCACATAGGATGCACGTGGGATCTCGCCCACGCTACCATCCGAAGTCACCAACATGCCGATGGTGGCGTGCTCACACATCACGCGGCGCGTACCGTACTCCGCCGCTTCCGTGAAGGGCATCGCCTCCTCCTGCCAAGGGGTATGCACCATGCGCGCACTGCCGTTCTCCTGTGTCCCCATCGCTTCGGGAATCATATAGCCCACGCAATCGATCATTTTCACGCGAAGTCCAACACCATCCTCCATGGTAAGGGCAACCGCCTCATCGGGGACAAACTTGGGCTCGGTGGTCATTACCGTTCTGCCAGCAGCACTTTGCGGCATCTCATCCCTTGCTCGCTCACGCGCAGCATTTTCCTCCATGTTGGGGAGCACCAACTCCTGCATAAAACGCGTAATAAAGGTAGATTTGCCGCTTCTCACAGGGCCAACAACGCCAATATAGATATCACCACCCGTTCGACGGGCAATATCCTCATAAATGGAACGCTCTGCCATACCGTATTCCTCCGATATTTGAATTTGTCGCTATACGCTATGCACACACCGACGCAAATATGACAAACGCCCCGTTGCCGTGTGCAACGGGGCGTACCATATTCAATATGGAAAGGAATCAACGGTGGATGCGCACCAGCGTATCTACGCCATCCAAAAGCGCAGAAAGCAGTGCCTCCACATCCGCCTCGGTATTCTCGCCCGACAAGCTCACACGGATGGTGCAATCCGCCTTTGCAGGGGAAAGTCCAAACGCGATCAGCGTGCCACTTGGAGTCTTGGCATGCGAGGAGCAAGCAGAGCCGCTGGAAACAGCAATCCCCTTAGCGGAAAGATGATGCAACATTGTTTCACTTTTGATATCGGGTAGCGTTACGCTCAGGATATGAGGGGCGCGTTTCTCGGGGAGATTAACCTGAATTTCGCTACCGTCAAGGGACTTTATCAACTTTTCGGAAAGTTGTGCCGTGCGGCGCATGCAATCGCCACGACGCGCCATGCCGGCTCGCACAGCTGCAGCAAACCCGGCAATGCCGATGGTGTTTTCCGTTCCGGAGCGATATCCATACTCTTGACCGCCGCCACCGTATACAGCACAAAGCGTGCGGGTTGTGAGCATGCGGGGTGAAACGTAGAGCGCACCCACGCCCTTCGGTCCGTGGATCTTATGCGCGCTTATCGTTACAAAGTCAGCGCCAAGGGATTTCACGGTAAAAGGCACCTTCATAAATCCCTGCACCGCATCACAATGGCAGATGCAGTCGGGGTTGGCTGCCTTTGCAGCGGCAAACACCTCGGACACGGGATACCACGCACCCGTTTCATTATTGACAAGCATCATGGTAACCATGAAAAGATCACGATTTAGATAGGGACGCACTGCGTCCATATGAATCGCACCGCCCTCTGTCGGGATCTGCACCACACGAAAGCCCTCTTTTTGGAGCAACGCAAGATTTTGCAGAATAGACGGATGCTCCGAGCTCGTTGTAAGAATGGTTGTTGCAGTGCGACGCGTCTTGGCGCGCGCACTACCAAGCAATGCAATCGCACTTGCCTCAGTGCCCGATCCCGTAAAAATAAGCTGGCCGTCCTTTAAAAATCGTTCACCCAGCGCTTCCCCGATCGTAGTCCGACATTCACGCAACAACGCGGCGGCCACGATGCCCTCCTCGTGCAACGAGGAGGGGTTGCCAAATCGCTCCATCGCGTCAATCATGGCGTGCTTGGCTTCGGCACAAAGCGGCGTGGTCGCGCTATTATCCAAATAGATTGACATTACTGCTTGAAGGTGAAGTTAGCACGAATGCTCTCCACGTCCTCCAAATGCGTTGCGTAGGTGTCGGGCTTAGCGGTATAAGTCAGCGTGTAAACCATGTTGCCGCGCACTGCAATCACCTGCATGAAGCGGTAGGTCACGCCACCAAGCGTTGCGTCGTACACGTAGCGCTTTGCCGCAACACCACCGAGATCGGTGTCACCACATTCCGCGTCGAGCACTGCAATGTCCTTGAACGCCACACCAATCTCGGGTAGCGCTCTTTCGTCCCAGTAGCTCTCGGCAGTGAATACCGCGTCGGCAAGATAGGTGGTCGCATTCACGTTTGCACCGTCGCGCATCGGCGAGGATGCGGCACTGATTTCCGTTTGCTCATACCATGTATCAGGCACGTACAGATGAAATTTGGCGTTCTCTGCAGCGGCATTCTTCATGCCGTCTGGTGCGTCGGTTTTCTTACAAGAAACGATGCTCACGGCAAGCAAGAGGAGCAGCGCAACAGCGATAATTTTTTTCATTTTTCGATACCGTCCTTATGTATTTTGAATGCGGAGCACTTCTGCCGCGGCAGAGAGTACGCCGATACGTCCACTCTCAAAGGTAAGACCGCCCTGGAAGAAAGCAGTATAGGGAGGTTTCAGCGGGCCATCGGCAGAGAGCTCAATGGAGGCACCCTGCACGAAGGTCCCTGCCGCCATGATAACCTCGTCTTGATAGCCCGGCATTGCCCAGGGCTCTGGCGTGACATAGGCGTCCACGGGCGAGCCTGCCTGAATACCACGGCAAAAAGCGCACAGTGCGGGGGCACTTTGCATCTTGACCGTCTGAATGATGTCGGCACGCATTTCTTCGGGCGCCGGCTCTACTTCAAAGCCTAATGCGCGAAAAATATACGCGGCAAAATGTGCGGTCTTGAGCGCCTCGGCAACTGTATGCGGTGCGTAAAACAGACCCCGGTACATGTTTTTGTTCTCGCCAAGCGTAGCACCTACTTCAAGGCCAATGCCGGGACAGGTAAGGCGATAGGAGCAAAGCTCCACCGCGCGCGCTGTGCCTGCAAGATAACCACCCGTTTCCGCCATACCGCCACCTGGATTTTTGATCAGCGAACCGATGGCAAGGTCAACACCCACTGCAGGGGGCTCAATCTCCTCGGTAAATTCGCCGTAGCAGTTGT
>JAZNAM010000034.1:0-4465 GCA_045586515.1 Eubacteriales bacterium
TATTATCGGTGGGGACACCCGACAGATTGCCCTTGCCGCACGGCTCGCGCGAGCGGGTGCGCGCGTGCAATGCTACGGCTTGCCCGATACAGCGCTTGACGCGCGGGTTCTCGCCTTTCCCACCTGGCAAGAAACGCTTGCGGGTGCAACTGTTTTGCTGTTGCCACTACCCGCTTCTCCCGATGGCATCCGCATCAATATGCCGCTTGCCTCTGGGATCGAAGCCCCCGTTTTCTCGCAGATTTTGAGCGAATTGGACGAGAAAACGCTGATAATCGGCGGAAAATTCACGCCCTCTATGCGCGCCCTTGCCGCTGAACGCGGAAAAGACGTGATTGACTATTGTAAACACGAAGAATTTCAACTTAAAAACGCCATTCCAACCGCAGAAGGAGCCGTTTCCATTCTCATGGAGCGGATCCCGCGCACCATAAACGGCCTCCCCGTAGCCATTACGGGCTTTGGACGCGTAGCAAAGGCGCTGGCGAAATTGCTTGTCGCCATGGGCGCAGAGGTCACGGTAGGCGCGCGGCGTGAAGCCGCACTTGCCGAGGCGGCGGCAATGGGCTGTCGTACAGTGAAATTGTGTGGTGATAGCGCAATGATCACGCTTACAACCGATAAAGCGGCGGTTTTCAATACGGTTCCTCACTGGATCTTCACACGCCCCGTTCTCACGGCTCTGCCACACGAAACGTTGCTCGTTGACCTTGCATCTGCTCCGGGCGGTGTCGATACCGAGGTGGCGCGTGCCCTTGGCAGAAGCGTTGTGTGGGCGCTCTCCTTGCCCGGAAAATATGCCCCGACAACGGCAGGGGAGATCGTTGCCGACACCGTGCTCGATATTCTTGAAAAGGAGGGGCGCGTATGATTGGCTTTGCACTTTGCGGTTCCTTTTGCACCGTACGCCGCGCTCTTGGCGAACTGGAACTTCTGTCGGCACGTTATCCCGTTCAAGGCATCGTGAGCGAAGCGGTCTATTCGACCGATACGCGATTTTCTACGGCACAGGCCGTGCGAGAGCGCATCGAACTCCTCACGGGACGCCCCGTGATTCACGACATCGTGGGCGCCGAACCTCTTGGCCCCACCATGCCGTTGGAGGCCCTCGTGATCTGCCCCTGTACGGGGAACACGCTTGCCAAAATGTCGTGTGGCATCACCGATTCCTCGGTAACCATGGCGGCAAAGGCGCACTTGCGTAGCAACAGACCGCTCGTGATCGCGCTCGCCTCCAATGATGCACTCTCTGCCAACCTCAAAAACATCGGTACGTTGCTCACAAGAAAGCACGTGTATTTCGTACCGATGAAGCAGGATGACCCCGATAAAAAGCCACATTCGCTTGTCGCGGATTTTTCGCTGCTGGGCGCAACGTTAGAGGCGGCGCTTGGCGGCAAACAATATCAAAAGCTGTTCCAAGCATAAAAGGGGACTGCTATAACCCTATAATAGAACCATAATTCACAAAAAACAAGCGACTGTACGCATTTGCATGGTCGCTTGTTTCATGTTTTATGCAAAACGCAACAAGGCGCGGTGCGCTGTGTAAAATCCAACTGTAATTTTATCAAAACCCCTTTTCAAATGCTTTGTTCTATGATATAATGATTATATATTGTTAAATGTTAGGAAAGGAGGCGATCGGCATGACTCACATCGCAAAACGCGCACTTGCGCTTTTGCTCACGTTTATGCTGTGTGCGTCCCTTTTGCTCACGCTTCCCGCTTTTGCGGAAAGCGGTGTGGATGATACCCCCACTACCACGCTTGACGTAAATATGTTGGCTGAGGGAGATACACGTTTTGTATTCCAGTCGCTCACCTCTCAAAAGGAGAAAAATTACGTAACCGACAAATCCCCCGTGACGCTTTTGCTTGCGGCAGAGGAAGCCGTGTTCACAGCGGGGGAAGTTTCACTGCTTGAAACGACGACCAACGCCTTCTATCTTTCGCTCATCAACCAATCAGGCGCTAACCTCGTGCGTATTACATACACCTATGAGGAAAATGCGTTTGCCAAGACGGAAACCGTTGAGCACACCCTCAGCAAAAACAGCACGGATGTGCAAAGCTTCGTTGTGAAGGCGGATCACCTTGATGCCGATTTGCAGAGTATTGAGCTTGCTTTCCTCTCGGACGGTAACGTGAGCGGTAGTGTAACGCTGAACGCGCTGTTTAACCTTTCCGCGTATTTTTACGAGGGGGAGGACGAGGCAACGCTGACGCGCTGTCACTACGTTGCCGAAAGTCGCACCGTCGAGATCGCGGGCACGCTGGATTACGAAACCACGGTGCTTTATGCCGGCAAATCTCTCGCGCTCTTCTCGCTTTTGGATAACGAATCGCTGCATCTTTCAAATAAAACGCCGCTTGCCAAAACGGGCGTCAGCTTCAATTTTTCTTTTAGCGTAGACGCCACCTCGGCTGACGCTGTTTTTGCGCGCTACGTGGTGGCGGCTGTGAGTGAGCAAGGCGAAATGATCCCGCTTTGCGAGCCCCGCCATCCCTCGGTGCCCTCGTCGCTTACCACCGAGGAAACCGCTTTTAAAGGCTTCCATAGCGGCGTTCTTTCCCAAACGTTGGACGTTGCCCCCGACATTGAGATCGTGGACATTTACCTCGACCGTATGTATGGCGATCAAGGCAATGGCATCTTGCACGCGGGTGAGCATGCCTATTACTATTTCAATACCGAATACGTGGGCGAAATCGACCGCACAGTGCGCAACCTCGTGGGGGGCGGCACACACGTGTATCTACGCTTCCTTATCAGCGGTGACGCAAACGGTCTCAGCTACGCGGACTACGCCGCCACGGATAAAGGGGTGTTCTCCAAGCTCCCCGTAATTCGCAATCAGCAAGCCTATAACGATCTGTATGCGGTCACCAATTTCCTCACGGCGAGATATGCAGGCAATACCTATGGGAAGATCAGCGGTATCGTACTTGGTCGAGCTGCGGACCGCGCCTCTCTGTACAGTTATGCCGCCGCAGATGGTATGGCAGACTACGTGACTTTGTATGCCGCAACCTACAACCTGATTGCTGGCACGACACTGCGTAACGTGCCAGATGCACGCATTGTGTTGCCCGTGTCTGACCGTATGTTTAACGGATATGCAACCAAAGGCCAACTTGAAGGGGACTACTACGCAAGCTTTTTCTTGCCCTCTTTGATCACCGCGCTGAAAGCGAGTTCGCTCTCTCCCGCGCCCTTTACGTTGATGCTAACCTCCGAAGCGCTACCGAGCTGCGTCGCGGATAGCGCCGGCACAACCTACGGTGTAGAACACCTGGATGCCTTCCTACAAGAATGGAACGCGATGCGTAGCACCTGCTCCTTCCTTGATGGTAAGATCTTCTACGCTTGGCAAACAAGCACCAATACGCCAAGCGACCAGCTCTCTGCCTCCTACGTGGCACTTTACCTTACGCTTTCTGCGCGTACGGACGTTTCCTCGTTCCTCGTGGATAACACCCTTGCCGATGAAAACGTAACCGAATCGCTTTCCTATCTTGCCCGTTACATTGATACGGACAAGTTCTCCGAGGTGACCGAAAAGGCGTTTGAAACGCTTGGCTGCACCGCTGCTGAGCTTGCACCCACGCTGAACGTGACAACCCTTGCAAAACGTCGCTATCACTACGCAACACTCTCCAAGGGCGGCTTTGTAGGCGGTGTGACGCCCGTTGGCATCTATTCGCCCTGGCAATTTGCCACGGCATCGGATACGCTTGGTTGGTATAGCGGTAACGATTGCCGAGACCTTGCCGTACAGGCAGAAACGCGCGATACACGTGCGCTAACCGCAACACTGCTTGGCAACGGAGATTACGCCGATATTGCGTATCATTGGGATAATCCCACCGATCTTTCCTTTGCCCCTTACTTCTTGCTTGATCTGTGTGTGTCGGGCAATGCCAACACACGCTACGAAATACAACTCCGCCTTTATGGGGAGAGTGACGTAACCATTTCCTCGGCGATTGTAATGGCAGGGGAGCGCGGCGTGCTTTGCCTTGACCTCACAAACGACACAACGGCACTTTCGGCATTGCGCGCGCTCCGTATTACAGCAAGACCGCTGGACGGCCAAACGGACACGTTCACGCTTTCCACCT
This sequence comes from Eubacteriales bacterium, assembly GCA_045586515.1. Lineage (GTDB taxonomy): Bacteria > Bacillota > Clostridia > Oscillospirales > CAG-272 > Firm-07. The sequence continues at coordinate 4,126 of JAZNAM010000034.1, forward strand.
ATGCCGTCACGCTGGGCAGTAACACGCTGGATGATGCCGCCCTTGCCGAGCGCATGGCGGGCATCATGCAGGACACTACGCAAGATGAGCAGCCCGAAGCCCCACAAAAGGATTTCGTGCGCCCTCTTATCGCAACCATCGTGGTGGTACTGGCAAGCGGTGCGATCATTGCGCTTGTCATCGTGCGCAGAAACAGAAAAAAGCAACTAAAAAAGAAGTAAGCAAGTGACAGAAAAACAACGTTTGACAAAAAATAAGAGGAGCACAGCATGAAAGACATTTCTCGCAATCTCACGATGCTTTTTGATTTTTATGAGCTTACCATGGGCAACGGCTATTT
>JAZNAM010000035.1:0-26506 GCA_045586515.1 Eubacteriales bacterium
CAGGCAACGATCTCAAGACCATCGTTTACAGCGTTAACGAAAAGACTCTCTCTGCTGACGACCAGATCATCTCCGCTGCTTCCTGCACCACCAACTGCCTCGCTCCCATGGCTAAGGCTCTCAACGACTACGCTCCCATCCAGTCCGGTATCATGACCACTGTTCATGCTTACACCGGTGACCAGATGATCCTCGACGGTCCTCACAGAAAGGGTGACCTCAGAAGAGCTCGCGCAGGCGCACAGAACATCGTTCCTAACTCCACCGGTGCTGCTAAGGCAATCGGTCTCGTTATCCCCGAGCTCAACGGTAAGCTTATCGGCGCTGCTCAGAGAGTTCCTACCTGCACAGGTTCTACCACTATCCTTATCGCAGTTGTTAAGGGTAAGGATGTAACCAAGGACGGCATCAATGCTGCCATGAAGGCTGCTGCTACCGAGTCTTACGGCTACAATGAGGAGGAGATCGTTTCCTCTGACGTTATCGGTATGCGTTACGGCTCTCTGTTCGATGCAACCCAGACCATGGTTTCTAAGATCGACGACGAGACCTACCAGGTTCAGGTTGTTTCTTGGTACGACAACGAGAACTCCTACACCTCTCAGATGGTTCGTACCATCAAGTACTTCGCTGAGATCTAATCTCGCGGCGACGTCTTGAGTGCAGAACAAAATGCACAATAATTAACTATGAAGCTGCCTCTTGCCCTTATCTAAAGGGCAAGAGGCAGCTTTTTTGTAGAAATCCTTGCGGATTTCATTTTTATGTGCTTTTTAGCCATCCTCGCGGACTCGACGTACCAAGTACGCCTCACGTATCGAGAGGGTGGCTTCTGCATCTCAATTCGCTCACCGCGAGGAGGCGAGTTGAAATTTGGCATAAACAAAGGGCGGTGCTTCGGCACCGCCCTTTGTTTCGCTGACTTGAAAAAATATTTCGAAACACAAGACGCATTGTGAACAAATTATGTCCGCGCCCTGCGTGGGAAAGTTTTGACCATGCCCATATGGTATAATAAGAGTAGAGGGACGTGAAAGGAGTACTTACATATGAGAAGAACACACGCGATCGCCAAGAAAGCAATTATTTTATACGTGCTTAACGTCATCAAGGTATACGCTAGTGAAGCGTATCCCGTTACGCAGATCGCCATTTGCAATTACCTCAATGATATCGGGGTGTTTTGTGATCGCAAGACGGTAGGGCGTAACATTGAATATCTAAGGGAGTTTGGGTACCCCATTGAAAAGGTGACAGGACGCGGATTTTACCTTGACACGCAACGTATGGCGCAAAGCGACAACAAACTCATTGTATGAGAAGAAACGGGAAATGGAAGAGCAAAAGAACAGGGAACAGGCACAAGACAATGCGTCCCAAAAGGAATACGGCACGGGATGGATGCAGTTTCTATATACGATCGGCATGCCCTTTCGTATATTAGTAGGATTTGGGGGTATTGTTGCGGGGGTTCAAGGTGGAGACGTCGGCATTTTGATCGGTTTTCTTGGGTTTTTGTATATGGTGGCGTGCGGATACATATGCTTTTCCTATTGGAAAAACAGATGGATCGGTGTATATCCCGAGCAGCTTTACCGCATGACGCTTATCCTGCTGTGGCAGAGTGTATCGTGGTGTGTATCGGCATCGTTACTGCGCCGTTTGCGATTGGCTTTTCCCTAGCGAACCACGTTTATTTCAAGCATAGAAAATATCTCTTTGTTTCATAAAAATCACCCCGTTTGGCAGGATGTTGCCAAACGGGGTGATTTTTTTGTGTTTTAACTAAGAAGCGCGCGGTCACTGGTAAACTCGCTACCGCTTGCTTTCGCGAACATGGCGAGCAAATCTTCAACCGTGAGTTTTGCTTTTTCTTCGCCTTTTACGTCGATGATGATGTTGCCCTCGTGGAGCATGATCAGGCGGTTGCCGTGTGCAAGCGCATCCTTCATGTTGTGGGTGATCATCAGCGTGGTGAGGTTATCCTTTTGGACCACACGATCGGTGATCTCCAACACTTTTGCCGCAGTTTTGGGGTCAAGTGCTGCGGTGTGCTCGTCAAGGAGCAACAGCTTGGGCGTTTTCAACGTTGCCATGAGCAACGTGACTGCCTGGCGCTGACCACCGGAGAGAAGTCCCACCTTGTGCGTGAGGCGCGTTTCGAGGCCGAGATCAAGAGAGGCGAGCAACTCTCGATACTGCTCGCGCTCGGCACGTGTGATGCGCCATTTGAAGCCTCTGCGCTTGCCGCGGCGAAGGGCGAGTGCGAGGTTTTCCTCAATTTCCATATCCGCCGCCGTACCCATCATGGGGTCCTGGAATACGCGACCGAGATACTGGGCGCGCTTATGCTCGGGCATGTGCGTGATGTCAACGCCGTCGATGATCACGTTGCCGCAGTCCAAGCCCCAAACACCCGAAATGGCGTTGAGAAGTGTGGATTTTCCCGCACCGTTGCCGCCGATAATGGTAATGAAGTCGCCGTCTTCCAACGTGAGGTTGATACCCTTCAGGGCAACCTTTTCGTTTACTGTGCCGGGGAAGAAAGTCTTTTTAACGTTTTTCAGTTCAAGCATTTTTCGCTTCCTCCTTCTTTACGCGAGGTTTGGAAAAATACTTCTTTTTCCAGTAGGGGATCGCAAGGAAGAGCGCCACTACGAGTGCCGAGAGCATCTTGAGGTAGGTGCTGTCCATCAGTTTGAGATAAATGATGGTCTGGTAAATGAGATAGTAGATAATAGCACCGCCCACCACTGCGGAGAGTTTGAGTGCAAAGTTGTTCTTGGTAAAGCGTAAAAACAGGCTCTCGCCGATGATAATGGCGGCAAGACCGATGACGATGGCGCCTCTGCCTGCGTTCGCATCCGAAAATCCAAGGAACAGGGAAAGGAGCGCGCCAGCAAAAGCAACCAGACCGTTAGAAAGCACAAGACCAAGCATCTTGATGAGATTGGTGTTGATACCTTGTGCACGGCTCATTTGCAGATTGCAGCCTGTTGCACGGATAGAAGCGCCAAGCTCGGTACCGAAGAAGAGGTAAAGCAGTGCAATGAGCACGCCCACGATCAAAGCGATATAGCAAAGTGTAAGACCGATCTTCGAGGTGTCGATGAAGAACTCCACGCCGAAGGGATATCCCACGTTTGAGGTTCCTCCCATAATTTTGAGGTTGATCGACCAGAGCATCAGCTGGGTGAGAATGCCCGACAGGATAGCGGGGATGCCGAAGAAAATATGGAATATGCCTGTCACAAGGCCCGCCGCCATACCCGCAAGTCCACCGCAGAGCAGTGCCACCCAAACGGGGGCATTCGCGCGGACGATCAGCACGGCGCAAACCGCCATGCCCGTACAGATAGAGCCGTCAACCGTGAGGTCGGCAATATCGAGAACGCGATAGGTGATATAGACACCGATCGCCATGATGCCCCAAAGCAATCCTTGTGCGATGGCAGGGGGCAGAGAGCCTAAATAATTGAGCATAATAAAACCTTCCTAAATGTACTAAATGAGAGTTGGGTTTCCCCAACTCTCATTCTCTTATTATTTAAGCCTGTGTGCCGTCGATTACAACGTAGCCCGCTGCTTCAAGTGCGGCGGTGTCGATGCCAAGATCCTTGCAGATCTTGCCGTTGTACTGCTTGGTGAACTCAGGTGCGTACTCGATGGGCATTTCAGAAATCTTTGCCTCGCCCTTCAGGATCTTGGCAGCCATCTTGCCGGTTGCGTAGCCGAGATCGCCGTAGTCGATGGAAAGGGTTGCGATGCCACAGCCAGAGCAAATGCCCGACTCACCTGCGATCAGGGGCTTCTTGTTGTTACCCATAGCATTGTAGATAGCGGGTGCGCAGGAAGCGGCGGTGTTATCGGTGGGAACGTACAGTGCGTCGTTCTCCTCTGCTGCCTTTGCGGCGATTTGGCTGACGTCGTTGGTATCGTTGAACTTGTACTCGGTGCAGGTGATATTTTTCTTAGCAAGCTCTGCCTTGATCACATTGACCTGATAAACGGAGTTTGCCTCTGCTGCGCAGTAGAGAAGACCAACTTTGGTTGCGTTGGGAACGAGCTCGGTGATCATCTTTGCCTGCTCAGCAAGGGGAGCAAGGTCAGAAGTGCCCGAAACATTGCCGCCAACGGTACCGTTGAAGTTCTCAATCTCAAGTGCCACGCCGTACTCGGTGACGGATGTGCCGAGGATCGGGATATTCTTGGTGGACTTCACAGCTGCCTGAAGGGCAGGGGTTGCGTTTGCCATGATCAGGTCAACGCCCGCCGTTGCGAAGTTGTCGGTGATGGTCTTGCACATGGGAATGTCATTGCCGGCATTCTGTACGTCGAAGGTGACATTCTCTTCGCCGAGCTCGTCAATGAGTGCCTGCTTGAAGCCTTCGGTTGCGGCGTCAAGTGCAGGGTGCGTTACGAGCTGAACGATGCCGATGGTATACTTGCCGTCGTCCTTCTTACAGGAAGCAAGGCCTGTGCAAAGCGTTGCCGCCATCAGGACGGTGAGGGTGAGTGCTACGATTTTCTTGGTGAGTTTCATACTATTAAAACTCCTTTCTTAAATTCAATCCAAAACCAGAAGCGGGCCTAAAAACAGAAAACGCCCCCACAGCACGAGAATGCTACGAGGACGACGGTTGTCGTGTTACCACCTTGTATTCGTCACGGGCTCACACCGCGTGACCTTAGCGAGTGCCAAACAGCACCCTGCGATGTAACGGTCGCACCCGTCACGCCCTACCCCGTACATGTACGGCTCCGACGCGCGGCTCACGGATTGTATTCGGGAAAAGAGGCCTACTGTCTTACACCAACCGACAGCTCTCTGCGCGTGCCTTGCTTTGCCTTACTGGTTCCGGTCACTGCTTTTGCTTTGGATTATGGATACATTGTAAACCCAGTCTGACACTTTGTCAAGAGGTTTTGGAAAACTTTTTGAAATTTTTTTCGCAAAAGGGTATAAAATGCGAAAAAGAGGAGCAAAAGCTCCTCTTTTATACATTTATACGGTCTTGTATTCATTCATGAGTGCCAGGAAAGCGGGTAGTGCACGCTCAATACGTTCGCGCGGTACGCAGTAGGCGATGCGAATATAGCCCGAAACGCCGAAATCGTCACAAGGAACAACGAGCAACTCGTGACGCTTGGCTCTCTCGCAAAATACGGAAGCATCCTTCGTGGGCGTTTTCACAAACAGATAGAACGCACCATCGGGGCGAACACATTCGTAGCCATAGGAAACGAGTGCGTTATAGAGCAGGTCGCGATTTTCTTGGTAGGCAGTCATATCTACGCTTACATTCACCGTGCGTGCAATCAAATGTTGAAAAAGAGAGGGTGCGCACACGTAACCGAGCGAACGACCTGCACCGCATACCGCGGCGTACACGTCTTTTGCATTTGCCATGGTGGGGGATACGGCGATATAGCCGATGCGATCTCCGGGGAGGGAGAGCGCCTTGGACCAAGAGTAGCACACAAGGGTACTGTTGTAGTAAGACATAAGGAAAGGAACCGTTACGCCACCGTAAACGAGGGAACGGTAGGGCTCGTCCGAGATGAGATAGATGGGCGCACCATAGGCATCGGAGCGCTCGCGCAATAGCGTGCAAAGGGCGCGGAGTGTTTCTTCGGTATAAACGACACCCGAGGGGTTATTGGGGGAGTTGACGATGATGGCGCGCGTGCGCGGTGTGATACGGCGCGCCAAGTCGTCTATGTCAATTTGCAGATCGGGACGGCGCGGTTGCGAGATGACAGGCACGCCGCCTGCGTTTTCCACGAATACGCGGTATTCGGTGAAGAAGGGAGCAAGTAGCACGACTTCATCCCCCTCGCAAAGCAGTGCGCGTAGGGAAATAGTAAGAGAAGCCGCGGCACCGCAGGTCATATAAATAAGGTCGGGAGAGAGCGCATAGCCGTGCTCGCGTGCAATGCTTTCGGCAATTGCGTGGCGTACCCCTCCATCGCCTTGTGCAGAGGTGTAGCCGTGGAGTGTCATCGGCGCACTGTTTTGCAAAAGGTCAACGAGTGTTTCGGTGACGGCGCGAGGCGGCTCCACACTGGGGTTGCCCAGGCTGAAGTCGAACACGTTTTCCTCACCGATTTCGGCGGCGCGTTTTTTGCTGTATTCAAATATTTCGCGGATGACGGAGCGGTTGCTGCCGAGTGCGTGCATTTTTTTGTTGTACATGGGGGAACTCCTTTTGAGGTAGATACTTATCATTATAGAGCGCGTTGCGTGCTTTGTCAATATACGGTAAAATATTACACGCGCCTGCATGTGCTTGTTTGTCGTGACGAAAATTTGCTCGTCCAAAATTCCGAGGGACTTGTCGGAAATGCAATTTTAGATGATTTTGTTGCTTGACTCTTGTGAGCAAGTACTAATTTGGTAAAAGAGGTAAGTGCCGAAAGTGCCGAAAGCGCGTCCCGACAAGCGGTTTTAGTTTTGTCGGCTTTACCGAAGGACAGTGAAAGTTTGTTTGCTGTCCTTTTGCTATATTTGGCAAAGAATGTATGGATATTTTTTGCCATAGCTACAAACAATATCCTTACCCGACCGGCAAAAATGCCATTTAAACAAGTAACGATCTGCGCGTTGCGCGGAGTAAGGAGTATACTATGAAACCCACCGGAATAGTGAGAAAACTCGACGATCTCGGAAGAGTCGTCGTGCCCAAGGAAATAAGAAGAACGCTTCGCATTCGCGAGGGCGACCCGCTTGAAATTTACACCGACTCCAACGGAGAGGTGATCTTCCGCAAGTATTCACCGCTTGGCGATCTTGCCACATTTGCGGCAGAGTATGCCGAAACGCTGCATAAGACGTGTTCGCTCTCGGTTGTGATCGGTGATCGGGATGCGGTGATTGCCACCGCCGGCGTATCTCGCAAAGAGTATGCGGACAAGCGCCTTTCGGACGAGTTGGAAAAGTTGATGGAGGCGAGAGGTTTATTCGTGCGGCGAGAGGGTACAGCTCCGATTTCCCCCATTGCAGATGGCGGTTCGCACTGCATTCGTTGTGCCATGCCCATCATTGCCGAGGGTGACATCGTTGGTTGTGTTTGCTCTCTTGGTAACGAGAGTGACGATCGACGCGGCAACATGGAGGTCGAAACAAAACTTATTCAAACGGCGGCAGGGTTCCTTGCGCGCCAGTTTGAGTCCTAAACAAAAGCGCTCTGCACCGTTGTGCAGAGCGCTTTTGTTTTGATATTATGCTATTTTCTTTCGGATGTCCAAAAGGCGTACGATTACGGGGGAAAGGAGCAGGTTGAACCCAAGCTCGAAGAGGAAATTGCCGCCCGCAAGACCAAGGAACGCGTACGCTGCTGCGTTGGCAAAGCCGGCAGCTGCACCCCATGCCGCCACCGTTTCCCAGAAGAACAGACGACAGCCAATAAGGAAGATTCCCGTGTTGACAATGGGGCAAACAATTGCAGCAGCCACCACGCCAAGCGTGCGGTTCAAACGGCGGAGCGCCAGATATACAACGGCTGCAACGGCGGCACAAAGCAGGCCTTTGACGAGAACCGTGAGGATCGTGCCAGGGGCATGGATTGCAAGGAACGCCGCGGCGTCACCACTGAGAAGCACGGTTGCACCGAAGGCAAGGCCTAAGAAAGAGGCAACCAGCGGACCGCAGGTGGCGGCACCTACCACGATGGGCACAAGCACAAGAGAGATCGAGAAGGGACCAAAGCGGATGAAAGAACCAAGTAGTTGCAGAACAATAACAATTGCTGTGAGCAGACCGCCGAGTACGAGCTTGCGTGTCAGTTCTCCCGATTTTGTTTTCATAGTGGCATACGCTCCTTTTTGGAATGGCGTTCAACGCGATGCGCTGTACGGCCTGCCCATATTATAGCGCAAACAATACACAAAGTCAAGCAAAAAGAAGAAAAAGGGTCGCATCGCGACCCTTTTTGTGCCGATTATACGCCGATGAGTGCAGCACCGATAATGCCTGCATCATTGCCGAGTTCCGCGATTTTCAGTTCCGTTTTATCTGTGTGCGCGTTGGTGCCGTATTGCTCACGGTTCACGATCTCACGCAGGGGGGCAAGCAGCGCTTCGCCTTCACCGCAAATGCCGCCGCCGATGCAGAGCACGCGAGGCTGGAAGATGTTGATCAGGCTCGTGATGCCGGCGGCGAGATAGGAAATATAAGCATCCACGACCTCGCGTGCTGCTTCATCCCCCAAACGCATGGCGTCAAACGCAGTTCTGCCCGAAACTTTGCCTTTTGCCGCCACCATATCGGTCATAACGGTTGCTCTGCCCGTAGCAGCGCATTTGTCCAGCTTTTCCTTCGTCATAGAGATTAGCGCAGTGGCGGAGCAGTATGCCTCAAAACAGCCTTTTCTGCCGCAAGAGCAGGGGCGTCCATCAAAAGAGAGCGTCATATGGCCGATCTCACCGCCCATGTTGTTGTAGCCCGCGTAGATTTTGCCATTTATCACGATGCCACCGCCAACCCCTGTGCCAAGTGTGATCATAATGAGATCGTCACAGCTCTTGCCTGCGCCTATCTTAGCCTCCGCCCAAGCGGCGGCATCTGCGTCGTTGGCGAGGCAGACGCGTTTGATGGGGATGAGTGCTTTGAGTTTATCTGCGATGGGGTATTGGAACATATCTACGTTGTTACAGCATTTAACAATGCCTGCGGCGTTATCAACCGCACCGGGGGCTGCGACGCCCATTGCGGCAATATCGTCGAAGGTAAGGCCGGCACGCTCTACAAGCGTGGCGGTGAGTGTTGCCATGTCGCGTACGATTTCGTCCGCGCCGCGCTCTGCCCTTGTGGGGGTTTTGTCTTTTACTATCATGGTATAGTTTTCATCCACAATGCCAATCGCGATATTAGTACCACCAAGATCAACGCCAACGTAATACATTCGAATTCCTCCAGGGATTTTATAATAGCATACCCAGTATATCACACAAAACAGAAAAAGTAAACGACAATTTTTCGTGTATCTAAATTTGTAAATTTTGTGTTCAATTTTGCATTTACTTTTGTTTTTGCTATGGTATAATTGAAGCGATAATATCTCCAAGGAGAAACGCATTATGAAATGTATTAAGGGTGCAAAAATTATCCTTCCCGACGCGATTGTCGAAGGTAAGGTTTTGCTCTTTGACGAAAAAATTATCGGCGTTAGCGATGTAGTGCCTGCAGGTGCCGAGGTGATTGAAGCAAACGGTGGCTACGTTGCGCCCGGTCTTGTTGATGTACATATTCATGGGTATCTCAACGAGGATGCATCTGACGGTAGTGCAGAAGGTATTCGCCGTATGGCAGAGGGTGTGATGAAAAACGGTGTTACAACTTTCCTACCCACGACCATGACGGTGTCGATGCCCGAGATTGAGGCGGCACTGAACGTGGTGCGCTCCTTGCAAGAGGAGAGCAAAACGTGGTGTGGGGCATATCTAGCCGGTGTGAACAGTGAAGGCCCTTTCATCAATGCGAGTAAGAAGGGCGCTCAGGCCGCAGAGCACATCAAGGTTCCCGATGCCGATTGGATCATCGCCAACAGCGATATCATCAAGATCTGCACCATTGCTCCTGAAACCGAGGGCGGATATGAAGCGATCGGAAAGATTCGCGCGAACTGTGACGTGCGCGTATCTGTCGGTCATACCGATGCCACCTTCGAGCAGGCAATGCGGGCATTTGCGTGCGGCGCGACGCAGGTGACGCATCTGTTTAACGCGCAGACCCCCTTGCATCATCGCAAGCCCGGTGTGGTTGGCGCAGGTCTTACGAGTGACGCTTATACCGAATTGATCGCAGACACTTTCCACGTGCATCCTGGGCTTTTCTCTCTCATTGCCAAGTGCAAGGGTGACAAACTTGTGTTGATTACCGACTGCACGCGTGCCGGCGGCATGCCCGACGGCGAGTATTCGCTTGGCGGTCAGAAGACCTTTGTAAAGGGGATTCAGTGCCTTTTGGAGGACGGGACTATTGCGGGTAGCGTACTCAAACTCAACGACGCAGTGAAGAACGTATGGGCGAACACCGATCTGCCGCTTTGCGAGATCGTTGCCGCCGCTTCGCTTAATCCCGCAAACGCCATCGGTATGGGCGACGCGAAGGGATCACTTGAAGCGGGTAAGGATGCGGATATCATCATCACCGATGAGCAATTTAACGTAAAGAAGACTATTATGCAAGGAGAAATCAGATATGAAGCTTAAGGTTGAAGCAATTCTTGATAAAGAGTTTACCCCCATGATGCTGGTGTATCGCGAGTTCACCGAGGCAGCACGTGCTGCGGGCGGCGAGCGTTTGGTGATCGGTATCGAGCGCAACAAGGGCTATGTCAGCGCATTTGAAACCATTGTTTATAAGGATGGGACGGGTCACGACGAGGAGAACTACGAGTTTGTAGAACGCCTGGTTAAGAGCTTGCTTTGGGTGCGCGGCGGCCACAAGATCATTATTGCGGGTTCCAAACTGGTTGCAGACAAGCTCGCCGAAGCATATAGCGCAGCCGGCGCGCGTGCGTTTGACTTTGAGTTCATGGGTGGCGTGTACGAAACGACCGTTACCGTTGAGCACAGAGACATCAAGGATGCGCCCATCACCAGCGAGAACGCAACCCCCGTTGGCAGACACCTTGACGGTTGCCGCATCGGCTTTGACGCAGGTGGATCTGACCGAAAAGTCAGCGCCGTAATCAATGGCGAGGCTGTTTACAGCGAGGAAGTCGTGTGGTTCCCCAAGACTAACTCCGATCCCCAGTATCACTACGACGGCATTCTCTCTGCGATGAAGTCTGCCGCTTCCCATATGCCTCGCGTGGACGCCATCGGCGTATCCTCCGCAGGTGTTTACGTAGACAACCGTATTATGGTTGCATCTCTGTTCCTCAAGGTGCCGAAGGATGAGTTCGATGCGAAGTGCAAGGATATGTACATCAATGTGGCCAAGGAATTCGGTGACGTGCCGCTGGAAGTTGCCAACGACGGTGACGTGACGGCGCTTGCGGGTGCAATGGATTTGGGCGACAACAACGTACTCGGCATTGCGATGGGCACCAGCGAAGCAGGCGGTTACGTGGACGGCGTGGGCAATATCACGGGTTGGCTCAACGAGCTTGCGTTCGTTCCTTGCGATTACTCCAAGAATGCCATGGTCGATGAGTGGTCGGGTGACTACGGTTGCGGCGTGAAATACTTCTCCCAGGACGCTGTGATCAAGCTTGCTCCTGCCGCAGGTATCGAGCTTGACGAGAACCTTTCTCCCGCAGAGAAGCTCAAGGTCGTACAGGGCTTGATGGCTGCCGGTGACGAGCGTGCTGCCAAGATTTACGACACGATCGGTGTGTACTTCGGCTACACCATTGCCTACTACTCGCTGTTCTACGACATTAAGCACGTGCTGATCATGGGTCGCGTAACCTCCGGTGAGGGCGGTGTAATCCTGCTTGATCGTGCCAAGGAGGTTCTTGCTAAGGAGTTCCCTGAGCTTGATGAGAAGATCCAACTTCACATCCCCGATGAGAGCAGCCGTCGCGTCGGTCAGTCCGTTGCAGCAGCGTCTCTGCCTGAACTCAACTAAACGAACAAAGAAAGCGACGAGCATTGCTCGTCGCTTTCTTAATTTTATATACGGAATTTGTCTGCTTCCTGTAAGCCAAGGGCGCGAATGGCGCGCGCCATTGTCGCAGGCATTTCGGCAAGTGCAGCTGCGTCGTGCGCATCACTACCACAGTAGAAGCGACAGCCACAGTCGCGCGCAATGCGGAACATACGTAGTACCGCGTACGCCTCACGCTCACTAAAAGTCATATCACAACGGTTGAGCTCAATGCCAACACCAAGGCGAGCCGCCTTGGAGAAAAGTTTGGTCATGGTATCCGCAGAGATCGTGTTCAGTGTTTCGATATAGTTTTGTCTGTTTTCAAGATCCATATAGGAGCAGGCTAGGTGTGCAAGACCCACTTTGTGGAAGGGGAGTGGCATGTCCAGCGCCGCCGTCAGGCGGTCTGCCCAAAGCTTGGCGCGCTCGCGTGCGGGGGCGTCCTTCGGAATTGCCATGTGTGAGTGATTGAAATGGGTGAGGGAAATAAGCACAAGGTCAAAATCGTCAAATCGCTCGCGGGGGATCGTGAGCCGCATGTCGCGCGTCATATCCGCTTCGCATCCCAAAAGAAAGCGCACTCCGCGTGCTGTGGGTAAGGGGAGCGTTTTTTTCAGATGTTCGAAATCCTGTCCCGTATACCAGCGCGATGCGCCGGGCACTGTTGCATCCCAGTAGTGATTGGTAAGACATACGGTGTCCAGATGGTTGTCGATTGCGTATTGAAGAATACGCGCAGGGGATTGCCCCTTATCTGTTACGCATTTAGAGAGCGTGGAGTGGATATGTAGATCCTGGTCAAAGGTGAAAGTCATAAGTTACCTCGATTTTGTCATGAAAAAGAAAGTTTTGCTTTTGCGGGTTTGGTCGCATCGTAGCAGACAGTTACGGCAGAGCCGACCGTCGGCACGGGCATGCTTGCGCGCACCCATGCGCGGCGTACGTAAGTCTTTCCGTTTACGATGTATTCCACGCGCACAACGTGTGGAAAGATGGCGCCGTCAAATGTGCCGAGGCGTATCGCCTTGGTATTGATCTTGCACCACCATTGACGTGATACCGCAACAACAATACCAATCGTGGTTTGTGTTTCAACGGGCTCTTTTTGTACGAGCGTCATTTCTACGTGAGGGATACCTTCCTCCATAAATTCATCCGAGGTGACGGCAAAGCCGCAACGCTCGTAGAAGCCAGTGGCATAGGACTGCGCGTGGAGCGCAATGACGGACGAGGGTAAACGTTTTTTGATCTGGGGGATGGATTCTCGCATGAGCTTTGCGCCGTGCCCCACGCCGTGCGTGAGGGTGATGACTCTGCCGATCTTGACGGTGTCCTCACCTTCGTAGTAGGCGCGCAGATAGGCGATCACTCTGCCGTTCTCCCAGAGGAAGCAGTGCAGGGCGTCGTAGTCCACGCCGTCCAGGTCTTGGCAGATGATCTTTTGTTCGAGCAAAAAAACTTCGGTTCGCGAGCGGGCGATCTCATAAAGCTCCGCGTTGGTCAGCTCGTTGAAAAATTTAAATACGGTTGTCAAAGCGAAGCTCCTTTCGTTTGATATGTTGCGTTAAGTTTTGGTTAGGCACACAACGCTCTCGACGTGGCCCGTGCGGGGGAAGAGATCAACAGGGGTAACTGTGCCGATCTCGTAGCCGTGTGCGCGCAATATCGCGCAGTCGCGCGCGAGGGAGTCGGGGCCGCAGGATACGTAAACGATGCGCGGTACGCCACGCGCGGCAAGGAAATCAAGCAGCGCCTTGTCACAGCCCTTGCGGGGTGGATCGAGGATCACCGCGTCGGGGTGAAGCGTGCCGCGCTCGCGCTCCGCTTGGGCGAGCAGCTGCTCGGCGTCGGCGGCGTCTCCGCAGTAAAAGGCAGCGTTTTGCACGCCGTTTCGTGCGGCATTTTCGGTGGCACATTCCACGGCGGCAGGTACGATTTCAATGCCGACAAGCTCGCTTGCGCGTTCTGCCATCGAAAGCCCAATGGTGCCGGCGCCGCAGTAAAGGTCAAGCAAAAGTCCCGCACCGCGGAGCTCCGTGCGTTCAGCGGCGATGCCGTAGAGTAACTCTGCCGCATCGTGATTGACCTGATAGAAAGCGTCGGGTGCGATGCGGAACGTGCGGTTGCACAGCACGTCGGTGAGATACGGATTGCCGTGGAGTGTGTGAAAGGTTTTGCCGAGCACCACGTTAGTGTTCTTTTTGTTGACGTTGACAAGCACCGAGGATACGGCAGGGAAGTGCTCGCGCAGCATAGCAACGTATTCCTTGGCAAAGGGGAGCGAATCTCCGTTGATAACGGGAGTGACCATCAGTTCACCGCTGCCAACGCCGTGGCGCAAGTAAAGATGGCGCAACAGGCCTTTGCCCGTTTCTTCGTCGTAGGCGTTCACGCCGTGTGTGCTGAAAAAGTCACAGGTCGCGCGCAGAATTTCGCCAAATACAGGGGGCTGAAGGGCGCAAGCATCCGCTGCGACCACACGGTGTGTTTTGGGGGCATAAAAGCCACCGTACAGTCCGTTTTTGCCGTTTGCAATCGGGTATTCCGCCTTGTTGCGGTAGTGCTTGGTTTGCCCCGTGGTACGCACGGGTTCTATCTCGACGTCGGCAAGCCCCGCCTTGCGAAAGGCGTGCGCCACGTAGTTTTGCTTGAGGGCAAGTTCGCGCTCGTAGGAGAGGTTGCGGTATACGCAACCGCCACAGCTTGCGGCGGCGCTACAAAAGCCTTCCTCTCGGTCAGGAGAGGGGGAAGAGATTTCCAAAAGGCGTGCGACTGCATAGCCCTTGTTGACCTTAATAATCTGTACGCGTGCGATATCGCCCGCCACACAGCCAGCCACGAAAACGGTGCGTTTGTCGGGGGCGTGTCCTACACCAAAGCCGAGGTTGTTGAGGTCGGTGATTTCCAGCGTGAGCGTGGTGCCTTTGTTTAGAATGTCAGACATAGAATTCCTCGCCCGTGTCAAGGCAAAGGCAAGCAACTCTTCCGCCACGAGAAGCGCCGCAATCCAAATAGACCACGCCGTCGCGGTGCTCAATCTTGCCGCTCTCAGTGGGGGTGTGGCCGAGGATCAACGTTTTTTGGGCAAAGAAGGCGGCATCGGGGAGCGCCGTTTCAAACACTTCCTCGGGCAGATAGTCCTCGGGTGTTTTATCGGGGTCGTAATTGCCGAGTCCCGCGTGTGCAAGGACGTAGGTCTTACCACCCACCTGGATCTCGTCACAGAGCATGCAGTCCGAGAGGTAGTCGAGCACGCCCTCGCGCATCTCACTGTCCAGTGCACGGTAACCCGTGAGCGTAGACATGCCGCCGTTTGCGGCCCAGGCGGTCATTTCCGCGGAAAATTCTGCACTGGGAGCACTGCCGTCTTGTAGCATTTTCTCAAATCCCGAAAGCATGCGAAGCGCCTTGAAATCGTGCTCACCTGCGAGTGGATAAACATTGACGCGCATGCTCATATCATTGATAAGTTCGATAGAACCCTCGCCGAAATCAACACTGTCGCCAAGAACGTAGAGTAAATCGCGGTCGGCAAATCGGATCGTTTCAAGCATTTTTTTAAAGCCGGCGTAGTCGCCGTGCAGATTAGCGGTTACGTAAATCATAGCTTACTCCTTTGCAAAAACCTCGCGCAGGGAGGGGGTGGTATAAACGTCAACAGTCAGGGTGCGGTCAATGGAGCGCAGCATATCGGCGAGTGTGTGGCAGACCGCCACCTCAGTGGCAAAGTGCCCGGCTTCAATAAGAACCATGCCGTCTTCTGCGCCGTCGAGCAAACGGTGATAGCCGATGCGTCCCGAAACAAAAGCGTCGGCACCTGCATGGCGCGCGGCGCCCACGAAGTCGCCGCCCTCGCCGCCAAGCACTGCAACTGTGCGGCATTCACCGTCACCGGATACCAGTACATGGGGGATGTGCAACGCGTCGCACACGCGCGTGGCGAGTGCATCTGCGTCAAGGGGGGAGGCGAGTGTACCAATTCTGCCGCAGGGACTCTCTCCCTCGGGGGCGAAAGGACGTACGTCACAAAGACCGAGCGAGGCGGCAAGAATATCGTTCACACCGCCATCGACAGCATCAAGACGCGTGTGAAAACTTACGGAGGCCACGCCTGCGCGCGCGAGTTTGAGGAGCTTTCGCGGCACGGCTTCACCAGGTGTTAGCGCTTTTATCCCACGGAATAAGAGCGGGTGGTGGGTGAGTAGCAAGTCATAGTCGCCTGCAATGGCAAGGTCTACAACGGCTTCGGTGGCATCAAGCGCGACGAGTACGCGCGCGATGTTTTTTTGCTCCTCGGGCAGGCAAGAAAGCCCGTCGTTATCCCATTCTGCCGAGAGGGTGCGGGGGAGACGCTCCTCAAGTGCGCGGTAAAGTTCTAAGGTAGTCATAGGATCTCCTTTTCGTTTGGCGAGAAAAAGCCGAGGAATTTCCTCGGCTTTATCGATTACTTGTTCTCAGCGAGGAATGCGTTGAGCTTTTCGATCAGTGCGTCCGCGTCGGTGCCGTGAACGGCGCAAGCGTCAGCAATAGACTCGCCACGGGAAGCGGGGCAACCGAGGCAGTGCATGCCGATCTCGAAGAAGAACTGTGCGGTGCCGGGATTGTAATCGAGCACATCGCCGATGATGCTTTCTTTGGTAACGATCATGGGTGGATCCTCCTTGTACTTTGATATAACTCTATTATATAGTTTCCGCTTCGTTTTGTCAACCGAAAGTGCGAAAAAATGTCGCACATTCGGGGCTTTACAAATTGCGTTTTGTTATGGTAAAATGGAGGGGAAAGGGAGGGTGCATGATGAAGATCAGAGAAAACGAAGATAAAGAAATTGTGGCGAGCATTCGCGAGGGTTTGGAGCGAACAGGTGGTTACTGCCCCTGTCGCATCGCGCGCACACCCGAGAACAGATGTATGTGCAAGGAGTTTCGCGACCAGATTGCAGACCCCGAATTTGAGGGGTATTGCCATTGTTTGCTTTACTACAAGGAGAGATGAGAAACACCTGCGGCATGTATGCATAGACTTGTAATTGGCCGCGTTTCGTGGTATACTAAAAGTATCCCCCAAAGGAGGGCTGTGTATGAATATTACTTTGTACGGTGCGGCAAGCGAGAGCATTGACCGCGCATATATGGACGGTGTAGAGGCGCTTGGACGCGTGATGGCACAGCGCGGACACACCATGGTGTTTGGTGCGGGCGGAACGGGTCTAATGGGCGCCGCGGCACGCGGTGTGCATGAGGGAGGCGGTCGTATTATAGGCGTAACGCCGCATTTTATGCACGAATTGGAACCCGTAAGCGAGCTTTGCACGGAACTGATCGGGACGGAAACGATGGCGGAGCGCAAGTATGAAATGGAACGACTTGCCGACGCATTCGTGATCGTGCCCGGCGGCGTAGGTACGTTTGATGAGTTTTTCCAGATCCTCACGCTCCGTGTGCTGGACAGACACCAAAAGCCCATTGTGCTCTACAATATCAATGGCTTTTGGGATAGTATGGTCGATGTAATTCGAGAGGGCGTAGAGAAGGGCTTTATTTCTCCTATTGCGACTCTCGTTATTCGCGTATGTGACACGCCCGAGGCTGTCTTTGATGCACTTGAAAACAAATAAAATCAAGCGCCTTGGGGCGTTTACATAGAAAGGAGTTCTTTTGTGTTAGAGGTAAAAAATCTCACAAAAATTTACAAAACGAAAAACGGTGCGGAGACACGTGCGCTTGACGATGTAACGCTTCGCTTTCCCGAGCAGGGCATGGTGTTTCTGCTCGGCAAGAGCGGTAGTGGTAAATCCACCCTACTTAACGTATGCGGTGGTCTGGACGATCCTACCTCTGGTGAGGTGATTGTTAAGGGGCGAAGCAGTAAAAAATTCTCGCAGAGCGATTTTGATAGCTATCGCAATACATACGTTGGTTTCATTTTCCAAGAGTACAACATTTTAAACGAGTTCACGGTTGAGGAAAATATTGCGCTCGCACTGGAATTGCAGGGTAAGCCCAAGAACAAAAAAGCGATTGCGGCGCTCCTTGAGCAGGTAGACCTAAAGGGCTTTGCCAAGCGCAAGCCCAACACGCTCTCGGGTGGTCAGAAGCAGAGAATCGCCATCGCACGCGCGCTGGTCAAATCTCCCGAGATCATTATGGCGGACGAGCCGACGGGCGCGCTGGACTCCGCAACGGGCAAACAGGTGTTTGACACCCTCAAAAAACTTTCCGAGGATAAACTCGTCATCGTCGTATCGCACGACCGCGAGTTTGCGGAGTTGTATGCCGATCGTATCATTGAACTCAAAGACGGTAAGATCCTCTCCGACGTGACCAAGACCGCCCACGAGGCAGAGGCGCTGAGTGAAAACATTGACGTGATCGGTGATGTGCTTTGCATCAAGCGCGGCGCGAAGCTGGATGACGGCGAGTTCGAAAAGATCCGTGCCTTCCTCGGCAACGCCGAGGGTGATGTGATCATTGCGGGCGGTGAGCGCGACGTTACCAACTTTAAAAAGGTGAGCCGTATCACCGCAGACGGCGCCAAAGAGGTGTTTGACGACACCGATGAGTCAACCGTGCCGATCCGTGAATACACCAAGGCGGAAAGCCGCTTCATCCGCTCCAAACTGCCGCTTCGTCACGCCGCAAGAATCGGTATATCGGGTCTTAAAACCAAGCCCGTTCGACTGTTTTTTACGGTGGTGCTTTGCGTGATCGCGTTTACGTTGTTCGGCTTGCTTTCCACGCTCAGCTTTTACGACAGCGCCGCGACCTTCAAGCAGACGCTGCGCGATTCGAACGCGGAATACATTTCGGTGGGCGAGCAGTACAAGATCGACATCAAGAGTTACCAGAACGGCAGCCTTGAGTACGAGTACGAGGCGGTGGAGTCCGCCCGTTTCTCCGAGGCGGCGCTTGCCACCATGCGCACGGAGTATGGCAACACACTTTTCGGTGCGGCTCGTGTAAACATGACCTTGCCCGTACGCGGGGCAACGAGTGCGTATTGGGTGGATGAGATCTCTTCCGTTTCCTATCTACCCGACGGACATACGCTCCGTTCCCGAATCAACGGTCAGTATCCCGTTGCCAAAGACGAGATCTGTATTTCCAGTTACACGGCACAGGTCTTGGTTGAATGTGGCTTGCGCACGGACGACGGACAAACGCTGGAACTTTCTGTCGCGCAGGATCTGCTCGGTAAGACGCTCAGTATCAATGGCACGAAGTATAAGATTGTCGGCATTCTTGACAGTGGCACGATCGACCCGAAGTATGAAACGCTCAAGACCGACAGCAACCGAAACGCCTCCCTTGAATACACCTATCAGCAGGAACTTGGCGATGGGCTGCACCTCACGGCCTTCCTTAGCCAGGATGCGATCGGTGAGATCGCGCAGCGTTACAGCTACTCCTACAGCAAAGACACTTCCTTCTACAACCGTAGTGCTCAGATCGTCTTCCAAAACGGTGGTGGAAATGAGGGTGCAATGTCGCAGAGCAACGTGTACTACTCGCCCATTTCCTCGCTGAATCAAGCCAATTACGTTGCGCTTTCCAACGCTACCGACGGCATCGTGATCTCCATAATCAGGTATGCGAATATTCTCAATAGTTACGTGGATGAAGCCCGCATGGAGTTGGAGCAAACGAGGAATGAATACGGCGAGTATCCCGACGGGATTGATGAGAAGTTTGAACAGCTCAATCAGCTCAACGAGTGCATACACATGATGTGGAGTCATACGCTGCACGAGGTTGACGAGCAAGGCAACGAGATCGAGATTGCTATCACCTTCGACCAGAAGAAAGCAGCGCTCACCCAGAGCAAGTCGATCCTGGCACAGTTTGGGGCAAGTGATGTGAACAAGGTTGATTTCTGCGTGTATGACGAAAGAAATCAAATGGCGCTCAGTGGGCACGAATCCTACATCATTTCTGGCGTATTCATTGCCGCCGAGGAGGATGGCACGGATAGTGTCGTGTATCTTCCCGATGCAAAGGTAGAAGCGTACTGGGCAACGCAAAAGTCCACACTTGAGTGGTATGAGGAAAGAGTAAGCACGTACGAAGTCGATCCCAACGGCGTGTATGACAAACTCTATTTGCCCTTCGACGGTTCGGATAAGATCGTAAATGAACTGTGGGAAATGTATGAGAACGAGGAATACAACGAAAAGGGAAGCCGTATGTATATCATGGATTCCCGCATTCAGGAGATCGCTTTCGTGGATAGCATCGTAGATACCCTTTCCAAGGTGTTCCTTTACGTTGGTCTTGGCTTTGCGCTGTTTGCGATTCTGCTATTCTCCAACTTCATTTCCGTTTCCATCTCGCAAAAGAAGAAGGAAATCGGTATTCTGCGTGCGGTGGGAGCAAGAAGCCTTGACGTGTTCAAGATCTTCTTTGCAGAGTCTTTCTCTATCGCGGCGATCTGTGCCGCCATTTCGCTTGTGGCGAGCATCGTGCTTTGTCGCGTGCTGAACACTACGATTGGTTCCTCGATTGGTGCTTCGCTGTTCGTGTTTGGCTTCGGCTCGCTTGTGATTCTTGTGGGTATTGCGATCCTCACGGCAGTGATCGCCACTTTCCTGCCTGTATGGAATGCGGCGAAGAAAAAGCCGGTAGAGTCCATTCGCGCACTGTAACAAAAAACAAGGGCGCTTGCTTTTGGCAAGCGCCCTTGTTTTATTTGCCTGCGACGAATACGCGTGATGCGCTGATGTCAAGCGTTGTGGAAACGAGTTCGATAAGCTTTTGTTGAATGATCGGATCGTTGCCGCCGCGACACACGATGCCGACTCCTGCCACCGTGGGTGCATGTAGGGTGGAGTAGAGGGGGGATTCCGAACTGCCGCTTCCTACGGTTGAGGGTTTGCCACTACCGTCTGCGGCGTAAATAATACTGCTTCCACCCGAAAGGCGCACCATCACATCCACTTGACTGACACCTGAGACGGCGGCACACATTTTTTGAATCTCGGATTCCAATTCCTTTTCATAAGAGGCAAGCTCGGTGAGCGACTCGCTTTTGATATTGGCATCCGTTTCCGGAGTTTTTTTCCAAAAATCGCCTCCGACAAGAAGTAACGCAATGCCCGCCAACACGCCGCCGAGCAATATCCAAATACGTCCTTTGGCACGAAGGAACACCCAGATGCCCGATGTTTGCTTATTGCCTTTTTCCATTAACGAACCTCCACAATACAAGAAAGACGCTGTGCAAGATCATTTTCCAGCGTTTTGGGATTTTGTATGAGTGCCGTACCCGACAAAAACAGGGAAACACGGCGCAAAGAACCGTCTGTATCGAAGTTGACCACAATTTCGCAGTGTTCGCTTTTGATGCCATAATTTTGAGAGAGCAGTGCATAGATGCCTTCTACCAAATCCGTTTCGCTTTGCTTTTTAATGGCGTTTTCGAAGATGCTTTCATAGTTCTCGATCTCCTCTTGTTCCCATTCGATCTCGCCCTCGAGCAAGGAGGAGTGATCTCCCAAAAGGCGCAGAAACGGTGTGAGAATTAACAGCAAAACAACGAGCGCAGTGAGAAAGCGAAACACCTTCTTTGTGCCACCTTTTGTTCCTTCCGGCAACAAAATTTCGCCGATGCAGGCGGCAAGACATACGCAAAACAATGCGAATAACTCTTTTTGCATATTATCCCCCCGCCGCGGCACAGCGCGTGAATAGTGTGAGAGAAAAAACGAGCATCACGAAAAGAGAGGCGATGATGGCAAGGAAGTAGCCAAAAACCGATGCAAGTTCTGCGAGAATTTTTTCCTCGCTTTCACAGTGCAACAGTTTGGCAACCGAACCGCCAAGCTGAAATGCTGAACGAGTAAGTAAAGCAGAGAGAAATGTGGGGAGAAAGGTGAAAAACAGCACTAGGATCGCCCCGGTTCCCGCAACACTGCGTAGATATTCTACGCTGGCGGCTACGGTTCGTAGGGTCTCGGACACCGATCCCCCCACAACGGGCAGAAAACTACCCGCGGCGAAGCGTGCCGTGCGAAGGGCTAAGGTGTCACCTGCCTTGGCGAGCGTTGTTTGAATGCCCAGCACACCACACAGTAGCAGCATGAGAAAGGAAAGGCATAGGGTGTAGCTGCGTTTGATGAAGGCCGCCAGTGGACGCAAGGAAATGTTGCCACCTGTCGTGGCGTCAAGCAGTGAGAGTGAAAGACAAATACCCGCGATAGGAAGTACCGTTCCGGCACAAAAGGTTTCAAGAAGAGTAAGAAATGCACTGATCACGCTATGATTAACTGCTGCTGCGCGCACGTTGCCGCCCATGGCATATAGCGTCCCCATCAAAGGAAGAAATGCTGTGGCGATCCCCTTAATAGCAGTGAAATAGCGCTCCATTTGCAAAAAGCTATCACGTTGCAACGTGAACAGCAATACAGCAAGTGCAAGTGAAGAGCAAAAAGTAAGGGCGCGAGACAGTCCACCTCGATCCTCAGGGCAAAGCGCACGGAACAATGCCGAAAGGACGAGTAGTCCCGATACGTTGGCGAGCAGGCGCACAGCATCACCGAGTGTCAGACCCAGCACGCGACCGACGGCTCGTAACACCGAGCCAACGCTTGTGCTTTCGCGCATTGCTTCCTCTCCGTTTTCAAGTTCACTGTTAAAAAAACTGTTCGGTAGCAGTTCCGCGACCTCGTCGGGGATCGCCTCTCGAAATGTGTCATAGGCGCTTGTTGCCTCTTCTGTATAATCTGTTGCGTGCACAGGCAGAGAAAGCAGAGGGAGCAACACAAACAGAATAAGAAAAAACGCGCACCGTTTGCGTGTGTTTTTCAATATTGCAACAACTCCTTTGCCAAATCCAACACCTTGTCCACCAAGGGGATACAAAGAACAAGGATCTCCCATTTTCCGAATGTGCTGACACAACGTGCGATCGTTTGTTCGCCCATGTCCTCACAAAACGAGGCAGCAAGTTCGCAGATCATGGCGATACCGAGGGCGCGCAGTACAATACCGCCGAGTTCTCCCGCGTCGCTTGCGGAGAGAAGCGAGCGGATCTGTGTGATGATAGGGGAAAGGAGTGCCACGCCGGCACCCAATAATGCTACGGATGTACACAGGCGAAACGGTAGAGCGAACGAGGGACGTAACTCGCGAAACAGCGCCAAGAGCATGCCGCAAAGCAACGCTACGCCTGCAATTTGAAACGCGCTCATCAAAAGCCGAAGGTGGTGCGCACAGCGGAAAACAGGTCGCCAATTTCTTGCACCAGCATGAGAAATACGACCACAATCCCGGCAATCGCCACGAAGGTGGCTTGCTCGTCGCGTCCGCTTTTGGAAAGGATCTGCGTAGAAATCGCCACCAAAAGTCCCACACCTGCAATGCGCAGGATCAAGCTAATATCCATTTTTTTATCCTCCGTTTTTAAATCAAAAGCAACGCAAGTGCCGCCGCAAGTGCAATAGGCAATATGAGGAATAGACGTATACGACGCGATTGTTCTGCTCGGATGCGTTCGCAATGTGGCGATAATCTTGCAATATAATAGTCGCATAAGCGAAGCTGATCTTCGCGATAGCTACTTCCCAGATCCTCGCCAAATGCTGTGAGCAGTTCGCATGCTTCGGTTGGGAGCAAGAGCTTTGTTTTGGTGAGCAACACGGGAAAACTGGATGCACCCTCAGGGATATCGCACGCCTCGCGAATTTGTGGCGGTAGGGTGGTAAGAATCCTTGACACCGGCAAGGAAAAACAGTCGATTTGTAAGCGGATATGGCGCAGCAGTGCGACAAACCCCTCGGCTTGTCTACATCGCTTTTGCTCGAAGCGTACCAGCATTATGCTGGCGAGAATTCCACTGCAAAGAAGAAAAAATAAACCGATTAGTTTAAACGAGTGCATCAGCCGCCTCCCGTGTGGTGATGTCATAGTGAAAATCAAAGCGTTCTGTGTGTCGTGAAATGCGCACGTATGCGCCGAAGCAATGCGCTTCGTGCAAGAGGGAAAAGGCGGGGCGTGCTAGCAGTTCGCGCAAGCTCGCGGCGTGCGCGCTGGCAAGAAGAGGGACACCACATCCACCGGCAGACACGATCTCCCTTGCTTCGTTCATATCCCCGATCTCGTCACATACGATGAGTTGTGGAGCGAGTGTGCGCGCGGCAATAGAAATACCAATGCCTCGCGGATATTCTGAGAGCACGTCCAGCAAAAGCGCAGGGGAACCGAGCGAGAAAGCAAGCTCGCCACGCGTGTCCACCACAGCAACTCGCCACGGCGTAACGCCGCCCGCCATTCCCTCACAAACAGCGCGTAGCAGTGTCGTTTTACCTACGCCTGGCGGCGCCATAATCAAAACACCGCTGTGTGGGGAGAGTGCGCGTATTAGATCGCAGATCTCACCACCAAGAGAAGGGGCGCGGTGTGGGATGCGGATAACGTAGCTTGCGATGTCGGAAACACCCACGATCCTTCCTTGTACGATGCTAGCGTGACCGCAAACGCCGATACGCACGCCACCTTGCAGTATCACGTATCCGTGGCAAAGAGTATCGCCGTGTGCATATAACGAACCGCCGCAAAAGCGGAGAAGCAGTGCGTCCATTTCTTCGTCCGTGAGGATACAGTCGAGCGTGAGATTTTCCGTGCCAATCGTGATGGAGGCGTATCTGCCTCGACGAAGGCGCAACTCTTCCGGAAAAAGTCCAAGGGGAACGGTTTGCTCCATTGCCGATACGATGCGCGTTGGCAACAGTGCGGCAAGGAAGGGGGGCAGCAACTGCCGTTTGTTCACTACAATCGTTTGCATGTTTTTGCCCTCCCTTGCTTCCATTTTACGCAAGGACAAGCAATGTTAGAACGTGGAAAAAATAAAAAAGGGCTTTTCAAATGCCGCTTCTTATGATATAATAAGGGCGATAATTTTCGAGGAGTGATAGACGATGCGTGATAAAAGACTGCTTACGGTTCAGGATATCTCCTGTGTGGGACAATGCTCGCTAACAGTGGCGCTGCCCGTGATTTCCGCCTGCGGTATCGAAACCTCTATTTTGCCCTCCGCTGTGCTTTCTACACACACGGGCGGTTTTCAGGGATTTACCTTCCGCGATCTTACCGACGACATTCCTGCGATTGCTTCGCATTGGGAGAAAGAGGGGATTACATTTGATGCCGTTTACACGGGCTATCTCGGCTCGTGCCGTCAGATCGCGTTGGTAGGAGAGTTGTTTGAGCGCGTTGTGCGTGCGGACGGCGTGAAGATCGTAGATCCCGCTATGGCGGATCATGGTAAACTTTACACGGGTTTTGATGAGGAGTTTGCCGCGACTATGGCACAACTTTGCGGCAAGGCGGACATTGTGTTGCCCAATATTACCGAGGCGGCCATGATGACAGGTCTTCCCTTTGTTCGTGAGGGTTATGATGAGGGCTACATCCGTGCTCTCATGGATGGTATGTTGGCGCTTGGCGCTTCTACTGTTGTGCTTACGGGAGTGTCCTATACCAAGGAGAAGATCGGTGTCGCCGTACTTGCAAAAGGTGAGGAAAAAATCACCTACTATTTCCATGAACGCTTGCCTCGCAACAGCCATGGTACGGGCGATGTATTTGCCTCGTCCTTTACAGGCGCGCTGGTGCGCGGTTGCGCGCCGCTTGAGGCGGCTCGTATTGCTGCCGATTTTACAGTTGCCGCTATGCGTGCAACCGAGGAGACGCACTGGTATGGTGTGCGCTTCGAAAAAGTCCTCGCCTTACTTACAAGGGCGTTTGAAAAATAAAACAAAAGCCGAGAACATAGTCTTCTCGGCTTTTTTCGCGTCCCCCCCTTGACAAACGTATCCAGGTCGTGTATAATACGTGCATATGAGGGAGTAGCGAGCGCGCGATGGCGCGTAGCAAGTCAACATACTGGCTTTAATGCCTGGCTTGCCTTAAATTGCGAGACTCATGTACCGTACTGAACGCAGTGTCAGCCGTGCATGGGTTTTTTGTTTCCAAGTGCGGTGCGCGCTTGGAATTTTTTTGTTTTGGAGGATGACTATGCCGACAGAGCTTTCTTTCTATTTGACCAGTATTGGACTTGGCGTTGCGCTCGCCATGGATGCCTTCTCGGTTTCACTTGCCAACGGCCTTAACGAACCTTGCATGCGTGAGAGAAAAATGTGTGGCATTGCCGGCATGTTCGCGTTCTTCCAGGCGCTCATGCCCATGCTCGGCTGGGTATTGGTGCATACGCTTGTCGGTATTTTCTCGGTGTTTGAGTTGTTCATTCCTTGGATTGCACTGGCACTGCTTGCATATATCGGTATGAAGATGCTCATTGAGGGCGTTAAAAACGAGGATGAATGTCCTTGTTCTCAAAAAGGACTCGGTTTCTGGGCACTTGTGGTACAGGGAATTGCTACTTCAATCGACGCGCTTTCTACGGGATTTACTATTGCCACGTATAACTGGGCGGCGGCGCTTCTTTGCGCATTTATTATTGGCGTATTGACCTTTATCATTTGCATGGTGGGTCTGTTCATCGGTAAGCGTAGCGGTACCAAGCTTGCAGGTAAGGCGGGTGTTCTCGGTGGTGTGATCTTGATCGTGATCGGTATTTGGATCTTCGTTAAGGGTATATTTGGGATCGGATAAAAAAACAACAACACAGATTTCCGTGCCGCTGTTTTTACATATTGGCAATGCGTTGCTCGAATTTGCACCAACCTAGACAAAGCAAAACGCACCGCCCCCGCGGAGGGGCTGGCTGGGTATTCGCCTACGGCGAAGATTCGCACGTCCTACGCCTGGCAAACAAGCTTGCCGATCTACGGACGGCGAATGCGAACCAGGCAGTTTCGCTTGGCGAAACTGCCTGGTCGCATTCGTGCCAGCTCAAGCAAGCAAAATCCCCTCACGGAAGTCGGAGGCCAAGCGGTCTTAGGAAGACAAAAGT
>JAZNAM010000036.1:0-20886 GCA_045586515.1 Eubacteriales bacterium
GCTATTGTTGAAGAGATCAAGGGTCTTACCCTTCTTGAGCTGAACGAGCTCGTTAAGGCAGTTGAGGAGGAGTTCGGCGTATCCGCTGCTCCCGTTGCTGCTGTTGGCGTTGCAGCTGCAGCTGCTCCCGCTGCTGAGGAGAAGACCGAGTTCGACGTTATCCTTGCATCCTTCGGTGCAAAGAAGCTCGACGTTATCAAGGCTGTTCGTGAGATCACCGGTCTTGGCCTTAAGGACGCAAAGGACCTCGTTGAGGCTGCTCCCAAGGCTATCAAGGAAGGCGTTTCTAAGGACGAGGCTGAGGGCATCAAGAAGGCTCTCGAAGAGGCCGGCGCTACGGTTGAACTTAAGTAATTCGGTTTCACCGTACCTAAACCTGACTGTACAAAAGAGGGTGCAACAAGCACCCTCTTTTTGTTTTATCATATTTTTCGCACCATTCCCCACCAAAAACCGCACGCTCACGTCAAATAAAAAAGGGCCCGCACAATGGCAGGACCCTTTTCGTTTTGTTTTTTTGACACCAGAGAGCTATCTTATCTTCTCTTTTCAGCGATTTCAGCAAGCAGTTCTGCCTTGAACTCCGCCACGCTCATCACGCCCTTATCGCCCTCGCGACGCGAGCGAACAGCAACCGTATTTTCGTTCATTTCGTTGTCGCCGATCACCAACATGTAGGGCAGCTTTTCAAGCTGTGCATTGCGGATCTTCTTGCCGATCGTTTCGTTGCGATCGTCCACCTCAACGCGAATACCGGCGCTCTCCAGCCCGCGCTTGATCGCATAGCCGTAGTCGATGTGCTCGTCACCGATGGGCAGCACCTTAACCTGTGTGGGCGCCATCCACGTGGGCAGTGCGCCTGCATACTTCTCAATAAGGTATGCGAGGGTGCGCTCATAGCAACCAAGCGACGTGCGGTGAATGATGTAAGGTGTCTTCATCTGTCCGTCGCTATCCACATATTCCATGCCGAACTTCTGCGCAAGCAGCATGTCGATCTGAATGGTAACGATGGTATCCTCCTTGCCGAACACGTTCTTGTACTGAATGTCCAGCTTTGGTCCATAGAATGCAGCCTCGTCAATACCGATCTCGTACTTGACGTCAAGCTTATCAAGGATATCCTTCATAACAGACTGTGCATGCTCCCACTGCTCCGCCGTACCCTCATACTTGATGCCTGCACGGGCAGGATCCCATTGAGAGAAGCGGAAGGTGCAATCCTCCAGCATGCCAACTGTATCCAGCACGTACTTGGCAAGCTCCAGACAGCCGTGGAATTCCTCCTCCAACTGCTCGGGGCGCAAAACGAGATGTCCCTCGGAGATGGTAAACTGACGCACGCGGATAAGACCATGCATTTCGCCGCTATCCTCGTTGCGGAAAAGCGTAGAGGTTTCACCCAGGCGCATAGGAAGCTCGCGATAGGAGCGCTTCTTGTTGAGGAACACCTGATACTGGAACGGGCAAGTCATGGGGCGAAGTGCAAAGCATTCCTTGCTCTCGTCATCAGCATCACCCAGGATAAACATGCCGTCACGATAGTGATCCCAGTGACCCGAGATGCGATACAGATCGCGCTTTGCCATGAGAGGGGTCTTGGTGAGCAGATAGCCGCGCTTTTGTTCCTCATCCTCGATCCAACGCTGCAAGGTCTGCACTACGCGAGCACCCTTCGGGAGCAGGATGGGAAGGCCCTGACCAATGCTCTCTACGGTGGTGAAGAATTCCAGTTCTCTACCGATCTTATTATGGTCGCGCTTGCGTGCTTCTTCAATCGCATCCAGATGGGCCTTCAGCTCATCCTTGGTGGGGAATGCCGTGCCGTACACGCGCTGCAGCATTTTGTTCTTCTGATCGCCCTTCCAATATGCGCCCGTGCACTGCGTCAACTTGAACGCCTTCACGGCACCAGTCGTAAAGAGGTGAGGACCTGCGCAAAGGTCAGTAAACTCGCCCTGGCGGTAAAAACTGATAACCGCATCCTCGGGCAACTCCTCAATAAGCTGAACTTTGTAGGGCTCGTCCTTCTCGCGCATGAAAGCAATCGCTTCCTCACGGGGCAGCTCAAAGCGCTCCACAAGATGGTTTTCCTTCACGATCTTCTTCATCTCTGTTTCGATTGCGGCAAGCACATCGGGGCCAAAAGCGATTTCGCTGTCAAAATCGTAGTAGAAGCCGTCCTCGATAGCAGGACCAATCGTCAGCTTGGTCGCAGGATACAGGCGCCTTACTGCCTGCGCGAGGATATGTGCCGCGGTATGACGGAACACGTGACGTCCCTCAGCATCTGCAAAGGTGAGCAGCTCCACATCGGCATCCGCGCTCACGGGATGATTCATCGCCACTACCACACCGTTTACCTTAGCAGCGACATGGGCACGCGTCACAAGCTCTGCCGCCTTTGCCGCATCAAATACGGAAAGCGGCGCATCAAAGGTCATTGCTTTGTCCGCAAATCTTACTTCAAACATGTTTTTTCTCCTTGTCTTACAAAAAAATAACACACCCCAAGCGACCACAAAAAGGTCACTCGGGGTGTGGAGGTAATCCGCACGGTTCCACCCGAACTTTTCTCTTTTTCAGATATTCGTACTGACAGTCGGGCGGTACCAAACAAGTGCTCACGAAAGGCATTTCAGCCGTGTGCCTTCTCTCTGTGCGCGAGGATTCTTGTCGGCTTGTTCCGACCATGTAGGTGCTTATTTTTTCTTGTTGCGATTGTACTCGCTGGTGGGGTTGAGGAAATTGCGCCAGTTAAGATCACCACGCTCCAATGCCGTGATAAGCACCTCTGCGGTGGCAATGTTAGTTGCGACAGGAATGTTATAGCGATCACACATGAGCAAGAGTTCCGTTTCCTCAGCCTTTACAGGTTGACCAGGACGCGTATCGCGGAAACAAAGCACGATATCAATCTCATCGTATGCCACGCGTGTTGCGATCTGCTGTTCGCCGCCTTGATCACCGGACATCATGCGCTCAATCTTCAGACCCGTTGCCTCGGAAATATACTTTGCGGTAATACCCGTTGCACAAAGATTGTGCTTGCTCAGAATACCACAATAAGCGATACAAAACTGCGTCATGATCTCTTTTTTAACGTCAGCGGCTATGATTGCAATCTCCATTTGCGGTAAACCCTTTCCTCACAAAATTATCGAGGCGCATTTGCGCACTAGACTGATGATTCATTATAGCACATATCCCCAAACATGTCAACGGATTTTTAAAATTTTCTTGCAATTTCCACAAAAAAGCAGAGGGCGTCACAGCAAATGTGTGACACCCTCTATTTTTGCGGGATTACTCCTCTACGGACTCCTCGTCAGCATAGTCAACGTCCTCGGGCATAGCAGCCTCTGCCTCAGCGACCTCCTCAAGGAGTGCGCGGATGGAAAGAGAAACCTTCTGCTTGTCGTTGTCGATCTCGATGATCTTTGCGTCAACATTCTGACCGATCTCCAGCACGTCAGCAGGCTTGCCGATGCGCGTCATAGCGATCTGAGAAATGTGGATAAGACCGTCTACACCGTCGATGATCTCGGCAAATGCGCCGAACGCCATCATGTTTACGATCTTAACAGGCACAACGTCACCCACCTGATACTGGTTGGTGAAGATCACCCAGGGATTGCTCTCCTCGGTCTTGTAGCCAAGGGAGATGCGCTTCTTCTCGCGGTCGAATGCCTTCACGAAAACGGTAACGGTGTCACCGATTGCAAGCACTTCTGCGGGGGACTTGATGCGCTTCCAGGAAAGCTCGCTGGTGTGTACCATACCGTCTACACCGCCGAGATCCACGAATGCACCGTAGCTGGTCATGCTCTTAACAACACCGGTGTAGGTCTTGCCTTCCTCAATGCTGCCCCAGAAAGCTTCTTCAGCTGCGCGACGCTCTTCACGAGCAACGGCGCGGATGGAGCCGATTGCCTTGTTGCCGGGCTCCTTGGTCTCGATGACCTTGAACTTCACCTCAGTGCCCTTCAGGGGAGCAAGATCGCCGTCCTTGGGAACGCCGGTCTGAGATGCGGGAATGAATACGCGGTTGCCGTGTACGAACACGATAACGCCGCCCTTGACAACGTCAGAAACGACTGCCTCGAGAACGGTGCCCTCTTCCTTAGCGGCAACGATCTTCTCCCAGTTCTTGCCGGAATCAACACGGCGCTTGTCCAGCTCCGCCATGCCTTCCTTATCGCTTACGCGAATGACCTTCGCCTCGATGGTATCACCAACGTGATACAGCTCAGTGAGCTTTGCAGAAGAATCGCCGGTTGCGCGCTCGGCCGTGATATAGCCGGTTACGCTTGTACCGAGGTCAAGCTGCAGCTCAGTGTCGGACACAGCGGTCACAGTACCGGTAACGATCTCTCCTGTATGTATCATTTTAGTAGCTCCATCAAGCAATTCTGCAAAGTTTTCCATTTCACTCATGGTTTTATGTACCTCCTCAATGATGTCCGAGGGAGTGGATGCTCCCGCGGCTAACCCCACTTTGCGATGGGTCAATGAAAACGCCTTCACCAGATGCAAATCCTCAGTGCCCGTGACCCGTATCGTATCGGGGCAAGCCGCACGACAGATGTGAAAAAGCTTCTCCGTATTGGAGCTTTCCCTACCGCCGATCACGACCATGCCGTCACATTCGGATGCAAGCGCCGCCGCTTCACTCTGACGAGAGTGCGTAACATTACATATTGTATCAAAAATTATTGCGTTTGTACAGACCTTTTGCAAAAGTTTTTGACAAATTTTCCATTCCGTCACATTTTGTGTCGTTTGCGCTACCATTACGGGCGATTTCGACGCAAAAGACAACGTTCCCGAGGCAATTGCCGCCTCTAACTCAGCAGCCGTTGCAAACACGTGCTTTTCCCCCTCAAAGCAGCTCATAAAGCCCTCCACCTCAGGATGGCTCACATTGCCAATGCAAAGGAATATATGCGCATCGGCGCGTTCGTTATAAGTCGTGGCAATGCGGTGCAGCTTTTCCACGAAAGGGCAAGTGCAATCCAAATATGTGAATGACGGGTATTGCTCTGCCAAGTGTGCAAGTAGCGTTCTTGTTTGTACGGGGATGCCATGAGCACGAATAAACACCGTAACGGGTGCACTTTCACAGGATGTTTCGGCAAGCGCCGCCAGATCCTCGGCGGCGATCACCCCTACCCCTTGCGCTTCAAGAGAACGAATATAGGCCTCGTTGTGAATGAGGTGCCCCAGGGTAAAAATGCGCTCCCCTACGCTTGCCGTGGCAATACGCCGTTGTAAGCGATCGGTAGCAGCACGCACACCGGGGCAAAAGCCCGCGTTACGGGCAACGATCACCTCACACATGCTCACGCTTGCGATGAGGATACGGTATCCTCTTTTTCGGGCTTCCCGTTATGCTGTTCACCAAGCACGCAAATGCGCTCGTAAATATCAGCGGAAATGCGCGCGTATTCGCCCGTTTTCTCCTTGTCGTAACCAAACTGTTCAAACGGAATGGGCTCACCCACTACCACATCCACACGACGGAACAACCGCCATTTCTGATTTTTCATGCCGATATACACAGGCAACACTTGTACGCCCGCGCGTGCGGCGATAAGCCCTGCACCCGCCTTGACCTCGCACTCGCGCAAAGGCTTCCCTGCACAGCGCGTACCTTGGGGGAAGATACCCACCGATTTCCCTTCATTAAGCAACTTGATTACATGCTTGACCGCACCTACATCCTTGCCGTTGCGGTTAACAGGATAAGCACCAAGACGGCGAATCAAAAAGCCAAGCAAGGGGATCTTGAACAGCGATGCCTTTGCCATAAAGTGCGGTTGCTGATGCTTCATCGCATAACACAGGAAAAAGGGGTCGAGTGCCGTTTGGTGATTGGCGCAAATCAAATACGGCCCATCCTCACGCTTCGGCTCGTTTTCTCGCCCCGTTACGTGCGTACGGCAAAATACGCGGACGGGGAGCAATAACAAAAAGCGCACAAAGCTATACAATTTCGTTTTCATTTAACGCTCTCCTTCGCTTGGCGGATAATGTCGAGCACCGCCTCTACGTTCTCCTCAATGGTCATGTCGGAGTTATCGAGAAGAATGGCATCCGCGGCGGCAACGGCAGGCGCCACATCGCGTTCGCGGTCGTTGCGATCACGTTCCTCCATTTCGCGCAGTACATCCTCGAAACGAGCGGGCATACCCTTCGCCTCAAGCTCCTTGGTACGGCGCATAGCGCGTGCTTCAACGGAAGCGGTCATAAAAATCTTGACCTCGGCATTCGGCAGAATCACCGTGCCAATGTCGCGACCATCCATGATCACGCTGTTCTTTGCGGCAATATCGCGCTGGGTATCAAGCAAAAACGCGCGCACCTCGGACACAGCAGAGACCGCAGAAGCGTACATGGAAATCTCGGGCTCGCGAATTCTATCCCCCAGGTCCTCACCGTTCAGGTAGACGTGCTGTGCACCGTTCTCATAGCGCACTTCAATGTGGATGGCAGGCAGACAAGAGAGGATGCCTGCACGATCGTCGCGCGCAAAACCTTGCGAGCGCACGTAGTAACCAACGGTGCGATAGAGCGCACCCGTATCCACGTATACGATACCGAGTTTTGCCGCGATCGCCTTGGCGATGCTACTCTTACCCGCGCCGCTGGGGCCGTCAATTGCAATTTGCATAGCATTACTCCTTTACAGGGATTGTATTTCGATTGCCGCACTTTCCCCCGCTAAAACGGCAGTAGAAAATGCGATCTGCAAGTTAAACCCACCCGTGTAGGCATCAAGGTCAAGCACCTCTCCCGCAAAATAAAGCCCTGCCACTTTTTTGGAAGCCATGGTGCGCGGTGCCACCTCACCAAGCGCTACACCGCCCTTGGTAACGATTGCTTCAGCAATCGGGCGTGTGCCGCTGATCACAACAGACACCCCCTTGAGCAAAGCAAGGAAGCGATGCCGCTCCTCACGCGTCACGTCGTGCACTTTTTTGCGTCCATCAATGCCGGAACGCGCCACCAAAGGTTCAATAAGCTTCTGGGGCAAAAGATCGTGCAGTGCATTGATAAAATCACGGTTGTTATATTTGGCGAAGTCCGAAAGAAGGCGTGCGTCCAACGTGCGCTCATCCAATGCAGGCTTCAAATCAATAGACAACTCGTACCGTCCACGCTCCATCGGCGCAAGATGTGCCGAAGCGGAAAGAACAAGTGGGCCAGTCATACCGAAGTGTGTGAATAAAAGCTCTCCCATTTCCTCAAACACAGTTTTCCCGTTTTTGAGGTCGCGTGCCGTGAGGCGCACATTGCGCAACGAAAGCCCCTGTACCGAACGGCAAAAGTCACCATCCTCTACAAGAGGGACAAGTGAAGGGGTTGGCGGAACGATCGTATGTCCAACCTCACGAGCAAAGCGATAACCGTCACCCGTAGAACCCGTCAAGGGGTAAGATGCACCACCCGTTGCAAGAACCACTGCATCAAAAGAATACGCTTTCCCGTTCGCCTGCACGCCGCACACGCGTCCTTCCTGCACAAGCACTCTTTCCGCGCGCGCGTGTACGACGCGAACACCCTCCGCACACGCAGTGCGAACAAGTGCATCCACGATGTCACGTGCCTTATCCGACACAGGAAACACGCGATTGCCGCGCTCGACCTTCAGCGGAACACCCGCTTCCTCAAAAAACGCCTCGGTTGCGGCACTGTCAAATCGACTCCACGCCGAATATAAAAAGCGCGCATCTCCCGTAACGTTGGCAAAAAACTCCTCGCGTGTACAGTGATTGGTCACGTTACAACGCCCCTTGCCCGTGATACCAAGTTTGCGACAACAGCGCTCGTTTCGTTCAAAGACGGTTACGCTTGCGCCCATTCGTGCGGCGTGGATCGCCGCCATCATACCTGCGGCGCCGCCACCGATCACAGCAAGCTCAGCTGTTTTTGCTGTAGATATCATATTCGTCCCAGATCTCTTCCAAACGGCAAAGACGTGCCGCCACCTCATCATGACGGCTCATTGAAACTGCCGCCACCATGGCGTTAATAATGCTTAGCGGTGCCACGAGCGAGTCCACAAAGGACGCCATATCGCTACGCGCAGTAAGCAGCTGATCGGCAAATGGAGCAAGTGGCGACTGGTCACTATCTGTGAGTGCAACCACGTCTGCGCCGTTGCTGTGCGCATACTGCACCGCGCGTACGGTACGGTTGGAATAGCGAGGAAAGCTGATGGCGATCAACACGTCCTCACTGCCAATATTGAGAATATGCTCAAACACTTCGCCGCCCGACGAGACCTCAACAAGCGACACGTTATCGAACATCATGCGAAAGTTGAAGTTAAGAAAGCCTGCAAGCGTGGCAGAGGAACGAGAGCCGATGATATAAA
This sequence comes from Eubacteriales bacterium, assembly GCA_045586515.1. Classification (GTDB taxonomy): domain Bacteria; phylum Bacillota; class Clostridia; order Oscillospirales; family CAG-272; genus Firm-07. The sequence continues at coordinate 8,381 of JAZNAM010000036.1, forward strand.
TATGCTTCGCCTGTACAATTTTATCCACGGCAGTACGAAACGCGTCGCGATCAAGCCCCTCCAGCGTACGGCGAATCTTGTCCGCATCACCCATGAGCACCTTGTCCAAGAGCGTATCGCGATCCATCAACGTATCCGCTACGCCCATGCGCTGTGCGGCGGTCAAATTGGTACGCGCCAACTCCTGCAAAGCATGTTGCATCTCAGGGTAACCCTCAAAGCCAAGCGCATTGGCAAAACGAACCACCGTGGACTCGGATACGTTCACCACGGTACCAAGACGCGAGGCGGTCATATATGCGGCACGGTCATAATGCTCTCTGATATACGTGGCAAGCGCGCGTTGTCCCTTGGAAAAGTTCGCTTCCCTCTCGCTCATCAGTTGTAAGAAATTCTGTTTCATATTTCTCACTCCTTAACTGTCATAATCTTGATTATTATATATCATATCGCGCGAGTTGTCAAGGGGGAGCAAATAACCGAGAATTTTCGTGACAAAAGCCCTTGACATTTCCTTGCAGATGTGTTATACTACTCGCATATGTAAAGACTGTGACCGAAAATAGTAAGCAGCAACGCACCGCACAGAGAGCCGTCGTTAGGTGAGAGACGGAGGGGACGTACTGCCGAATACCTTCGCGAGTTGCACACCGAAAGGCGCTTGCCAAGTAGGCTGTGACGGTGTCGCCCGTTACGCGAATCGGCATGATGCCGAGTAAGACCGCTTGTGCGGTGAACAGAGGTGGTACCGCGTATCGGGAGATACGCCCTCTTGCAGCTATTGCAAGGGGGCTTTTTTTGTCCCCTTCTCCCGAAAAAACGCAAAAAGGAGCAAAAAACGGATGAAAATTTACGACGAACTGGTGGCACGCGGCCTTATCGCGCAGGTCACCGACGAGCAGGAGATCAAAGAGCTCGTAAACGAAGGGAAAGCCACCTTCTACATTGGCTTTGACCCCACCGCAGACTCTCTGCATGTGGGCCACTTTATGGCGCTTTGCTTGATGAAAAGACTGCAAATGGCAGGCAACCGCCCTGTCGTACTGATTGGCGGCGGCACCGCTATGGTGGGCGACCCCTCGGGACGCACCGATATGCGTCAGATGATGACCACCGAAACCATCGCACACAACGTAGAATGCTTTAAAAAGCAAATGTCTCGTTTCATTGACTTTGGTGAAGACAAGGCGATCCTTGTAAACAACGCCGACTGGCTCATGGACCTCAATTACGTAGACGTGCTTCGCGACGTAGGTGCTTGTTTCTCCGTAAACAAGATGCTCTCCGCTGAGTGCTATAAGCAACGCATGGAAAAAGGCCTGTCCTTCCTTGAATTCAACTACATGATCATGCAATCCTACGACTTCTACCACCTGTACAAAACCTACGGCTGCAACATGCAGTTCGGCGGTGACGACCAGTGGTCGAACATGTTGGGTGGCACAGAGCTTATCCGCAAGAAGCTCGGCAAGGATGCGTACGCTATGACCATCACCTTGCTCCTTAACTCCGAGGGCAAGAAAATGGGCAAGACCGCGAGCGGTGCCGTATGGCTTGATCCCAACAAGACTAGCCCCTACGAGTTCTACCAGTACTGGCGTAACGTAAACGACGCGGACGTGCTCAAGTGCATCCGCATGCTGACCTTCCTCCCCATCGAGGAGATCCAGGCAATGGCGGATTGGCAGGGTGAACAGCTCAATCGCGCCAAGGAAATCCTTGCGTTTGAACTGACCAAACTGGTCCACGGTGACGAGGAAGCCGCCAAGGCAGAAGCCGCCGCACGTGCACTGTTCGGCGCAGGCGCGGCAGAAAGCGCGCCCGAGGCAGTACTCACCGATGCAGACTTCGTTGACGGCGCGATCGACGTGCTGACCCTGTTTGTAAAGAGCGGACTTGTCGCTTCCAAATCCGAAGCGCGCCGCACCGTTGAGCAAGGCGGTGCTGTTGTTGACAACGAGAAGGTGACCGACATCAAGACGATGTTCAAAAAAGAGCAATTTGCCGAGGGCTTGCTCATCAAGCGCGGCAAAAAGAACTTCCGTCGCATGGTGCTCAAATAAAAAAGCCCCCGAACGGAGCGAAAAAAAAGAGTGGAGAACCGCAGTTCTCCACTCTTTTCGTTTTTATTGGCGAGCAGGGATCTTTTCGCTGATCTCGCTAAGGTCGATCTTCTTGATGCGAAGTGCGGCAAGAGGCGTTTTTTCCTCCTTGCCCGAGTAGCAGTAAGCGATCAACATGGCGCCGTCCTCGGTGAAGAAAAGCGCGGGGTAGTTGGCAGCATGGTCGCGATCGTTTTCGATCACCGTGTAGCCACGCCACGTTCTGCCATCATCCAAGCTCTGGCGCACGACGAGCGCGCATCTGCCTGCCGTGTAAGGATCGTAGTCCGCGATCTCCATATCCCAATCCTCGATACGCACCTGCGCATAAGGGCCAAGATGTGTTTCGGCAATGGGGTTATACGCCATGAAAAGTCTACCCGTGTGGGGGTCTTTATTCATGCGCAAGGGAGAACAAGGAGAGCTAACAAAGGGAGCAACGGGCGTAAACGTATTCATGCCGTCACGCGAATAACACTCATACTGATAACCCGCACGCGTCCTGCCCCACAGACGAATCACACCATCCTCGTGCTCGAAAATACCAGGCTCCTGCATGCCGCGATCCACATTGTTATAAAGCGGAAGCGTAACACAAGGACGCGTACGGTTGAACGTCGCACCATCGTCCTCGGATACAAGGCAAATGCAGGTTGCAAGCTTATCCAGCAGTGTCACGCACGCAGGCGCAACCAGTCTACCGTCACGCAGACGCTTGATACTATCGTTGACAACGATGGTATACGTATCGGGATAGCCAACGTCACAGTAGGAAACCTCGAAATGCTCACCGTCGGCAGAAAGCGCACGCCACAGTTGAATAGCAGAACTATCATAGGTTTTGGCAAGGAAATAAAGGCCGTACTTGCCATCAAGCTGACGCACGGCGGATACACTCATAACGTTGGTGCCGATACCACACTGTGCAGCGGTTACAATCACGCGAGGCTCACTCCAGGTTTCACCCTCGTCAGAGGAATAAATTGCAGCAATGTTGCACGCACCGTGATCGTGCGAGGAGTCACCCTCATATCTGCTATACGCGAACAGAATACGTCCATCATCCAAGCGAAGGAACGAGCCCTCACTATTACGAGGATTCCCTGGCGAAGGCCCTTCATGCCATACAATTTTCATTCGTCTCTTTCTCCTTTTTCTTAAACTGCTGCTCGCGATAGAGTTTTACAGTGCGAATCAATCCAAGCACAACACAGACAAAGCTGTATATGCTGAAAATCAAAAACGGAGTGCGTTCAATCTTGCCATCCGCTATCATGCTGACAAACTGTGTAATACCGATTAAGCTGTTGAATACGTTAAGGAACGGTGCCTCGATAAAAGCAAACATCGTAAGGAAAGTGATCAGTAGGCCAAAAAGCGTAATCGTGGTATCCAAGATCACATAATCACCGCCAAGAAGCCCAAGCACTATGATAACGCCCACCCAACATACGGCGAATCCAAGCGCAATAATACCGCGCATCCCCCAACTCATCTTGCGGAAAAGCGTCGAAGTACCGTAGCGTCTGTGCGTATATAAAACAAACGTGACGATTTGCACAGGGAATGAAAACAGAAAGCAGTAAGCCGCCTGACCGGGCAAATTAAAGCTAAGATTTACAAAACCGTACAAAATGGAATTAATGCCACCCATCACCAACGCGTAGCGATTCGCTCTTGCGCTGAGCGCCATAATGATGAGTGAAATATAGTAGGGTAAAATGTTGATTGGTGGCGTTTTGAATATGATGGCCGCAACCGTAATGGCAATGCCCGTGCAAACAAGCATCGCAAAAAGCGGCCAGTTTTGGCGCAACGTTTTTTTGGCTTTCATAAAAAACCTTTCCGTAAAGAGAGTACTTCGGCATACATTGTAGCACGACTTCCCTTTAAAGTAAATAGCAAAAACAGACATTTCGCCTTCTTTGTGTCCGTTTTTGAATTGACAAAATCAAGTTGCGCGGTTATAATAAAACCAACGAAAACATAAGGGGACATCCATGAGAGAGCAGATACTTTTCCCAGAAAAGAAAGAATACCGCATCAGCGCAGAAAACGTCACACTTACCATGCTGATCAACAATTTGCATATGCGCACCGCAACAACCCGCGACACACATCCATTCCACACGCACGCAGGCGCAGAGCTTTTTGTGTGCGCGCACGGCGTGGTACAACTGCAAACACGTCACGGCATCGTACCGATCCGCGCAGGCGACGTCGCCATCGTCCCGCCGGGGCTCGTGCATTGTCTTCTCTCGGGTACGGAAGATGCCAGGTGGCACTCATTCGATTTCTCGTGTACCGCAAAGCGGCAAACGGGACGTGCAAACCTTATGCAACACCTATCACCTTTGCTTGGCATCGATCGTTTGGCACTGGTGCGCGCCACGCAAAACGAAGTGTGTGAGCTTGAGCAAATCGCAACAGATGCGGATGAAACGGGATACTTGCTCGCGCTCCGCTTTCTTTGTGTGCTTTGCGCGCTATCTCGCCGCCCTTTACGCGAAATAGAGCGCGAGCTCGTGGAGCACACGACTTTGCCCGGTGCACTCTCCGAAAAGAACCGCGACATTGATCGATTGGCAAAACTGGATCATCTCGTGTCCTCATACTATATGACGGATCTGTCCGTGTCGCGCGCAGCGGAGCTGCTCTTTATCAGTGAACGCCAATTGCAACGCATCGTAAATAAAGAGTATGGTGTTTCCTTTGCTGCATTGCTTTGCCAAAAGCGTCTTATTGCAGCCAAGGCTTTGCTTACAGACCACACGCTAAGCATTGAACGAGTTGCTACGCTCACGGGCTTTCCGTCGCGCGCAGCGCTCTCTCGCGCGATGCAAAAAATCGAAGGTGTAACCCCCTCAGCTTATCGGGAAAAACTAGCACCGTTAATGGATTAAATCAGTTCTCCCGCCTCGTTTTGCTCCGCATCCAACACGACGCGTGCATTCGTGACCTTTGCCACGTACTCGGCAACCGCCACATGGGCTGGGTGCACCTTGTAGGCGTGGAGCGTATCCAACGCATCAAATCTTGACACCAGCATCATATCGTAAGACATCGGGGTGCGCGATTTGTCGCGCCCCACCTGCATGTATTTAATCTCGGAGATCACGGGAGGTAACGCCAACAATCTATCTCTCACGATTGCCATATTCTCCTCGCGCGTCTTGCCCTCGGCATTCTCTGCAAATTTCCACATTACAACGTGTTCAATCATTGTTTTTTCCTCCTGCTCAGCGTAGTATTTTAGCGATTTTATTTTAACACATTTGCCGCGTTCCGTCAACATTTTTTCGCTCTCCTCTTGCAATCCGCTATCATCTATGATAAAATAACATAAATAGTATTCTTGCGGCGTTGCCGCTTTTGCTTTTTGAAAGGACACCGACATGATCAACGAACAAAAAATCTGTTACTCGGGTGTACAACCGAGCGGCAATTTGACTATTGGCAACTATTTGGGCGCGATTCGAAATTTTGCAACCTATTCCGACGCGTACAAATGCTTCTACTGCGTGGTGGACGAACACGCCATCACGGTGCGCCAAAATCCTGCCGAGTTGCGCCGACGTACCTACGAAACGCTTGCGCTCTACATGGCGTGCGGTCTTGACCCCGAAAAGAACACGCTCTACGTGCAGTCGCACGTGCCTGCGCACGCGGAGCTTGCTTGGATTCTCAACTGTTACACCATGTTCGGTGAACTCTCGCGTATGACACAGTTCAAAGACAAGAGTACCAAGCACGCAGACAATGTCAATGCGGGACTGTTTACCTATCCCGTACTGATGGCATCCGACATTTTGCTCTATCAAACCGATGTAGTGCCCGTCGGCATTGACCAAAAGCAACACGTTGAACTTTGCCGTAATGTGGCAGAGAGATTCAACCAGCTCTTCCCCGGCACATTCACCGTGCCGGAGCCCCTCATCTCCAAGAGCGGCAAGAAGATCATGTCCCTCGCCGAACCCACCAAAAAGATGAGCAAGTCGGACGAAAATCCCAACGCAATCGTGTATATTTTGGATGACAAAGACACCATTATCCGCAAGTTCCGCCGCGCGGTGACCGATTCGGACACTGTCGTACGCTTCGCAAACGGCAAGGACGGCATCAATAACTTGATGACCATCTACTCTTGCTTTACGGGCAAGACCATGGAGGAGATCGAGCGTGAATTTGAGGGCCGCGGCTATGGCGACTTCAAAGTCGCCGTGGGCGAAGTCACAGCAGACGCACTCGCCCCTGTGCAGGCGCGTTTTGCGGAACTCCTCGCAGACAAGGCAGGACTTGAGGCGCAGATGCGTCGCGGTGCAGAAGAAGCACAGTATTACGCACGCAAAACCCTCTCCAAGGTGCAAAAGAAACTCGGGTTTGTCCCCTTCCCTCGCGGTTGATTTTTTCACAAATACCACGCGGTAATGCGCCAAGCACGCACGCCGCGCAAACGTAAAACTAGAAAAGCGAGCCGGCCCTTTGGCCATAAGGTGACACCACTCGCCAAATAGGAGTTTACAACTATGAAAATTGTAATTATCGGCCTTGGCACGATCGGCAAGACCATACTGAAAAGTCTGTCGAGTGAAGGGCACACCATCACCATCATCGATGAGGACAAGAACAAAATAGAAAACCTGATTGAAAAATATGACGTATCAGGCGTTGTCGGGAACGGCGCCTGCCTTGACATTCAAAAAGAAGCAGGCGTGAGGAGTGCAGATCTTGCCATTGTACTGACAAACAGCGACGAGCTCAACGTCTTTGCCTGCCTTGTTGCGAAGAAATTGGGCGTCAAGAATACCATTGCTCGCGTTAGAAACCCTGATTATAGAAAACAGATCCTGGAAATGAAGGACGAGCTTGGTATCTCTATGATCGTCAATCCCGAACAGGATACCGCAACGGAAATATTTAATCTCATCAACCTTCCCTCCATTGCGCAAGTTGAACATTTTGCCAAGGGCAGAGTGTTGCTCGTAGAAATCGTTGCGGAAAAAGGTTGCGCCCTTATAGGCGAAACCTTAATTACGCTTGGCAAAAAGTTGAAAACCAAAGTGCTGATCTGCGCAGTACAGAGAGGACAAAACGTTATTATTCCCACGGGTCACTTCATGATTGAGGAAGGCGACAGAATCCATCTCACGTCAGATGCCAAAACGCTACGCGACTTCTTGGCGGAAGTGAATCTTGTAAGATCTCCGCTCAAAAACATCATGATCGTGGGCGGCAGCAAAATCGGATACTATCTTGCTAACGAGTTGTCGAAAAAGAAATACAAGATCAAACTTATCGAAAGCAACTATGCCACCGCAGACGAGCTTGCAGATGAGCTTCCGCGCGTAACTGTCATTCGCGGAAACGGAACCCGCCACGACTTGCTCCTTGAGGAAGGCATTGAGGCAATGGATGCCTTTGTCGCCCTCACGGATATTGACGAAGAAAACATGGTCGTTTCCATGTTCGCAAACAAAATGAACGTCAAAAAAACCATCACACAGATCAAAAGTGACGATCTTATCGGCATGCTTGATGAACTCGGTATTCGGAACACCGTGTCACCGAGGGATATTGTGGCAAACCGCATTATTAGCTATATCCGTGCGCTCGAAAACACGATAGGCAGTAACGTTTTGACGCTTTATCGTCTGGTAAATGACCAAGTCGAGGCCCTGGAATTCCTCGCGAAGAAGCAAGAGGATATCTATGACAAACCGTTAAAAGAGCTCAAAATCAAAAACAACTGTCTTGTCGCGTGCATCATTCGAGAAAATGGAGTCATCATTCCCAACGGTAATGATTGCATCAAACTGGGTGATAGCGTCATCGTTGTAACCACGCACAAAAACTTCGATGACCTGACCGATATTTTCGAGTAAGGCGGCGAACCATGAATTACAAGAAACTCGGCAAAATTCTCGGCAAGATTATGATTCTGGAAGCGGTGCTCATGCTTGCTCCTCTTGCCGTAACTTTGATCTACAAGGAAGGCGTTAGAAATTTTCTTTCCTTCCTCATCCCGGTTGCCGTCCTTGTCGGATTAGGCTTTCTGTTGCAAATTCCCAAGCCCAAGAGAGACAATCTCTACCAAAAAGAAGGTTTTGCGCTAACGGCACTTGTATGGGTAGTAATGACACTTGCAGGTGCAATTCCGTTCGTTCTCAACGGAGACATCTCCAACTTTGTAGATGCGTGGTTTGAAATCACATCCGGCTTTACCACAACGGGCTCAAGCATCGTTGCCGATGTCACGGTGCTATCTCATTCCACCCTCTTTTGGCGAAGCTTTTCTCACTGGATCGGCGGCATGGGCATCCTTGTGTTCGTACTGATTTTCATTCCCGAAAGCAACGATGGCTCCTCAATGCACTTGCTCCGCGCAGAAAGCCCCGGCCCTCAGGTTGGTAAGATCGTTTCCAGAATGAAGGCAACGGCAAGAATCCTATATCTCATCTATCTTGGCATGACCGCCGTTCTGATCCTTGTTCTGTGTTGTGCCCCCTTGATGGATTACAGCGCAATCAGTGAGGCTTTGGGCGAAACAACAGCCGTTGCCTATCGTAACGATAAAATCTTTTACGCACTGCTGACATCCTTTGGATGTGCGGGCACGGGTGGATTTGGCTTTATACCGGGCAGTATGGAATATTTCACTCCTGCTGCACAGTACATCATATCGTTGTTCCTCATTCTGTTCGGCTGTAACTTCAGCCTGTATTATTTGCTGTTAATCGGCAAGGTTAAGCAGATATTCAAAAGCGAAGAATTCAAGAGCTATTTCTTCGTTCTCGTTGCCGCAATCTCCCTTGTATTTATCAGCCTTGTGTGGAAAACGACTTCCTTCCCACAGACCTACACCATTGAGGAATCGTTCAGGCACTCACTGTTCCAGGTGGCATCCTTAATAACCACCACGGGTTACTCGTCTACGGACTTCAACGTTTGGCCTATGCTTGCAACCACCACGCTCGTTTTGGTGATGTTCACCGGCGCAATGGCGGGCTCTACCTCGGGCGGTATGAAGCTGTCGCGTATTGTGATCGCCGTAAAAGGCGCTTATATCAACGTGCGAAAGCTCATCAACCCTCGTTATGTTCCCAAGGCAAAGTTTGAAGGAAAGCCTTTGGAAGAAAAGACGATGGATGATGTGTTTGCTTACATAACGCTGTATTTCTTCCTGCTCATCGCTGTGGTATTCTTGCTATCCTTTGACGCCGTCAACGGTACTATGGTGCAGATCGTATCCGATGCGGGTAGTTATGAAGTGAAGCACGGCTTCTTCAGCAACTTCTCGGCAACGCTGTCCTGCCTTTCCAATATCGGCCCCGGATTCGAGGCGGTAGGCGCATATTCGAGCTTCGTTGGATACAGCAATTTCTCAAAAACACTGTTAACCTTTACCATGATGATCGGCAGACTGGAAATACTCCCCGTACTCATTCTGTTCAGCCCGAAAACATGGAAAAAAGCATAACAAAAAAAGGGCTGACCAAGTGTCAGCCCTTTTGCTTTGCTCTTTTTTCAAGCACTTCTGGAATAAACTGCCTGGCAAACCGTCCACTCGCGCCCCGCAGGTACACGTAACCGATCACGCAAAACAAAAAAGCGCCAATGGCGTTAACAAACAGATCCAACATTGTGTCGGCAAGTCCTACGTCAAGGTATCCTTTTATCACGATTTCTTCACCATTCGCCATACGTATTACCGTTTCGGTCACATCCAAAAGATGCACCGTCCCCTCTCCCGCCCCCGACAGCGATACGGTATGCACGGCATGCAACAGCGTATCCTTTTGCATATCCGTTCCAAGTACGGCATCTGTACTATACTCAAACAGTTCCCAAAACGCCCCCACCGTCATAGAAAAGCAAAAAGCAACCAAGGCAACCAAAATGGGGGCATAACGTGCCCTCCTACCAAGCTTTCGTTGAGTAAGTCCTACAAGGCAGAAGCCGAACGCTGCAAACATGAAGCCGTTGCACGCATGAAGCATGTCATCCCAAAAAGCAAAGCGCTCGTAAAACCCCGCGATTTCCCCTAACACACCTGCCGCAAACACAAACGCGTAAGCAAGGATTTCGAGCGTACAGGGCAAGCGCAAGGCAAAACTGCGTTCCACCACGGCAGGGACCAACAATAGCAATAGCGTAAGCACCCCCATAAAGGCACGCTGCCAATGCGCGGTAAGCAAGCTGTGCACAAAAATCGAAAGCGTAACGGTGGCAAAAATCGAAAACACGACAAAAACTGCACCGTCTTGCCGTATTTCATCCAAAAGCGCACTTCTTGTATGGCGCCATCTCCTTTTCCTTACACTATAAGCTCTCATGTAGCATCCCCCTTAGTACACACCTTATGGTAGTATATACGAAAGCGGGATAAATTATTGCTGTTTCGTTTTTTTATAAAATGCAAAAAACTGTTGACAAAACTACACCTATTTGTTACAATAAATACAGAAATTCAAAAACCTCAGAAAGGATTTGGATCTATTATGAAACTGCGTATTTTTTGCCTTATCACCATTCTCGTACTGTGTATGAGTATGTTGTTTGTTTCTTGCAAACCCGACGACCCCGAAACGGAACCCGAGGCAGATCAAGGCAAGAAGGGTGAGATCGTCACCAAAAGTGCAGAGGGCGATGTAACCATCAACGTGCCCGGCCAAATCACAGACAACTTCACACTTCCCTATTAAACGCATAAAAAGGCACCGCGTTGCGGTGCCTTTTTGTATATTCGCGGCTATTTGGGGCAACAATGAGCATAGCCGCAGGAATTGTGTGTTTGGCTCCCATGCGGCTAGCCCAACAAAAAGGAGAAAAAAGATGGCACAGATCACAGAAAAAGAGCTGGCAGCACTTGGCGATCTGCTCACCTTTGAGCAACTCGCGATCAGCAAGTACACGCAAGCGGCATGTAACGCACAAGATACGGCACTGGCCGATCTTTGCAACAAAATGGCACGTAAACATCAGCGGCACTTTGACGATCTCTATTCTAATTTAAAGTGAGGTGTAAAAGATGAGTTGTATGCAAAACACGTTTGGCGATAAAGAGAGAATGACCGATCTGCTCTATATGGAAAAGCACCTCACAAATCAGTACTGCACTTTCCTCGCAGAAGCAGCCACACCAGAGGTCCTGCAAACGCTCTGTGACCTTTTTGAGGACACGCACAAGGAACAGCACGCACTCTTCGAGGAACTCAACAGTCGCGGATGGTACCCTTTAACCGCCGCAGAAGACCAAAAGGTAAATCAAACAAAGCAAAAGTTTTCAACCATGGTTACAACGTAAAAAAAGCCCCCACACGGGGGCTTTTTCTTATTTGTTGTCGTGATGTTCCCAATGCATTTTGCGTTCTTTAAGCACCTCGTGCTCATCAAAAAGCGCATCAATAGCGGCAATGATTTCCATCTTCTTTTGAGCGAGATCTTTATCTGTATGCAACTCATGATATACGACTCTTCCAAGTCGTTCGTACTGCTCCTCGATACGCATTTCAAGATTTCTCATCTTAATGGAGATCGTCGTGCAATCGCTGAGCTCCTCGACGCGCTCACCGATCTCGATAGCGGTATGTCGTGCTTTGGCGCGCAAATGGTCAAACGTAGACATAGGGTTTGCTCCTTTCGGCGAATTCCTTGCTATCAGTATATCGTATTTACTTATAAAAGTAAAGCCCTCTTGCATATTTTTTTTGGATATGGAAAAAATAAACGGCAAAGGAGGGATGCTTTGATGAACATGGATAAAAAAACCTACGCAAGATATGTGGAGGCGCGTGCACCGCGTTCCCCTATCGTAAAGGACTGCGTACGCGCATTTTTGGTGGGTGGCGGCATTTGCCTTTTTGCCGAAGGAATCATCCGCCTACTGATGTGGCTTACCGCGCTACCGCGCGAAACGGCCTCGACCTGGAGCGCCATCGCGCTCGTCTTCCTTGCCGTGCTACTCACCGCCATCGGCGTATTTGACAAAATTGCAAAATTCGCGGGTGGAGGCACCTTGCTCCCCATCACGGGCTTCGCCAACGCCGTTGCCTCGCCCGCTATTGATAGCCGTAGCGAAGGCTTTGTTCTCGGCATCGGCGCTAAGATCTTCACTGTGGCTGGCCCCGTATTGCTTTACGGAACAGCAGCAGGCGTACTTTACGGCGTTATCTACTGGATATGCACACTGGCATTCCCTTCTGTATAAGAAATTTATCTGTGTTGCCATTTTTCTCTTGACATTCCGCACAGCGATATGCTATAATGTTGGACGTGTGAAAGCATATCTCGTATTGGGCTGTCGCCAAGCGGTAAGGCACCAGACTTTGACTCTGGCATTTTCGCTGGTTCGAATCCAGCCAGCCCAGCCAACAAAATCCCCTCACGGCTTTTTGCCGTGAGGGG
>JAZNAM010000037.1:0-7121 GCA_045586515.1 Eubacteriales bacterium
TACGATCCGACTTCCGCATCCCCGTGCACATGGTCGAAACCATCCACAAGGTCTCCCGTTATTCCCGTCAGATGCTGCAGGAGCTGGGCCGCGAGGCAACGGCTGAGGAGATCGGCGAGAAGATGGGCATGAGCGCGGAAAAGGTGCGCGAGATCATGAAGATTGCACTGGATCCCGTATCCCTGGAAACGCCCATTGGCGAGGAGGAGGACAGTCACCTTGGCGACTTCATTCCCGATGATGACACGCCCACACCTGCCGAATCTGCGTCCGAAACGATTCTGCGCGAAGTAATCGAGCGTGAGCTTAACACCCTCACCCCTCGTGAAGCGCACGTGATTCGTTTGCGCTTCGGTCTCTACGATGGCCGCACCCGCACCCTGGAAGAGGTTGGCAAGGAGTTCGACATCACGCGTGAGCGTATCCGCCAGATCGAATCCAAGGCACTGCGCAAACTTCGTCATCCCAGCCGTGCACGTCACCTGCGTGGTTTCCTTGACTAATTCTTTAAAATTATTGGAATCTTGCACAAAAAACAGTTTGCTTATTGTGGCATAATACTGTTTTTTATGGTCGCTTCGCAAGAAATGAATCGACTTTGTTTGTGTAAAGGTGACAACAAAAGATGAACAATTAAAGAACAGGCGCGCCCATGCGGCGCGCCTGTTTGCGCTATGCGACTTGACAAGGAACTCAAATTGGTGTAGAATATATCATGTATTATCGTATAGTATCCCGCGCACGGGAAGAGGAGGTTTTGCTATGACGAAAAGACTGATTTGTCTTGTGCTCAGTTTGCTTATGGTGCTTGCTGTGCTGACGTCCTGCGGTGATAAGGGAGATGCGATTGATAGCACGGTCGACAAGGCATCCCGTTTCACTTCGACGATGAATTTCTGGCTCATTACCGAGAGCCCGGAGATTGCCAAGATCAGCGAGCTTATGTACACCCAGGGCTTCAATACCGAGATTGATTACGAACATCTCAAGGGTGATGACATTGAGAAGTATGCTGCCGAGAAGGCGATCTACGACACGCTGACGGCAAGCGAAAAGGCAGCCGTTGCGCAGCTTGGTGCCATCAACAAGGCCATCAACAAGATCACCAAGGAAAAGTTCAAGACGCAGATCAAGTTTAGATACGTACTTGCTTCCGAGTACTACACCAAACTTGAGCAAGCGTTTGCGGCTCGTCAGGCAGCTAAGGATGCTGGCACGCTGGTGCGCCCCGGTATTTCCGAGAGTGAGGAAACGGTGCTCAACGAGTACGGCATTCCCGAACTCAAGTACCCCACCACGCCCGACTATCAGGTGGATATTCTCTTCCTCGACGGCGCGGACAGATATCGTTCCTATGCGGATGCAGGTCTTATTGCTTCGATGGACGCTATGCTTGAGGATTCCGCCGTTCAGCTTTCCTACTACGTGAACAACGTGCTCACGAGCGCTGTGAAGTACCGTGGCATGACTTACGCAGTGCCCAACGGCAACACCATTGGTGAATATGTGTATCTTGCTGTCGATACCAAGCTTGCAAGTGACTACAATCTTCAGCCTGAGGATTTCGGTTCCTCCCTTTACAGCGAAGAAACTTACAGCTTCCTCAACTCCATTTACGAGAGAGCAGATGGCACATATCCTCTCTACTGTGAGGATGGCGTCGAGATGGAGAATTTGCACTACTGGTCTTTTGACCTTTCCAACGGATACTGCACAGTGAATCCCGATCAGTTCTCTCTGTTTGCCGGCGTTTACACCAATGAGATGACGCAGGGTAATGCAGGCCTTTCGTTCTCCAGCATTTTCTCCCTGTCCGGTATGAACGGCTTCCAGGCAATGCTTTCTAAGCAGACCATGTATACTACCTCCGAGGGCTTCCTTGCTCCCAATGCCGAAGCCAAGTCTGCAATGCGTGTGGTGAAGGGTGGCTATGAGATCAAGGCTGAGCTTGAAGCACAGGGCTACTCCGTGCTGACCGTATCCCAACCCCGCGTAACCGATGAAGATGCATTCTCCTCTATGTTCGCAATTGGTGCCAATACGGGCGACTCCACTCGTGCAATGGAGATTATCACCTATATCAACACCAATGCAGAGCTTCGCAACCTGCTTCAGTACGGCGTGGAGGATGTGAACTACACGCTTGAAACAGCCGCTGATGGTGAGAGCGTTTACGCTGCGGAAACTATTGATAACGTGTATAAGATGGATGTCGCCAAGACGGGTAACGTTTTCGTTGCTTACCCCAACAGCGAGGAAGCTGTTGCCGCTTGGGCATATGGCAAGGAGCAGAACAGATTTGCTTCTACCTACCCCACGGTTGGCTTGTTCTTTGACGTTGATTATGCGAGCGAAGATGCATACAAGTTGCTTACCGGTATGGATCCTGCCAAGGACGGCGTTACCGGCCGTAAGCTGAACGAAACGTGTATTCTTGTTGTGAACGCCGTTTCTGCCGCTTACGAGGCAAAAGTGATCAAGACGCTTTCCAGTGTTGAAGATGTTGCCAACATGTACAAATATAGCGCCGGCACTGTGGGTGCAGGTTCCTCCTCCGAACAGATCGCTGATTATCTGCTTGAAAAGGTTGGAATTGTTTCCTACCGTGCAAACGGTGTTGACGTTGTCATTACCAAGGAAATCCTTGTGAAAGCACTCAACGATATGACGGACACGACGCTGCCCGAAGAGGTCCAGGCGGGTCAGACCTTCGTGGCTTCTCCCAATGCACTGTTCCAGGAATGGTGCCTTACTTTCGCAGAATAATTAAGGGTGGTGCGACGTCGGAAACGGCGTCGCACCTTTTTATGAAATGATAAAATATACGCATGTGATCTGGGATTTTAACGGCACCGTTCTCTCTGATATGGAGATCGGTATGCGGGCAACCAATGCAATGCTCGAAAAGCGCGGGCTTGCGCTCATCACCTCGCTTGCTCACTATCGCTCGCTGTTTGACTTCCCAGTGGAGGACTATTACAGACGTTTGGGGCTTGATCTTGAGCGTGAAGATTATAAAACTGTGCTCGCCCCGGAATGGGTCGCGCGTTATAATGCAATGAGTGATGAAGCCAAGCTGTTTCCAGGTGTTGCCACACTTGCGCGCGCGCTTCGTCGGCATGGTGTGTCGCAGTCGATTTTGTCGGCTTCTGAAAAACATATGATGGAGCAACAGCTTCTTGTGCACGGTGCACTTTCTTGGTTTGATGAAATATGGGGGACAGACACCATTCACGCCTACGGGAAAATGGCGCTTGCCGATGCGTGGCGCGAGGCGCATAAAGGAGCGCATGCCGTGTTGGTCGGTGACACCACACACGATTTTGAGGTCGCACAGTGCATCGGTGCGGATTGCATCTTGGTGGCGGCAGGGCATCACAGCGAGGAGCGCTTGCTTGCTTGTGGTGTGCCCGTGGTGCAAGATCTTGAGGAATGTGCCCGTTTGCTGGGCGTTTAAAAAACGGAGAGGTATCTCTCCGTTTTTTTATTTGCACCTTGACAACGAAAGGCATGTGTGGTATCATATGAATATACAAACATATGAGCGCTCGCTCATGGATGGAGGATATTATGCACAACCACGCGCATATATTAAAAAAGGTGAGGGAAGAGATGCCAAACGACGCGCTTCTTTCTGATCTTTCTGATCTTTTCAAGGTGTTTGGCGATACTACACGCATCAAGATTTTGTTTGCACTATTCGAGTCCGAGTTGTGCGTATGCGCCATTGCAGAACTGATCGGTATGGAGCAGTCTGCCGTTTCCCATCAGCTCAAAAAGCTGAAAATAGCAAAGCTTGTGGATAGCAGACGAGAGGGAAAGACTGTCATTTACTTTTTAGCGGATGATCATGTAAGAGGGCTTGTTTCGCTTGGATTTACGCATCTCACAGAGGAGGGAGGAGGCAGACGATGAGTAAGACGCATACGGTGCATACGTGTACCTGTGGTTGTGGTCATGACCACAAGGAGCATCATCACGAAGACAGTGCTTGTCCGCATTGCGAGGCGAAGTTGCAGGAAGCGGTTACATGGAGTCGTCCGACGCTTGTGCGTATAATTGTTGCGGCAATCTTGTATGTAACGCTGTTTTTCTTGCCTGTTCATGCATGGATTGCGTTGCTTGCTTATTTGATCCCGTATTTTGTTGTTGGATATGACGTGATATTGACTGCGATTTGCAACGTGTTGCGTGGCAAGGTGTTTGACGAGCAGTTTTTGATGACGCTTGCTACCGTTGGCGCATTTGCGGTAGGGGAATATCCTGAAGCGGTGGCGGTCATGTTGTTTTATCAACTTGGCGAACTGCTGCAAACAATGGCAATCGGCCACTCGCGTCAATCTGTGGCGAAACTTATGGAGATTCGTCCCGACGTGGCGCATGTACTGCGCGAAGGGAGAGAAGATACACTGCCACCAGATGCGGTGTTGGTAGGCGAAACTGTTGTCGTGCGCGCAGGTGAGCGAATTCCCTTGGATGGCGTCATTGTGAAAGGGGAAAGCGCGGTGGATACCGCCGCGCTCACAGGAGAGAGCGTGCCGGTTTCGCTCGGCGTTGGTGATCGTGTGTTGAGTGGCAGCGTGAATTTGAATGGCTGTATCTATATAAAGGTAGAGAGTGCGTATCACGAAAGCACGGTGGCACGCGTTTTGGAACTTGCCGAGCACAGCGCACAGCGAAAGGCACGAGTGGAACGATTTATTACGCGTTTTTCTCGTTATTATACGCCTGCGGTGGTGGGCTTTGCGCTGGTGCTGGCGTTTGTGACGCCGCTCGCGCTTGGACAATCCTTTTCGACCTGGATATATCGTGCGCTTTCTTTCCTTGTTGTTTCTTGTCCTTGTGCGTTGGTTATTTCCGTACCGCTTTCCTTTTTCTGTGGAATTGGCGCGGCTTCTCGTCATGGCGTGCTCGTCAAAGGGGCGGAATATCTCGAGCAGCTTTCCCGTGTGGATGTGGTTGCATTCGATAAGACCGGAACGCTCACCAAGGGAACGCTCTCTGTTGCGCGCGTTTATAGCGAAGCACTTTCCGAACGTGAACTCCTTGGCTTAGCTGCTGCGTTGGAAAACGGCTCTTCACACCCTGTTGCGCGCGGTATTTTGCGTGCGTTTGGTGAAGAACCGCGTGCCGCGTGCGATGTGATGGAACTTGGCGGAAAAGGCGTGCGTGGTCGTGTCGATGGCGAACGGGTAACGGTGGGAAATCTTGCATTGATGCAGGAGATCGGCGTTGCTGTTTTGCATGAGTGTCAGGATAAAACAAGCGTATACGTGGCGCGAAATGACGAATATATGGGATGTATAACGTTTTCGGATGAGGCGCGTGTGGACGCCGCACACGCCCTTGCCGCGCTGAAAGCAAGCGGTGTTGGTCGTACCGTGATGCTGACAGGTGACAGGCAGGAAATTGCGTTGCAGCTTGGGAAAGCAGTCGGTGTGGACGAGGTGCATGCCGAATTGATGCCCGATGAAAAGGTGAGGCGTGTGGAAACGCTCATCGAAGAAGGGAAGCGTGTTGCATTTGTGGGAGACGGCATCAACGATGCCCCTGTGTTGGCGCGCGCGGATATTGGTATTGCGATGGGTGGCATTGGCTCGGATGCTGCGATTGAGAGCGCTGACGTGGTGCTGATGGAGGATAGCTTGCGTAAACTCCCGATTGTGGTGCGGCTGGCACGTAAAACCATGCGCATTGTGCGGCAGAATATTGTGCTTGCGCTACTTGCCAAGACGATTATCCTATTGCTTGCCGCATTTGGTATTGCCAATATGTGGGTCGCCGTGTTTGGCGACGTGGGTGTGATGCTTCTCGCTACCTGTAACGC
Organism: Eubacteriales bacterium; assembly: GCA_045586515.1. Lineage (GTDB taxonomy): Bacteria > Bacillota > Clostridia > Oscillospirales > CAG-272 > Firm-07. The sequence goes on from JAZNAM010000037.1 coordinate 5,828, forward strand.
GTTACGCTTATGCAATGCTGGAGGGCGAGATGCGTTCTAAACGTCTGATATCGTCAATTGCGCCGAGCGCCGTAAGACGCGCTGTTTCGAATTGAAGCACATCGCCTTGCGACACTGCTGCGCGCATCTCCGCGAGTGACACGTCCATATCGCGGATCTCGCCGTAGGAAACGGAAAGTGTTAGAGCAGTGCGCTTGTCTTGCCATAGAGTTTCTGCGCGTGTTAGCGCGTCATCGGCTTTTTCGCAAGAGGGAAGTGACGTAATTTGCTGCTCCAACTCGTTCATGGTGCGGTTCACAAAGATGACGTTCCAACCAATCAACACAAGCAGAAGGCAAAAGATGCAGATGGAAACGATAAAGGTTTTCATGCGTCCTCCTTTTTGATGCAGTAGAAGTTTTTCTCGTCGTCGCAGCCAAGGAAAAACACGTCCTCTAGGCGGACCTTTTGCTCAGCAAGTAGGTGTTCAAGCGTCGCTTTGTCTATGCCCAACAGCTTCATGTTGTACGCATTAACTCTGCCGTCTGCAATGAGCACGTGGACGATGCCGCTTTCTTTTGAGGAGAGACCCAGCTCCCGTGCTGTCGGGGGCTGGGCATCTTTTTTTGGCAACACGGATATCTTGCCGTTTTGCTCTACGATTGCATAATCAATTTCCGCTAATGTGGAAAAGCCCGCTTGCCGTATTTCGCTGATCAATTCATCAATGGAAATGCGGTTGCGCCGCATCTCTCCTTGGTCGATCTTGCCGTGTCGTATAAGGATAGAGGGGCGAGAAGAGGCTACGTTTTTAAGGCGCGGGCATTTGAGTAGCATTACCGAGAGCGTCACTTCGAGCGTAAGGATTGTCACGAGCGGAATAACCGCGTAGATAAGAGGGAGCTTTTGTTCCACGATAGGGAGTGCTGCAATCTCCGAAATGAGCAATGTTGTGACCAACTCGGAAATTTCGAGCTCTCCTAACTGTCGTTTTCCCATCAAACGCATGGTCGTAATCAAAATTACATACACGATGAGAGTGCGCAATAAAATTGTGAGCAAGATCTCGCCTCGCCTTCCTTTTTTACTATATATAGTGTTACGTTGTGTAAGCCTCACACAACCGCGTTATTTTTTTGAAAAAGACCAAAAAAATATCAAAAAAACCTATTGACAAAATGCAAAAGCCATGATAGAATGATAAAGCTGCGAAAAAGCAGCCTGCAACAAAAAAGTTTTGAAAAAGCACTTGACAGAACGATTTTGTTGTGGTAGAATAATAAGGTCGGCCACGAAAGAGGGCAGACGGAATGGT
>JAZNAM010000038.1:0-6973 GCA_045586515.1 Eubacteriales bacterium
ACGACATGGCTACGATCCGACTTAAAGCCCTGCGCAACAGCGCATTGCTTTTGTTGTGGTGGGAGCGGGTGTTGCGAGGAACACCGCGTGGTCGGACGTTTATAAAAAAGAGCAACCGTTTGACGGTTGCTCTTTCCTTTTTACAACTTATTTCCACAGATCTGCGATGATGCGTCTGCGGCGTTTGCGTCTGACGAACAGGAATACGCCAAGTCCCGCGAGAGACGCAAGGATCACACCGCAAATGGTGTAGATGCCACCATTCACGGAAATGTCGGATTTCAGCTCTTCCCAAAGGTTGTTGAGCAGCAACAGCTTGTCGCCTTGCAGATTGCGGTAGGAGGAGGTCTTGACTTGGTTTCCATCCACGTCCTTGGTCAGATACATTTTGTCATAGCCGTCATCCTTGATGTCGTTCATATATGCAATATAGGATGCATCCTCGACGACCAAGCAATTGGGCGAAGCGTAGTACGTATATTCCGCATTGGCAATGGCAGGCTGCGCTTTCAGCATGAAGTTGATATAGCACTCTGCAATATCCTTGTTTTGGCTGGATTTGGGCACGCACATCGCGTCCACGTAGAGATTCGTACCCTCGCGAGGATAGTAGAACTCCAGATCCTGGTTGTTTTCGTACATGGTCAGATAGTCACCCGCATAGTAAGCGGCGATGGCGGCAGAGCCGTTTTCCATCTTGTTATAGATTTCATCCATCACGTAACCCTGAAGGATCGGTTTTTGCGTTTTTAGCGCCTCTAATGCGCGGCGCCAGGTTGCCTCGTCCTCGGTGTTGATCTGATCCCAAAGGCCGAGCGAGTACATTGCCGAGCCAAACGCATCGCGGCTATTATTGAACTGCAATATGTTGCCCGCATAGTTCTCATTCCACATCAGATCCCATCCGCCAATGTCGTTCTCATCCACCATCGTCTTGTTATAGATGATGCCGATCATACCGTAGAGATAGGGAACGGAGTAGTCGCTGTACCCATCCGCGTTGCCATCGGGGTCATAGTCGGCATTTTGGAATTGGGGGAGAATGTTGCCGATCTCGGGAATGTTGCCGTAATCTAATTTCACAAGCAAATCCTCTGAGATTAGGCGTTCTACCATGTAGTCCGAGGGCACGATCACGTCGTAGTTTGCCGAGCCCGAAGAGATCTTTGCGTACATGGACTCGTTACTGGAGTAGGTCGAGTAATTGACCTTGACGCGTTTGTTGTAGGTTTTGAAATACCAGTCTTCAAACATCTCGTTGACATTCAAAGAACCCTCTGATCCGTCCGAAATATATTCGCCCCAGTTGTACACGTAAAGGGTGGTCACGCCACCGTTTTCCGCGTTGGCGGCACAGCTGCTGAGAAGTGGAGCTGCGCAGATGACCAGCAGGCACAACGTAAGAAGTGCCGTCAGTATACGTTTTTTCATGCTCGGCCACCTCCTTTGCGCTTTTTACCGCCCGCAAAGTTCACCGCAATGAGTACGGCAAGCACTACCACGACAATCAGAGAACACAGCGCGTACATGCTGAACTTGACGTTGTGTGAGGTTTGGTTGTACACGTAAAGCGGAAGCGTCTGGAAATCGGGAGAGCTGACAAAATGGCTGATCACAAAATCGTCCAGCGAGAGCGTGAAGGCAAGCATCAAACCGGAAAAAATACCCGGCACGATCTGCGGCAGTTCTACCATGAAGAACGCACGCGCGGGCGTGCAACCGAGATCCTGTGCCGCCTCGGAGAGGGATTTGTCAAGCTGCTTGAAGCGCGGCATGACGGAAAGAAGCACGTAGGGCAGGCTGAAGGTAACGTGTGCCACCAGCATCGTGCCGAATCCAAAAATGTTGCGTGAGCCGAGCATGCCCGCCAGTGCCACGAATAAAAGCATCATAGAAACGCCGGTCACAATATCGGGGTTCATCATCGGTACGTTGGTCAGCGAATTGACGGCACCTTTTATGTAGCGGTTACGCATACGGTGCAATCCAAGTGCGCCGAACGTACCGATTACGGTGGCGATGAGGGAAGAGGACACCGCAAGGATCAGCGAATTCATCAGGGAAGAAAACGCCTCCTCATCGTGGAAAAGCTCTACGTACCAATCCAGTGTAATACCCGAAAACTCGGCGAGGCTACCCGCTTCGTTGAAGGAGAAAATGATGAGCACTGCGATCGGGATGTACAACAGGAAGAATACGAGGCCGATATAGCATTTAGAAAGGAGCTTCATTTGCCAAATCCTCCCTTCTTCTCACTTTCGTCTTCATCGGAAAAGTGGTTCATCACGCCGACGGAAATGAGGATAAGTACCATCATCACAAGCGAGATGGCGGCACCTACACCATAGGTAGAAGTGTTTTGGAAGAGGCGCTCAATGGTGTCACCGACAAGATCAATTTTGCCAGCGCCCAGTTTTTGCGAGATATAGAAAGTGCTGATCGAGGGGACGAAAACCATCGTTACACCAGAAATAACGCCCGAGAGCGTGAGGGGAAATACCACGCGCGTGAGCGTCTGCCAACTGTTACAACCAAGGTCGTGCGATGCCTCAATGTAGCGCTGATCCAGCTTGGTCATTGCTGTAAAGATGGGTAGCACCATATAGGGGAGGAAGTCGTAGACCATGCCGAGGATCACGCCGAAGTTCGTGCCGACGATCGGGAGCTTGGGCAGACCAATGTTGGAAAGAAGGGAGTTGAGTAGACCGCCGTTGTCAAGAAGTGCCATCAGCGCGTAGGTGCGAATGAGAAGATTGCACCACATCGGCAGCATCACCAGCACCAGCAAGATGCGCTGCGCGCGTGCACTTTGACGCGACATGAAGTACGCAAGAGGGTAGCCGATGAGAAGGCAGATCACGGTGGCGATCAGCGCAAAGGCGATGGAAAGCACGAATACGTTGCCGTACTGCGTAAGCTCTGCAATGTTGGCAAGGGAAAAACTCCCATCAGCACCGCGGAAAGCAAACGCGAGCACGAACAACAGGGGCGCGACGATGAACATCACGACCCATACGCTGTGCGGCACCGCGGCAAAGCTTTGAAACGCGTTTTTCTTCATTCTTCCACGTCCTCCTCAGGGTCACCCAGATGATCCATCTCCTCGGAGAAGGTGGAGTAGTCACCGAACATACCGGAGAACTTGGACTTTTTCATGACGTGAATGGCGTCGGGCTCAATGTAAAGACCGATATGGGCTTCGGGCGCAACGTAGTCCGAGGTTTCGATCATCCATTTGAAATTGCACACGTCCACGATGATCTCGTAGTAGTCCCCCTTGAAGGTGACGGAGGAAACGATGCCCTCCAGCATACCTTTTTCAACGGGAACGACGTCCACGTCTTCGGGGCGTACCACGATGTCAACTGCCTCGTTTTTGTCAAAACCGCCGTCCACACAGTCGAAGGTGGCGCCGGAGAAACGCGCCTTACCGTCAGAGAGCATGACACCGTCCAGAATATTGGATTCGCCAATGAAATCCGCAACGAAGGCGTTGACGGGCTCGTTGTAAATGTCGGTGGGCGTGCCGATCTGCTGAATACAGCCCTCTGCCATAACGACCACGGTGTCAGACATGGAAAGCGCCTCTTCTTGGTCGTGCGTGACGTAGATGAAGGTGATGCCCGTTGCGTGCTGAATACGCTTCAACTCGTTTTGCATGTCCTTGCGAAGCTTGAGATCGAGCGCGCCGAGGGGCTCGTCCAGCAGAAGGACGCGCGGCTTGTTGATAAGCGCGCGCGCGATGGCGACGCGCTGCTGCTGACCGCCCGAAAGGGTGGTGGGGCGGCGAGCCTCGAAGCCTTTCAGGCCCGTCATTTGCAGCATTTCCTTCACGCGCTCGCGAATCTCGTCCTCGGGCACCTTTTGCAAGCGCAAGCCGAACGCGACGTTGTCGTAAACGTTGAGGTGAGGGAAAAGCGCGTATTTTTGAAACACGGTGTTTACCTGACGCTTATAGGGCGGCACGTCGTTGATGCGAACACCGTCAAAAAGAACCTCGCCTTCATCGGGCGTTTCAAAGCCGCCGATGATGCGAAGTGTGGTGGTCTTGCCACAGCCCGAGGGACCGAGCAATGTGACGAATTCCTTGTCGTGGATGTCCAGATCAATGCCGCGCAGAATCTGCTCGCCATCGAAGGATTTACTGATAGACCTCAGGCAAATAAGCGTATTGTTCATTCCACATACATACTCCTTTGAAAGTCAAAATGTTGGCCCCCAAACAGGTATATTGTTATAACCTTATAGGACTTATAGGGCTATTGTAACAGAAAGTGGGGAGAAATGCAATAGTTTTCGCAAAAAAAGATGGAAACAGGGGCAATCTGGCGCAACCTGGCGCAAAAAGGCGTTGAATTTTTGGGTTAAAGCAAGAAAAACTCGCGTATCCTCTCGAAATCTCCCGAAATCTCCCAAATGCTCGCTTTTTCTCAAGAATGCTCGGTGAGCAAAAAGAGCTTGGTAAAAAGAGAGGCGGAGAGGGCGATGAGTGTGGCGTTGCGTCCGTAGCGTAGTAAGAGGCAGGAGGCAACCGAAAACAGGAATAAGAGCGCGAGATACGTGGTGACATACAGAGTGCGTCTTGTTGCCACTTCCCCAAAGAGCGGCGCACCCGTTGCATAGAGCATGCGTCCCCCATCGAAGCCCTCAATGGGCAGTAGATTAAATAGTGCCAGGGACAGAGAGGTAAGCAGAGCGTTTTGTGCGAAATCGGAGGGGACGGGGGAGAGGAATATGGCAAGGAGTAACGATGAGGCAGGCCCCGCGGCAGCCACGAGCCACTCCGTACGGTAGGAGGGAAATAGTCCTGCCGTTTTGATCTGCGCGCCGCCGATGTCCAACTCCAGTGCGCGGATACGTACGTGCAAGACCTTTGCCGCGGCAAGGTGAGCGCATTCGTGTACCAGTACGCAAAGCGCGGTCGCAAGAAAGGATTTGGCACCTGTTAGCGCCATGGCAAAAAAGAATATGATTGCCCCCGGTGTGATGCGGATTTGCAAATGATCACCTCCCTCGTTTAATGTATGAGAGGAGGCCTGTACGTTTTTCGCGCAAAATGCACGATAACACTATGCAAACAGGTTTTTTTGTGCTAAAATGAAAGGAAAGGGGGTGGGAGGATGCGCAAATGTTTTTGTTTGTTGCTCGCTGTGCTACTCCTGTCCTCGCTTGTTGCGTGCAACCGCGTGTCAGAGGATGAGCTGCGTGTCGTTGTGCTTGACGTAGGGCAGGGTGACTGCATTTTGGTTTCGCAAGGAAATACGCATATGCTTGTCGATACGGGTGGCAGTGCGGCGCGTGAAGATCTTTTGGGGCAACTGCACGCACTTGGCGTGAAACGGCTGGCTTATTTTGTGCTCACGCATCCACATGAGGATCATTTCGGCAATGCGCGCATCATTTTGGAACGATGCCAGGTGGATGCGCTGATTGTGTCGGATGTGAGCTGGGGAGATGTAGGGTACACGGATGTGCTTGACTGCGCAAGAATGCAGGGCGTAAAAACGAAAAAGGTGGCAGACGGGTATCGTTTTTCCCTTGGCGAAGCTACTTGTTCACTGGTAAAGCCTGACGTCGCAGGCGAGGAAGAAAATAATGAATCACTTGTAGCACGTGTGGTGTTTGGTGGCACTTCGTTTCTTTTGATGGGTGATGTGGAAACAGCGGGCGAGCAAGCCCTTATTGCACAATACGGTGCGAGTTTTCTTGATTCGGATTGGATCAAGATTGGGCATCATGGTTCAAAAACCGCCACGGGAGATGCACTGCTTGACATTGTAACGCCTCGCTTTGCCGCAATTTCGTGTGCCCTACATAACGAGCACGGATTTCCCGACGAGGAGGTGCTCGGGCGCCTTGCGGAACGCTATATAACAGTGTACCGAACCGATACATCGGGTGCGCTGTATTTTACAAGCAACGGAGAGGAGATCGTATATGGAAAATGAAGCAAAGCAGCTACCCGTTGGGCGCTTTGCGCCAACGCCCAGTGGCAGACTGCATTTGGGAAATTTGATGTGCGCCATGCTTGCGTGGCTCTCTGTTCGTCAAAGGAATGGCAAGTTTGTGTTGCGCATTGAGGATCTGGATGCGGCAAGATGTCCTTTTATGGGGGAGAATACGCGCTATTTGCTGGATGATCTCGCGTGGCTTGGCATTGATTGGGACGGTGAGGTGCTTTGGCAATCGCAACGCACAGAGGTCTACGAGGAGTATTTCCGACGTTTTGAGGAAATGGGCTTGATCTATCCCTGCTATTGCTCGCGTGCCGAGTTGCATGCTACTACTGCGCCGCATCTTTCTGATGGCGCACCGCTATATGATCGCCGATGCCTTTTACGCGCCGAGCGAGGGGAAGCACCGCCCACAGGGCGTCGTCCTGCTTATCGTTTGCGTGTGCCCGATAAAGAAATAAGTTTCGTTGATGCGTTACAGGGGGAATACATCGAGAATTTGGCGCGTGATTGTTCGGATTTCGTGGTGCGCCGCTCGGATGGCGTGTTCGCGTATCAGCTTGCCGTGGTTGTGGACGACGCGCTTTCCGACGTGAACGAGGTCGTGCGCGGATGCGATCTAATCACCAGCACGCCAAGGCAAATGTACATTCAGGAGTTGTGCGGTTTTTCTCACCCCGTTTATTATCATATTCCGCTTCTTACCGATGCAGAGGGTAGACGTCTTTCCAAACGTGACGGTGACGGATGTATGGATCGTGTGAGGGAGGTTTATCCCGATGCGAGTCCTGTGATCGGCGCGCTTGCTGCGGCGCTTGGACTCATGCCTTCGCCGGAGAGTATGACGTTGCAAGAACTTTTGCCGCTGTTTGATTGGCAAAAAATACCGCGCGATGCCATAAAGCTGCCGCAAGGATTTTGATTTTTCAAAAAAATCCAAAAAACTTTTCAAAAAGCTATTGACAACGCATTTTCTTTTTAGTATAATAACAACGTTGTCACGCGGTCGTGGTGGAATT
>JAZNAM010000039.1:0-10858 GCA_045586515.1 Eubacteriales bacterium
AAGATGGCGCGCCGCGCGGCGGTAGCCCTCAAAGCCAAGCCCCATATAGGTCTTTTTCGCCACCAGTGAAACAAAGGAGTGATGACGGAACTCCTCGCGCTCCATCACGTTGGAGATGTGCACCTCAACCGTTGGAATCGCCACGGCGGAAAGTGCATCCAAAATAGCAACACTTGTGTGCGTATAGGCGCCGGGGTTGATAACGATGCCGTCAAATTTACCGAACGCTTCCTGGATTTTGTCCACAATCGCACCTTCGTGATTGGATTGATAAAGCTCACATTCTGCGTTTGCCTCTGCGGCAGCGTCGCGAATGAAATCGCAGAGTGCCGCAAAGGACTTATCACCGTAAATGCCGGGTTCACGAATGCCAAGCATATTGAGGTTCGGACCATTGATAACAAGCAACTTCATTGCAGTGCCTCCTCGATTTTTTTCATGTTATCTGCGATATCGCGCGTAATTGCCACCGTGACGTTGGCGGCGGCGCGGTAAAGCGGCAGTCGCTCGGCGTAAAGCACGGCAGGCGTTTTTTGTTTGGAAAGGGGACGCCCTTCAACGGCGAGGGAATCAGGGGGCGTATCCAAGAACAGGATGCGTCCGTTTTGGGAGAGGAGTGGGAGATTGCGTGCTCTGGTGACTACGCCACCGCCCGTGGCAATGACAAGTCCACTTTCGCGACCGAGAGCAGCGACCACCTCGGTTTCGAGTGCGCGGAATGCTTCCTCGCCGTCTTCGCTGAATATGGTGGGGATTGGTTTGCCTGCCAAACGTTCGATTTCGCTGTCGCAATCAACGAATGGTCTGCCAAACTTTTCAGCAAGCAGGCGGCCAAGCGTGGATTTTCCGCATCCAGGCATGCCAATCAGCACGATATTTTGGGTGCTCTGGGCAATTTCTGCCGTGATGCGCTCGACCTCGCTGTCCTTGATTCCTTGACCAAGAAAAAACTCTGCCGCTCGTCTTGCTTGCGAAACCAACATGAGCAAGCCGTTTCGGTAGGGAATACCGCGTGCCGCCGCGTCCTGCAACAGTTTGGTGCGTGCGGGGTTGTAGATCATGTCAAATACGGCTTCCAAGCAAGGAAAAGCGTCAAGCGAAACGGGTGTTTCGCCGTTTTTTGGATACATGCCGACAGGGGTGGCGTTAACCAGGATCTCCGCATCCGCGTGGCGATCGAGATTGCTGTAATTGTCGTCGCCGCTACGCGAGATGACCACGACGGAGCGTGCACCTGCATCGGTTGCAACCGTTACTGCCGTGCGAGAGGCACCGCCCGAACCGAGCACCAGTACTTTTTTACCCGTGAGCGAAACGCCGAGAGAGTGAACAAGATCCGAAAAACCTGCCACGTCGGTGTTGTGACCGATCAGTGTGCCGTCCTTGCGGCGCACCACCGTGTTGACAGCGCCAATGCGAGCGGCTACGGGGGTGATTTCGTCTAGGTATGGCATGATCGCCTTCTTGTAGGGAATGGTGACGTTGTACGCATCGAGCTCGTCGCTTTTGACAAACGTTTCAAGGTCGCAGGGGGCTACTTCCTTTAACAAGTAGGTGTAATCGGCAAGTTCTGCGTGAATGCGTGGCGAAAAGCTATGGGTGAGATGCTCACCCAAAAGCCCCACTTTGAGATTGGTGTTACGTATCATGGTGATTATAAGATTTCGCGGTAGGTACCGAGATAGCGGAACTTCTCACTGCTGCATTTGAGCTCACCGATCAAGCGGAGCAGAGCAGGGCTTTCCACCGGTGCCTCCAGGTCGAGGTAGAACAGGAACTGGAAGTCGTGTCCGGGCATGGGGCGCGACTCAAGCTTGGTGAGGTTGATGTGCATCGCATTGATTTGCGTTAGCAGGCGCGACAGGCTACCGGGTCTGTGCGCATCGGGGAGCGTGAGCAGAATAGAGGTCTTATCTGCGCCGGGATAGATCTCAGGTGTCTTGGAAATGCAGATGAAGCGAGTATAGTTGTTGCCGTTGTCCTGAATGTCCTCTGCGAGGATATCCAGACCGTAAAGTGCGGCACAGTCGCGGCTGGCGATGGCGGCAACGCCGTCGCTTGCATTTTTTGCAAATTCCGCCGCTTTTGCCGTGTTGGCAAATTCGGTTGCTTTCACGTTATCAAGGCGTGAAATGAAGCCTGCGCACTGGGAGAGTGCTTGCTGATGCGATACGATCTCGCGAATATCGGCAAGACGTGTACCGGGTTTTGCAAGCAGGCAATGATCCACCTTCAGGCGGAGCGTGCGTACGATGTAAAAGCGGTGGCAGGACATCAAATCGTAGATTTTGGTGACCGATCCCGCGGTGCTGTTCTCAATAGGGAGCACACCATAACGGCATTCGCCGCGTTCGATGGCGTCGAATACGTCGCCAAAGGTTTTATAGTAGCTGACCTCGGGGCATTCAAACAGTTTTTCTGCTGCTTTGAGAGAGTACGCGCCCTCGACACCCTGGCAGGCAACGGTTGCTCTGGCAGGGAAGAAAGGAGAGGTGCTTTTTACAGCGGCAAGAATCTTTTCCTTCAGCGGGGAGGCGGTGTCCAGTCGTTCGTGCTGGTATGCCTTAGAAAGGGACAGGATTGTAGCATACAGCGTGCGTACGTTCTCCTCCATTTCCTCGCCCGCAAGTTCGGACACCTTGGAAAGCAGTGCGCGCTCGCGCGCATTGTCGGTTACGGGCATGCCGATCGAGCGTTTATAGTCAGCAACGTCTGCGCTCACACGCATACGCTCGCAAAACAGCGAAACAAGTTCGCGGTCGATGCGATCGATGGCGGCGCGTGATTGTTCAATATCGGGAATTTTCTTTTCGTTATCCATTGATGTTATCCTCGTTTTCCTCGTCAAGGAGAAGGTCAAGTACGGCAAGTGCCGCTACCGCTTCCATAACGGGAACGGCGCGCAGCACCACGCACGGGTCGTGGCGTCCCTTAATCGAGAGCGTGGTGTTTTCCATGCGCAAAAGCGACACGGTGTGCTGCTCTTTGGCGATGGAGGGGGTGGGCTTGAATGCGGCGCGGAATACGAGAGGCATGCCGTTGGTCATGCCGCCGAGAACACCGCCGCAGTTGTTGGTCAATGTGCGAACGGTTACGCCGTCCGTTACGAAGGGGTCGTTGTTTTCGCTGCCGCGAAGCGTTGCGGCGCCAAAGCCCGCACCGAACTCTACGCCTTTGACGGCGGGGACGGAGAAGGCGAGGGCGGCAATGCGTCCCTCCACGCCTGCAAACATGTGTTCGCCAAGTCCTGTGGGCAGTCCCGTTACGGCACATTCCACTACGCCGCCAACCGAATCCCCGTCGGCGCGTGCGGCGAGAATACATTCGCGCATAGCGCTCTCCTTTTCGCGGTTAAGCAAGGGGAAAGGAAGGGTGGTGAGCGTGATCAGATCATTGGCAGTGACGTCTGCGCCGAAGCGGTCATCGGATACGGTTGCGATAGACGCAACGTGCGCGCCGACATGGATGCCGCGTGTGGCGAGATATTGCAGGGCAAGACCGCCCGCAATGCACAGCGGTGCGGTAAGGCGCCCCGAAAAGTGGCCGCCGCCGCGCAGATCAACACGATTGCCGTATTTTTGAAGTGCGGCGTAGTCGGCGTGACCGGGGCGAGGGGTGTCATATACGAAGGAGTAATCAGAGGAGCGTGCATTGCTGTTGCGAATGACGGCATGAAGCTCATTACCGTCTGTTGCGCCGTCTGTAAGTCCCGTGAGAAACACGGGTTGATCCGCCTCGCGTCTGGGGGTCGAAAGCTCGTTTGTGCCGGGGGCACGACGCGCGAGGAAGGATTGAAGCACGTCCAAGTCGGGGCGAAAATCACGCGGAAAGCCGGTGAGCTTTACGCCAATTTCGCTATCGTGAGAGCCACCGTAAATGGCGATATTCAAATTAGTTCCGTAGGTGTTTGCCATGGTGACTCCTTTCAAGTTAAAATAACGGTGTTAAAAAAGTCGGGGTAGGATTTTGCCACCGCCTGTGCGCCGCGGATTGTAACTGGTTCATCACATAGAAGCGCGGCAATAGCGGCACTCATGACGATGCGGTGATCACCCGCGCCGTCCACTTCGCCGCCGCGAAGGCGTCCCGTGCCCGTTATGGCAAGGCCGTCTGTGAGTTCCTCAACCGTTGCGCCGAGTGCTCGGAGCATGGCGGCGGTGGTTGCGATGCGGTCACTTTCCTTGATGCGCAATCTTGCCGCTCCCGTGATTTTTGTCACGCCCTCGGCTGCCGTTGCAAGCACGGCAAGAACGGGAACAAGGTCGGGAATTTGTTTTGCATCAATGTGGACGCCTCGCAAAGGGGTGGGGGAAACCGTCACGGCACGGTGTGCGGCATCTGTTTCCACATGGGCGCCAAAGGCGCGCAAAAGGGAAAGAATGGCGGCGTCACCCTGTGCGGTATCAGTCAAAAGCCCTGTAACGGTGACGGAATGTGCACCAATCGCTCCCGCAACAAGCGGAAACGCTGCGCCCGAATAGTCCCCTTCGGGGATAAGTGCACGCGGTGTGCAAAAAGGTTGCGCTGTGAAGCCGGGGATGTGGAAAACGCGTCCCTCATTCGTTGCAACGGGTGCCGCACCAAAGGCGGCGAGTGTTTCCAACGTCATGTTGATATAGGGGGCGGATTCAATCTCGTCTGTGAGCGTAAGCGTTGAGGACGAGGGGAGCAGGGAAAGGGCAAGTAAAAGCCCCGTGATAAATTGCGAGGATACATTGGCGGCGATGCTGTATGCACCCGCCGCCAGGCTGCCTTCCACTGTGAGCGAGCCGTCTGCGTTATCGGTGAGTGTTACGCCGTGACGTGCCAACTCACTTGCAAGCGGTTCCATCGGACGCGCGGGAAGTCTTCCGCGGCGCAGAAAGGTCACTGTAAGGCCAAGCGCGGCAACAACGGGCACGAGAAAACGAAGGGTGGAACCCGATTCGCCACAGTCAGCTACGGCGTTGTTGGTATAGGTGTTGGTCGGGGTGATCAGCATGCCACTCTCGTCCATTTCGACTGAAACGCCGATGGCGCTAAGGCATCTTGCCGTGGCAGCAATATCCTCGCCCGCACCCGTGAGAGCAAAGTGCGTGGGCGCATCGGCAAAGGCGGCGGCGATCATCGGACGGTGTACTGCCGATTTGGAGGAAGGTGCAGATACCGTGGATGCTACCGCGGGATGATTGAGGGTAATATCCATATCAGTCCTCCATGCCGAGCGCAAGGAACGCTTCGAGTTCAGCGGCAGGGATTTTATGCAATACGCTCTCTCCGATGCGACGGGGCAACACGAGTGTGATGCAGGCGCCTGCGCGCTTTTTGTCTTTTATCGCAACGGCGGCAAGTGCCTTTGCCCCGTAGGGACAATCCGTAGGAAGACCGTAGCGTGCGAGCATCGCGGTCATGTGGGGAAGCACGTCGGGCTCGCAAAGGCCGCTCGTGATGGCGGCTTTTGTCATCAATACCATGCCGATGGCAACGGCAGAGCCGTGCGAGATGGCAAAATCAGAGCAGGCTTCTACTGCATGTCCTGCGGTGTGGCCGAGGTTGAGGAGTTGGCGAGAGCCAACGTCGCGCTCGTCCTGCTCCACTACGTCGCGCTTGTCCGCAACGCAACGGGCAATGACTGCCTCGGGATCGGCGGAAAAGTCTGTTTCGAGTGTAGAGAGTAGTGTGGGATCGCCAATATAGCCGTATTTGATCACCTCTGCACAACCGTCTGCAAATATGTTTTGGGGTAGTGTCGAAAGAGTATCGGTGTCACAGAATACACCAACCGGCTGATTAAATGCGCCGACCAGGTTTTTGCCTGTGGGTAGGTCGATCCCCGTTTTTCCGCCCACCGACGAGTCTACCATGGCAAGCAACGTGGTGGGGAATTGGACGAACGGAATGCCGCGCAGATAGGTTGCGGCAGCAAACCCCGTCATGTCACCTACGACACCGCCGCCGAGAGCCGCAAGGCAATCGGTACGCGTGAGTCCTTCACTTGCCAGCGCTTGCCAGAGCGAGAACAGTGTTTCGGCGTTTTTGGAGGATTCACCATGCGGAAACACAAAGTGTTTTACCGTGTAGCCTGCCGATGTGAGCGCGTCAACGAGCGTTTCGCCCCAAAGGGCAAACACGGTGTCGTCACTTACCACCATTACGGTGCGGGGAGGAGGAAGCAAGGTGCTGAGTGCATTACCTGCGTTTGCCAGCAATCCCTTGCCGATCTGTACGTCGTAGACGCGCGAGGCGCGGATGGTAACACTCGTCATACGTCCTCCTCGCTATCGCGATCGACGCGTTCTTTGGCAAGGCGACCCTCGCGCAAAAGCACGCGCAACTTGTCTGCATCGCCCGCTGCCATTGCGTCGCGGTATGCGGTGAGTGCATGGATGATGCCGTCAATTTCCTGTGTGAGGTAGTCGCTGTTTTCCATAAACAGTTCCGTCCACATTTGCTCGTTGAGCCATGCCACACGTGTAAGGTCTTTGTAGGAGCCTGCCGAGAAGCCTTTGTGCACTTGTGCATTGGGGCTCTTAACGTAAGCGTTGGATACCACGTGTGCGAGCTGTGAGGTGAACGCAATGATGCGGTCGTGTTTTTCTGCACTGGATACCGTGATCGTACCAAATCCTACGGGTGCAAGCACTTCGCGCACGCGCGTAAGGAGCGCCTCGTCGGAGGGATCTTCGGGTACGATAACCATGGGCGCACCGCGGAAGAGGCCGTTTTTACTGTTGTCAAAGCCCGAGTACTGCGTGCCCGCCATGGGGTGTCCGCCTACAAAGCGGAAGCCGTATTCACGTGCCATGCCAAAGCAAGTTTGGCAGATGCCGCGCTTGGTGCCGCACAGATCAATTACAACTGTGTTTTTGGTGAGATGAGGGGCGCTTACACGAAGCCAGCCCATAGCGGCAGTGGGGTATACTGCGAGGAAGATCACGTCGCATTCCCCGGCGTTTTCTGCGGTCAATTTGCCACAAATGGCGTTTTCTGTAAGGGCGCTTTCCAAGGATGCAGCGTTGATATCGTGCGCCAGTACAACGTGACCTGCTACGCTATATGCTCTTGCGATAGAGCCGCCGATCAAGCCGAGGCCGACGACACCTACTTTTAATTGACTCATTGTTTTTCTGTTCCTTTCTTGGAGGGGAGGGCAAAGCCTTCGTGGGTAAAGGTAAGACAAATGCGCGCCATCTCGGCACAACTCTCGTGTTGACCTGTTTTCAGCCATTCTATGAAGGTGTTATAGAAAGCGCCCGCTAGGTACAAGTGACGGTATTTTTCCGTGGAGGAGGTGTCACGCGCAGGGAAGGTGATTGCCATTTGCTTGGTTATCTCGGAGAGGATGAGCTCGCCAAGTCCTGCGTTGTAAGTGGTGATGGCAAGGTCGTTGTAGGAGCCAAGTTGTTCCAGCAAAGCATAGTAGTAATTATATAGATCGGTGTCTGTGCTGATGCTGGATAACTTTTCGTGGATCCCCGCGCCAACCTCGTCGACAAACTTGTTTAAAATGTCCTCTTTGGACGTATAATTTCTGTAATACGCCATACGAGAGACCCCTGCCTTCTTGGTTAGGTCCGTGATGGTGATGCTGTGGAAGTCATGCACCTTCATCAGTTCAATGAGGGCAGTGACGATGCATTCCTTTGCAAGCTTGTTGGATTCGTTTCTCGTTTTCACGTGCAATTCACTCCGTTTTGTCACTTTTTTTCTATAAAAGATTGACATGAAAGCCATTTAGTGGTAAAATTATAATGTTACAAGCGTAACTTATTTACCCAACAGTTTAACACAGTCGATATGCATTGTCAAGTTTTTTTCGATAAAATTCGGGAAAGACGGAAAGGAACCCGTATGAGACCTTATGTAATTGTAACGGATTCTTCCTGTGATCTGCCACAGGAGGTCATACGACAGTATAATTTGGACGTGATACAGCTTGTTGTGAATGTGGAGGGCGAGGAGCCTATGCCCAACGACAAGATCAATATTGAGGAGTTTTATGCCAAGCTGCGAGACGGCAAAAGTGCGAAGACCGCTGCGGTCAATTTCGAGGCTTTTTCCAAGAGTTTTGAACAGCATCTTGCCGCCGGTGAGGATGTGATATACCTCGGCTTTTCCTCAGGACTTTCCAGTACCTTTGGTGCGGGCGCGATCGCCGCGCGCGAACTCTCAGAAAAGTATCCCGATGCTACGTGCATTGCAGTGGATACGCTTGCGGCTTCTATGGGCGAGGGCCTTCTTGTCGTGCTTGCCGCGAGAGAGAAGGAGAAAGGTGCAACGATCGAGCAGGTGCGTGACTTTGTAGAGCGCACAAAACTTCAACTTGTTCACCTTTTCACGGTGAACGATCTGTTCTTTTTGAAGCGCGGCGGGCGCGTTAGTGCCGTTACCGCAGTCGCGGGATCGGCACTTGGTATTAAGCCCGTGATGCACGTGGATAACGAGGGTCATCTCGTAAAGATCGGTATCAAAAGAGGACGCAACGCATCCCTTGATGATCTGTGTGCGCGGATGAAGGAAATGGCGGTGGATCCTGCCGAACAGACAGTTTATATCAGCCACAACGATTGCGAAAAAGAAGCACAGTATCTCGCAGACCGCATCGTTTCTGCTATGGGCGTGAAAGAGCCGATCTTGATCTCCCATGTAGGTCCCGTCATCGGTGCACATTCGGGCCCCGGCACCGTGGCGCTCTTCTTCATCGGAAAGGAGCGATAATTTTGAAATTAGACGGTAAAAAATTCCGACAGATGTGTGTGTCCGCCGCTAACGCGTTGGACAACAATCAAGATATGATCAATGCGCTCAATGTTTTCCCTGTGCCTGACGGCGATACGGGTGTAAATATGAGCCTCACAATGCGTTCCGTAGTGGATCTCGACGGTTACGACGGTTCTATCTCGGATTGCGCTATGCATATTTCTAACAACATTCTTCGCTCTGCTCGTGGCAACTCAGGCGCCATTCTCTCGCTTTTCTTCCGTGGATTTGCAAAGTCAATGCGCGGTTTGGAAGTCGCAGATGCCGAGGATATTGCCAAAGCGTTTGAATACGGTACGCGCGAGGCGTACGGTGCTGTAATGAACCCCACCGAGGGAACGATTCTCACGGTGATGCGTATTTGTGCAGAGGAAGCGGTTCGCGTGGTGCGTGAACGCCGATTCGAGGGTGATACCAACGGACTTTTTGCGCATTTGTTTGGCGTGGCGAACGAAACGTTGCTCAAAACCCCCGACATGCTGCCCAAACTCAAGGAAGCGGGCGTGGTCGACGCGGGTGGTAGCGGCTTTGTTACGATGATTTCCGGTATGCTTGCGGCACTCAACGATCAACCGATTGAGCGCGAGCGCACCGAGGAGAAAGCAAGCGGAACGGGTGTTGCCGATTTCGCTGAGTTTGATAGTGCAGACATCAAATTCGGTTACTGTACCGAGTGCATCGTTGATAAGGACGAGGCGCATATGGGAGAGGGAACGGCGGCGGATTTCCGTCCTTGGCTTATGAATCAGGGTGACAGCCTTGTATTCGTTGAAACTGAAACGTTTGTCAAGGTGCACGTTCATACCAACCACCCCGGCAAGGTCATCGAACAGGCACTTGGTTACGGTGCGCTTTCGATGGTGAAGATTGAGAATATGTGCATTCAGCATAATAATCTCACCGAGACACCCGCAGCCGAACAAGTGCCCACCGAAGTATCCAACGCACCCAAGACACCGCCTAAACCATACGGCTTCGTGTCTGTGGCGGTAGGGGATGGTGTATCTGCCTTGTTCCGCGATCTGGGTGTCGATTACATCGTGCCCGGCGGACAGACGATGAATCCCAGCACGGAAGATGTACTGGACGCTGTTGCGGCAGTCAATGCCGAAACGGTGTATATCTTGCCGAACAATAAGAATATTTTCATGGTGTCGGATCGCGCCGCCGAACTCACAGAGGATAAACGCGTGATCGTGATTCCTTCTGCACACTTCACACAGGGTCTTTCCGCTATGATGGTGTTTGACGAGAGCGCTGACCCGGACACGAATGCTGAGGCGATGAAGGAAGCGCTTGAAACCGTGACCACACTCTCTCTTACTCACGCGGTGCGTGATGCAGAGGTGGATGGTTTGAACATTAAGGACGGTCAAGTGCTCGGCCTTGTGGATAACAAGGTAAAGATTGCCGTCGACACCGATTACGATGCGGTAAAGGAACTGATTGCGTTCATTCCCGCTGCGCCTGCATTTGTTTCCATCTATTGCGGTGCGGATGCCGTGGTAGAGGAGACTGCGCGCATTGAGGAACTTTGCCGTGCGGCTTTCCCTGATGCAGAACTGCTTGTCGTAGAGGGCGGTCAACCGCTTTACGATTATGTCATTTCCGCCGAATAATAACGAATAATCCAAAGAATCTCCCCAGTAGAAAGAGAACCATCATGAACAACAACATGCGTTTCATTTGTAAACTTCCTATTCCCATGGAAACCAAAGAGCGTTACCCCATCACCGAGGCGGCAGCCGCTGCCAAGGCAGCACGTGACGCTGAGATCAAAAATATTTTTACAGGTGCTTCCGACAAGCTTGTGCTTGTGATCGGCCCTTGCTCGGCTGACGCCGAGGAACCCGTAATGGAGTACATTCACCGTCTTGCTCGCATGCAGGAGCAGGTGAAGGATAAGCTCGTGCTCATTCCTCGTATCTATACCAACAAGCCTCGTACCACCGGAGACGGCTACAAGGGCATGCTTCATCAACCCGATCCCAATGCGGATCCCGACCTGCTCAAGGGCATCGTTGCCATCCGTAAGATGCACCTGCGCGCACTTTCCGAAACCGGCTTTGGATGCGCAGATGAGATGCTTTACCCCGAAAATCACCGTTATCTTTCGGAT
>JAZNAM010000040.1:0-40230 GCA_045586515.1 Eubacteriales bacterium
GCCACCTGGTCGTTACGGCTTCTTGCGGTGTGCAAACGCTTGCCCACCTCGCCCACGCGCTCGGTGAGCACTTGCTCCACGAACATGTGAATATCCTCCGCCTCCATATCAATGGCAAGCGTGCCCTCCTCCATATCTGCGAGAATGGCGGCAAGCCCGTCAATGAGCGTCTTGGCGTCCGCATCGGTAATGATCCCCTGTTTTGCCAGCATCGCGGCATGCGCCATGCTGCCCGTGATGTCCTCACGGTACATACGGCTGTCAACGCGAATGGAGGAATTGAAGTCGTCAGCGATGCGATCGGTCACACCCGCCGTTCTTCCTGCCCACATTTTTGCCATGGTAATAACTCCTTAAAAAAAGTCTATAGGACTGCCGCACCAATCGGTACGGCAGTCCGTCATTTTTACTTCAGCTTACCCTGATTTGCCATTGCCTGAATCTGGATCGGCAGACCAAACAGGTTGATAAAGCCCTCTGCATCCTTCTGGTTGTAGTTGCTCTCGCCAAAGGTTGCAATCTCCTCGCTATACAGCGTGTAGGGGCTCCACACGCCGGCATTGATCATGTTGCCCTTGTAGAGCTTCAGGCGCACCTTGCCGGTGACCTTCTCCTGCGTCTTGTCCACGAATGCCGCAAGGGACTCGCGCAGGGTGGTGAACCACTGACCGTTGTAAACAAGCTCTGCGTAAGTTACAGCCAGACGCTGCTTCTCGTGCAAGGTGTACTTATCAAGGCAGATGCTCTCCAGCACGCTGTGTGCTTTGTAAAGGATAGCTCCGCCGGGGGTCTCGTATACGCCACGGCACTTCATACCGACAAGGCGATTCTCCACGATGTCCAAAAGGCCGATGCCGTTCTTGCCACCGATCTCGTTGAGAGCAAGAACGATCTCCTTGCCGCTCATCTTCTTGCCGTCGAGCGCTACGGGGATACCCTGCTCAAAGTCAAGCTCGATGTAGGTGGGCACGTCGGGTGCCTGAATGGGAGATACGCCCATTTCCAGGAAGCCGGGCTTCTCGTACAGGGGCTCGTTGCCGGTGTCCTCAAGGTCAAGACCCTCGTGGGACAGATGCCAAAGGTTCTTGTCCTTGGAGTAGTTGGTCTCGCGGTTGATCTTCAGGGGAACGTTGTGTGCCTCTGCGTAGTCGATCTCTTCCTCACGGGACTTGATATCCCACTCGCGCCAGGGGGCGATGATGGGCATGTCGGGCAGGAAGTGCTTGATGGTCAGCTCGAAACGAACCTGGTCGTTGCCCTTACCGGTGCAACCGTGTGCGATGGCGTCAGCGCCTTCCTTGATCGCAATGTCAACCAGGCCCTTGGCAATGCAAGGACGTGCGTGAGAGGTACCGAGCAGGTACTCCTCGTAAATGGCACCCGCTTTCAGGCAGGGCATGATGTAGTTGTCTACGTAGTCGTCGGTGAGGTCAAGCACGTAAAGCTTGGATGCGCCGGTCTTGAGTGCCTTTTCCTCCAGACCCTCCAGCTCGTCAGCCTGTCCAACGTTGCCGGAAACGGCGATAACTTCACAGTTGTTATAGTTTTCTTTGAGCCACGGAATGATGATAGACGTATCCAGGCCGCCGGAATATGCAAGTACTACTTTTTTGATATCTTTCTTATCCATGATTTGCCTCCATGTTAGCCGCATAAATATGCAACTTTTTGAATTCGATGCCGCTATTATACACCCACCAAACCCACTTGTCAATAGGTTTTTATAAAATATTTTTAAAAATTTTCGCTTTTTTTCTCGCGCCCCTCTTTTCTTGCATATATGCACGGAATATTCGTATTTTTATTCATTTTCCGGAAAAAGTTGCGTTCTTTCCGTTTCGTCCAAAAAAGAAAAATCCCCCACACTAGTGGGGGATCGCCCAGCATTTCGCATGTTCCTTTCCCAACACAACTACCGCCTTGTACGCAAAACCTCTTGCCTCCCTCTCAAGGGAGGTGGCTGCCGCAGGCAGACGGAAGGAGTTTTTATCATCGTATACGCTCCCTCCTCGCGGCTACCCACCTTGCACACGCCAAAAGAAGTCGCCGCAACCGCGGCGAGTTCTTTGCTTACGCTTCATATTTCTTTGTTACGTACGCGTCAATCGCGGCGGCAGCGGTCTTGCCCGCACCCATCGCAAGAATAACGGTGGCTGCGCCCGTCACGGCGTCACCGCCGGCGAACACGCCCTCTCGGCTCGTCGCGCCGTTCTCGTCGGCAATAATGCCGCCCCAGCGCTCGGTGTCAAGGCCCTCGGTGGTGTCCTTGATGAGGGGGTTGGGGGAAGTGCCCAACGCCATAATAACGCAATCCACGTCGAGCGTGAACTCACTTCCCTCTTTCACCACGGGGCGACGTCTGCCCGATGCGTCGGGCTCGCCCAGCGTCATCTCCACACAAGTCATGCCCGAGACAAAGCCGTTCTTGGGGTCGCGCTTGTCATTTTCGTTGCGATAGCACAAGATCTCGGTGGGGTTGGTGAGAGTACGGAAGATAATGCCCTCCTCCTCTGCATGCTCGATCTCCTCGCGACGTGCGGGGAGCTCCTCCATGCCGCGACGGTATACAATGTACACCTCAGCACCCAGACGGCGCGCACAGCGTGCGGCGTCCATTGCCACGTTACCGCCACCCACAACTGCCACGCGCTTCGCGTGCATCACGGGGGTATCCGCGTCCTCGCGATACGCCTTCATTAAATTAATACGCGTGAGGAACTCGTTTGCCGAGTATACGCCCTTGGCATTCTCGCCGGGGATGCCCATAAAGCGCGGCAGACCCGCACCCGATCCAACGAACACCGCGTCAAACCCTTCCTCGCGCATCAGCTCGTCAATCGACACACTGCGACCAACCACCACGTTGGTTTCGATCTTGACGCCCATCGCCTCAAGGCCCGCGATCTCGCGTGCCACGATCTCCTTGGGCAAACGGAACTGGGGAATACCGTAGACCAGCACGCCACCGGCGGTATGTAATGCCTCAAACACGGTCACCTCATAGCCAAGCTTGGCAAGATCACCCGCACAGGTAAGACCCGAAGGGCCGGAGCCAACCACCGCAACCTTGCGTCCGTTGGATGCGGGCTTTTGGGGCGCCGCCGTAACACTCGCGTTGTGCCAGTCGGCAACGAAGCGCTCCAAGCGTCCGATTGCAACGGGCTCGCCCTTGATGCCGCGCACGCACTTTCCCTCGCACTGCGATTCCTGGGGGCAAACACGGCCACATACGGCAGGCAGTGCCGAAGAAGCGGCAATGA
Organism: Eubacteriales bacterium; assembly: GCA_045586515.1. Classification (GTDB taxonomy): domain Bacteria; phylum Bacillota; class Clostridia; order Oscillospirales; family CAG-272; genus Firm-07. The sequence continues at coordinate 3,261 of JAZNAM010000040.1, forward strand.
TCTCATACGCGGCGGCAAAGTCACCCTCTGCCACCTTGGCAATGAAATCGGGAATGTAGATTTTTACGGGGCAACCTGCCACGCAGGGGCGATGCTTGCAACCAAGGCAACGCTTTGACTCGTCGATTGCCTGGCTCTCGGTATAGCCGAGTACCACCTCATCAAAATTGGTCGCGCGTACCGCCGCATCCTGCGTCGGCATCACGTTTTTCTTCATAGACATATTCGGCATCTCACTTCACCTCGCGAAACAGATTGCAAGTTTCCTCATGGCGGTGGCGCTCGAAATCGCGGTACATCGAGGAGCGCTCAATCGCCTCGTCAAAGTCGATGAGTGCGCCGTCAAACTCAGGACCATCCACACAAGCAAACACCGTCTTGCCTCCCACGCTCAGGCGGCAGCCGCCGCACATGCCCGTACCGTCGATCATCACGGGGTTCATCGAAGCAACGCTCTTCACACCGTATTCCTTTGCCAGTGCGCACACGAACTTCATCATCACAAGCGGACCGATGGTGATGATCTCATCATACTGCTCCCCACTCTCAATGAGCGCGCGAAGCGCGTCGGTCACCAGTCCCTTTTCGCCAAAAGAGCCGTCGTCACTCATACGAACAAGACGCGTGGAATTTTCTTCAAACTCGCGCTCCAAAATCACCAAGTCCTTGGTGCGGAAGCCCACAATCGCGTGCACCTCACAGCCAAGTGCGTGCAGTTTCTTTGCCACAGGGAAGGCAATGGCGCAACCTACGCCGCCACCCACCACAGCAACCTTGCGCAGTCCCTCGGTGTGCGTCGCACGACCAAGCGGGCCAACGAAATCGTGCAGAGAGTCGCCCTCGCCAAGGCGGTTCAGCTTCTCGGTGCTCGCGCCGACCACCTGGAAGATGACCGTCACACTGCCACGCGCGCGGTCATAGTCCGCAACGGTAAGGGGAATACGCTCGCCCTTCTCATCCACACGCAAAATAATGAACTGTCCGGGCTCCGCTTTTTTTGCCACGCGGGGCGCATACACCTCAATGCGCGTCACGGTGGGATTTAAGATGTCTTTTTTTAGAATTTCAAACATGGGTGTTAACTTCTTTCCTTGTCAATGTACTGGGATAAAATGTCACAGCAAGCTGCGACGAAGCGCGCACAGGGGCGCGTCGCATAATACTCGGCAGTGCGCGCCGAGGGGACGGGCGAGGTGCTCGCCGTCTTCGCGCCAAGCAGCTCACGGCAAACAATCGAGCCGTACGCGCTGCGGAACTTGCCGCACATCTCTTGAATCAGCGCGTAATGCTCCGCTTTCACCTTGGGGTCGTTCACGTCATCATAGCCGTAAAGCGCCCCCGCGACCATGCACATGCCCGAAACGGCACCGCACACCTCGCGCTGACGGCCTACGCCGCCACCGAAAGAGGAGGAAAGGCGAAGCGCCGCGCGCTCATCCATTCCCACAAGGTCGGCGTGCGCCACGAATACCGCCTGCGCACAGTTATATCCACTTTCAAACAGAGCCACTGCCCTTTCCGTTCTTGTCATACCGTTTTCCTCATTTCAAATAGAGCGCATCACATTCCAAAAACGCCTGCGCCTCGGTCACCGACGAAGCGGGGATCAGCGCGGAAGCGCCGCAACAGCGGCAGGTCACGCGCACGCCGTCAGCGAGCACCTCGGCATCGTACTCGTGTTCCTCGCCCTCCTTGCAACGGCAATAAATCTTGCCCTCCTCGTCGAGATCGCGCACCACAAACAGCACGACCTCCAACACCTGGGGGTCAGTCATGTCTCCCTCGCCCTCGCCGTGAAGCGCGGCAAAGCTATCAATGCCATGCTTTTCCATAAGGTCGGCAAGCTCCAACTCACTGCGCGAAAGTTCTGCCTTTACGTGATTGATCTCACCGATTACGCCCACGTTCAGGTCGGTATAAGGGCAAGGCAACACGAAAAGATCCTGCCCGTAAAACAGCGTTTCCGTTACCGTGAATTGATGGGGCTTGGGGCAAAACAGGCAGGGCACAGCAAGGCGGATCTTCCCGTCATTTGTCGGCGTGATCTCCATGGCGCTGTTGCCACACTCGCACTTGAGGCGCACCATTGAGCGCCCAAGCAAAAAGGGGTTTACCACACTCATCACGCCCGTGCCGCAATGCGGACAGCGGTACGCAACGGTGGTCTGCTTCGTTTCCAAAACCATACTATCTCCTTGTTGGTCGGGTTAACCCTATGCAATATGGCTCGGGATGCCCCGAGCCATATTGGTTTATCTCGTTATCTGGTAGAATCGTCCACGCGAGCCCACTTGCTATTCTTGTCGGTGAAGGTAGTCTTGTAGGTTTCCTTCACGCCGGCAAGCCAGTCCTCGCTATCTGCCTCGGCAAGCTTCTCGCGGATAGTGTTCTCCCACGCAGGAAGCACCTTGCCGGAGTAGAACATGACGTGGTAGCCGTACTCGGTCTTCACACCCTCGCTGCTCATTTCACCTGCTACGCGGCTGCTGTCAAAGAGCCAGTTTTCAAACTCCTCAACCATATCGCCCTTCGCCACGTAATCGTACATCACGCTGCTATCCTCGGTGTAGTCCAGGCCGTACATTTCAAACGTCTCTGCGCTGATCTCGTAGTAAGTTGTGCCGTCTGCCTTGGTCTTGGCAGTCGCCTCGTCCTTGTCTACCAGATAAGCAACAAGCTCCTTTGCCATGCTCTGTGCGTTCACCGTCTCGCCACGCTTCTCGATACGCTTTGCAAGCGTGCGGTAGGGCTCGGCAAGCACAGAGGTGTCGGTGATCTGGTCAAAGCTATCGCTCTTGAACAGAATATGACCAACGGAACGAACCTCGCTGGCATCGCGGTGCAGCGCGCTCTTCATGAAGTAAACGGAGTAGGTAGAGGTTGCCTTCTTGTACTCGGCAGGGGTATCCTCGGTCGCCTCGCTCTGGCACTTCTCTACGGTCTCAAACTTCTTGGCGTCACCCGCCTTCACGGCGCTGTCGCCCGTGGCGGTGATCCAGCTCTTGGCATCGCTGTCCGAAATATCGGCAGTCTTGCCATTGGTCGTCACAGCAGTCTTGAGGGCCTCCGCAACACGCGCCTCAACGGTTGTCGCATCCTCTTCCTTAAAGATCTCCTGAAGCTTCTCGGAAAGCTTGGTGCTAAAGTCCTCCGCGCTGGTGCATGCAGCAAGTGCCTCTACGGCTGCGGCGTAGGTGGCCTGCTTCTTCTCATACTCCTCCTTGCGCGTTGCGTTCTCGGTGTCAGCGTCCTCGCCGGACTTGGTGGAGGGGGTAAAGGTTGCGGTAAAGGTGTAGGAAATCCAGTCTGCGTACACGTCGTAGTCCTTCTGGTTCTCAGTATACTCGCTGCTGATGCGATCTGCGCTCACGCCGTCAAACAGCGCGTCGCCCTTCAGCTCGCTCGCCTTTGCGGCAAGAGAGGAAAGCTTCATCATGTTGCGCACGTCGCGCTCGCGAACGCCCTGGCCGTACATGTAGGAAATGTAGCCGTTCACGTCCTCGAAACCGTACATCAAAGCGTATGCCTGCAACTCGTCGATGGCCTTGTCGATCTCCTTCTTTTCCTTTGTGTCAAGCTCAATGCCCTCGGCGTATGCGTACTCGCAGCAAGCAAGGATCTCCTCAAGATCGGTGCGTGCAAGGTCGAGGAAATGGTCAAACCACGTCACCGTTTCAGTGGGGTTGCCGTCCGCATCCTGGTTGCTGTAAATCTGCTCGCGCAACGGTACGCCCTGCTGAAGAGCAGAACCGCCGTCGCCACCGGGAATGGCGAGGGATTGGCTACCGTCCGAGTAAATCTGAGAGGACAGGTTAGCATACGTGTTGACGATGTTCCAGTACTCGGTGTGTACGAGGTAGGACATCATGTTGGCGTTGACCTTATAGTGCTCACTCTCGGCAACGATCGTGGCGCGCTTGAACACGCCGCGGCTGGAAAGCGAGGTCAGCGTAACGGCAAGCACGAGCAGAGCCAGCACGGTAACAATGATCACCGTGCCCACCCAAGTGGGCATGCCCTTCTTGTCCGCAGCCTTCGCTACGGGTGCGGCAAGCACGCTTGCCGACTTGTTATTCTTGATTCTGTTTGCTTTCGACATTGTTTGGAACCACCTTTGTATGTATTGAATATATTCGGCCGCTGCCACGCGGCAACGGCAAAGCAACAAGTATAGCGTATCACATCATTGTGACGCGTACGTGAAGATTTGGGGCGATCTTTACACGTCCATGATCACAGGCAGGATCATCGGCTTGCGCCCCGTTCGCTGCGAAAGGAATCGCGAAAGATCATCTCGCACGCGCGTCTTGATGCGCACGAAATCAACGCGGCGACCACTCGCAAGCTGTTCTGTAATAGACTGCTGCACCAAACGTCTTGCCTCCTCCAGAAGCGGCTCGTTGTCGCGCTCGTAAACGAATCCGCGCGATACGATATCGGGTCCGGACAAAAGCATGCCCTGATCCTTGTCGATGGTTGCCACGACCACGATCAGACCGTCCTGCGAGAGATGGCGGCGGTCACGAAGCACAATGTTGCCTACGTCACCCACGCCGTAGCCGTCCACGAGAACCTGACCCGCAGGCACCACGCCCGAAAAGCGTGCGCCCCTGACGTCGATCTCCAACACGCGGCCGATCTCGGAGAGGAAAATATTGCGGTCTGGAATGCCCATCTCAAGTGCCAGCTCGCGGTGCGCCGCCAAATGGCGCGCCTCACCGTGCACGGGCATGAAGTAGCGGGGTTTGCAGAGCGCCAGCATCAGTTTAAGCTCCTCCTGGCAGGCGTGACCCGATACGTGCACCGCAAACGCGGCCTCGCGCACCACCTCTACGCCGTTGCGAGAGAGCTCGTTGATCACACGTCCCACCAGCTTTTCATTGCCGGGGATCGCGTGCGAGGAAAGCACCACCAGATCGTCCCTGCCAAGCGTGACCTCTCTGTGATCCGAGTACGCCATGCGGTAAAGCGCCGACATCGGCTCGCCCTGGCTACCCGTCGTCACGAGCGTGATTTGATCGGGGCGGAAACGCTTGATATCGCCAATATCCACCAGCACGTCGCGCGGCAACTTCATGTAGCCAAGTTCTACGGCGGCACCCACGATATTGAGCATACTGCGTCCCGTGATGGCAACCTTTCTGCCGTGGCGCGCGCTCACGTCAATGATCTGCTGTACGCGGTGCACGTTGGAGGAGAAAGTCGCGATCACGATGCGCTTTTTCGGGTTGGAGGTAAAGATATAGTCGAGGGACTGCCCCACCTTCTTTTCCGAAGGGGTAAATCCCGGACGCTCCGCATTGGTGGACTCACCAAGGAGTGCCAGCACGCCGCGATGTCCCAACTCGCCAAGGCGGCGCAGGTCCATCATATCGCCGTCAATGGGCGTGATATCCAGCTTGTAGTCGCCCGTATGCACCACCGTGCCAAGGGGCGTATGGATCGCAAGCGCGCACGCGTCTGCGATAGAGTGGTTGACGTGAATGAACTCTACGTTCAGTGCTCCCGCACGAATGGTGTCGCCCGCACTGACCGTACGCAGATCCGCGGCAAAGGGGAGTGTGTACTCTGCCAGTTTGTTTTTTACAATGCCGATCGTCAGTTTCGTTCCGTAGATCGGGGGCTGAATACTGCGCAACACGTAAGGCAGCGCGCCGATATGGTCCTCATGACCGTGCGTGAGGAAAATACCCTTGATACGGTCACTGTTTTGCTCCAAATACGTGATGTCGGGAATCACCAGGTCAACGCCCAGCATATCCTCGTCGGGGAAAGCGAGACCGCAATCCACCACGATCATGTCGTTTTCATATTCGATCACCGTGAGGTTCTTGCCGATCTCTTGCAAGCCACCAAGCGGAATAATGCGAATCTTGCCTTTATCTTTTTTTGGTCTTGGCATAAATTCTCCTTTTCGTCTTTGTTTCTCGATTTATTGCGCACATCGCGGCGTTACGCGCTCTCGCCTGCCCCTGTGCGCTCCTGCGGACGTGCCACGCACCTCCGCGTTAAGTCATAGTATATTAAATTATTATACACATCGTGTGCGCACTTGTCAAGTCAAAATTGTAGCATCGCATGAAAAAGCAAAAAAAGTGCCGCCCCCACAAGTGCGCCACAGAGCGCACCCAACGCAAACGCGCGAGTGGCGCGCCGCCTCTGGCGGCGTGAAATATACGCATGCCCATCTCCGATGAGGCGCTCCGCTTCGGCAAGCATCTCCTCGCCTCTTGCTACGTAGCGCGCTCTGCGCAACACGAAAAATGCGCGCTCAAATAGGTCGCTTTCCCTCGTTTCAAATACCACCATCTGCCGCTGACACCCCCGTATCATACCCTCACCCCCACACCATCCATTCTTGCCGCACACCCTTTTCTCCAAACGCGAAGTTGCGTTCTTTTCTCATACCGTTCCAAGGGAAAACGACTAAAAATACCGTAACACGGGGCGAATTTTGTCGATTACGGCAAAACGCGCTCGAAATTGTGAACATTCCATAAATTACCAAAAAACGAGCTTGACAAACACACTTCGACAGGGTATACTATACCCGATGTTAAAATTGTCATTTTTTGGGAGGTAATTATGAAATCCACAGGTGTCATCCGACAGGTAGACGAGCTCGGCCGCTTCGTCCTGCCCATTGAGATCCGCCGCTCGCTCGGCATCAACGTGCGCGATTCCCTTGAGATCCATACCGAGGGTAGCCGCATCGTGCTTACCAAACACGAGGATTGCTGCATCTTCTGCGCGGCAACCAAGTCGCTCACCACACACGAGGGTAAGTGCATCTGCGGAAAATGCCTTGCCGCCATCAAGGCGCTCTAATCACAAAAACCAATAAAACTCACTCCATTCCCCTATATTTCGCCAAGATTCGCCTGGCAATGGGCGCGCTGTATACCGCACTTATACATGGCGCAACATAGGGGTAACACACACATATAAAGGACGAAAACCAATGGACGAAAGAACAAAACAGCAGATCGAGCGCAGACGCACGTTTGCGATCATCTCCCACCCCGACGCAGGTAAGACCACTCTCACCGAAAAGCTCCTGCTCTATGGCGGCGCAATCCAATCCGCCGGCTCCGTGAAGGGCAAGCAGAGCGACAAACACGCCGTATCCGACTGGATGGAGCTGGAAAAGCAGCGCGGCATTTCGGTCACCTCGTCGGTCATGCAGTTCTCCTACAACGGCTACTGCATCAACATTCTGGACACCCCCGGTCACCAGGATTTCTCAGAGGATACCTACCGCACGCTCATGGCAGCCGACAGCGCCGTAATGGTGATTGACGCCGCCAAAGGTATCGAACCCCAGACGCGCAAACTCTTCCACGTGTGCGCCAAACGAGGCATCCCGATCTTCACGTTCATCAACAAGATGGATAGAGAAGCACGCGACCCCTTTGACCTGCTCGATGAGTTGGAGCGCGAATTCGGCATCGGCACCTACCCGATGAACTGGCCCATCAGTTGCGGCGTCACGTTCAAAGGCGTATTTGACCGCCGCGCACGTTGCATCCACACCTTCGATAACTTCCACGGCGGCAGAGGCAAGCTTGAAACCATCGCATGCGACATCACCGAAACCGAAAAGCTCGACGCCCTCATCGGCGAGAACTTGCGCGAAGAGCTGTGCGAGCAGGTGGAACTGCTTGACGGCGCAAGCTTTGACTTCGATCCCGACGCCATCGCACGCGGCAAACTCTCCCCTGTATTCTTCGGCTCCGCGCTCAACAACTTCGGTGTAGAGGATTTCCTCTCCGCCTTCCTTGAAATGACGAGCGCGCCGCTCGGTAGAACGACCAAGGACGGCACCGAGGTTTCCCCCTTCGACGACACGTTCTCCGCATTCGTGTTCAAAATTCAGGCAAATATGAACAAGGCACACCGTGACCGCATCGCTTTCTTCCGCATCTGCTCGGGCAAGTTCGAGCGCGGACGCGACTATTTCCACGTGCAAGGGGGCAGACCCGTCAAACTTTCTCAGCCACAGCAAATGATGGCAGAAGAGCGTGAGGGCATCAGCGAAGCATTTGCCGGTGACATCATCGGCGTGTTCGATCCCGGCATCTTCTCCATCGGTGACACCGTGTGCGACAAGGGCACCAAGCTCACCTTTGCAGGCATCCCCACCTTCGCCCCCGAGCATTTCGCCATGGTCGAGCAGATCGACTCCATGAAACGCAAGCAGTTCGCCAAGGGCATGGATCAGCTCGCCAAGGAGGGCGCGATCCGCATGTTCTTCGAGCCGGGCGCAGGTCTGGAGCGCGTGGTGGTCGGCGTGATCGGCATGCTGCAATACGACGTACTCAAATTCCGTATGGAAAGCGAGTACGGCGTGAAGTATCTCCAGCGTGAGCTCCCCTTTCAGTTCATTCAGCGCATCGAGAACGAGGACGTCGAAATCAATAAACTGAACCTCGCCTCCGACACCAAAGTGGTGGTGGACGTACAAGGTCGCTACTACTTGCTTTTCACCGGTCAGTGGAGCATCAAATGGGCACTAGACAACAATCCCTCGCTCCGTTTGGTGGATTTCGACCATATGTAACTTCCAATTATTTTGAGCTATTTTCCAATTTCAAGAATAAACAAAACATTATAATTCTAAAAATGCGCGTTCGGCATTGCCAACGCGCGTTTTTTCGACACTTTTTCTTGACTTTTCTTTGTGTCCGTGCTATACTGGTACTACATTAAACAAAGGGCACGCGCCCTTCGAAAGGATACCGCTATGCAATGTCCAAACTGTAATCATCCGCTTCCCGAAAACGAGACGCCGGACGTTATCGACGAATTGGAGCCCGAAGAAAAATCGCCTTGCCCCTGTAAAGCAAGGAACCCGAAAAAGAAAATGTACAAGCCCTCGTGGATCCTCATCGGCGTGCTTGCGGCGCTACTTTGCGCCCTGCTCATTTTCGTGCTTGCAAACGGCTCTCTCCATATAAAAGAAAGAACCGATCTCTTCTCTGACGGTCTACTCCCCGTTTACGTTGCAAACGGCGAAGAGGGCGGTTGGGGCTACGTCAACAAGGACGGCGTCCTGATCATCGACGCTGCATTTGACAGCGCCCTTCCCTTTTCAAACGGTCTTGCCGCCGTTTGTACGGATGGGAAGTGGGGATACATCGACAAGAAAGGCGAAATGGTGATCTCTCCCGCTTTTGACGATGCGGGCGAGTTCTCACGCAACGGCATCGCCCCCGTCAAAAAGGGTGAGCAGTGGGGCTACGTCGCCAAAAACGGCAAAATGGTCGTCAACGCTCAGTTTGACGAGGCCAAGTCGTTCGGCAACGAGTCCTTGGCGCTTGTATGTAAGAACGGGCTTTACGGCTATATCAACAGCCGCGGCACCTACGCCATCGAGCCGCGTTTCCAAGCGGCGAACAGCTTTGACTCTATGGGCTACGCCATCGTATACGCACATGGCGGTTGGGGCATGATCAACAAACGCGGCGATTTCGTCATTACTCCCCAATTCGACGCGCTGGACGATTTCTCCTCCAACGGCGTGGCACGCATTGTCAAAGACAACAAATTCGGCTTCATCAACCGCGACGGTCTTTACGTCATTGAGCCCACCTACGCCTACGCGGAATCCTTTGCAGAAAACGGTCTTGCCTTGGTTGTCAACGCCGAGGGAAAGTGCGGCTATGTCAACAAGCACGGCGTATACAAGATCGCGCCTGTTTACGATAACGCACGCTCCTTTGTCGGCGGCATCGCCGCCGTTTGCACCAACGCCGAAGCGAACACCTGGTGCTACATCAACAAGCAGGGCGAAGCGCTCACCGATGCCATCTACACCCTTGCCGATAGCGCCGAGGCGGGCCTCGCGCTTACTCATAACGGCACTACCTACACCTATGTCAACCGCCGCGGCGAAGAGGTCTTCTCGCTTGACGAGAATGTCATCGGCAGGCGCTTCCACTCCGACGGCTACGCAATCGCCGTAAATTACCCCACAGACGGTGGCGATTATACCTTTAGCATCCTGAACAAAAAGGGCGAAGTTATTTGCACCGTAAACGCCGTTTCCTCCGACACCCTCTACCACGGTGCCAACATCTACAAATAACAAAAAGAAGCAAGCACGCCGTGCTTGCTTCTTTTTATGCCTGCCAGCGTCGAGCGCTGTCGGACGAATAAAATCACCCAACCCCTAAAAGAGGTTGGTCAATCATAGACCCACCGAGCCGTGTGCACCGCATAGTAGGAACCAACGCGCAGCACAGCGCCTTGGGCGAACAGATTTTTGCAATGGCAAAGCGAGGGCGCACAGCCAATATACCAATATTGGCAAGCGCCCTCACGAAGCAAGTGCGAAAAGATGCCGCCCAACCAAGGGGCGGTGTCCTTTCGACTGCGCCACTGCTTCCAACATCCTCACATCCGTTCAAGATGCGTCCATCGCAACTCCGACGCAAAACAAAATTACCCAACCCCTAAAAGAGGTTGGGTAATCATAGACCCACCGAGCCGTGTGCACCGCATATTAGGAACCCTTATAGTATAGGGCGGTGCCCTTCCGACTGCTTTACTGCTTCCAACATCCTCACATCCGTCCAAGACAAGTCAATTGCAACGGAGGAGGGAGGCCTGCAAACCACAGTGCTTGAGTCGGGCTCCTTTGATCCAGGTGTAGGCCCCACAAAAACAATGATCACGTGAACGGCAGGATTTTTACAATCTTACTTGTTGTCGTAGTCCGTGTCAAGCTCTTCGGAGAAGAGATTGTCAAAGTACGCAGCAATATCCTCGAACTCGTCGTCATCCTCGATGGAAACGAGATTCTCCTCGCCATCCTCCATTACGCCCTTGAGGATCGTATACTCTAAGAACTCCTTCTCGCCCTCATCCTCTGCGGGCATCATGGCGTAGTAATTCACACCGTTTTTCTCATAGGCGGCGATCAGAGCAAACGTGTACTCCGTGCCATTCTCGTCCTCGAGGGTAAAAAGCATTTCTTCGTCCATTTCCTCGGTTGCATTCATCTTGTTTTCATCCATTTTTGTCACCTCTCGTCGGCTTCTCACAAGCCGTTATTACATATTAAGTATACACGATAAGCGCTGAAAAGTCAATAGTATAATTATTCCGTTCAACACCTCGCACAGGCGTTTTTTGTACACGACTGGGCATACTACAAAGAGGAAAAGAGGTGTCACGATGAAATCGCGTTTTTTAAAGTTTGTCACTTGGCTACGCTGTCAAACACCGACCGACCGCGCTCTGCTTTTTTTGGCGACCACGGCACTCGCGTATCTCGTCGCGGGGATCGTAAGCGGCGGCAGAGCACTGCGATCTCCTTTTTTTGATCGCGGCAACGATCTTTTCATGGATTATTTCAACTCCTTGCGCGACGCCGCGCAAGGCGCGCGCGCTTATACCGAGCGTCGTGTGATCTATCCGCCCATGGCAAATCTCATCTTTCTCGCGCTCTCCTTCCTTGTGCCATCTGCTTACCGCAACACAACCTTTGCGGCGCGTCATATGTGGCGCGCCTACCCCACCGCAGTCCTTTCCCTCCTCTTGTTTCTCGCGATTCCCTTTTTCATTACAGCGCTGATGTGGAACGTAGCGCGTCGCCGTGACGCATTGCCCCCACGCGCGTTACTCGTGCTCTTACTGAATGTGCCGCTCTTCTACCTTCTCGAACGCGGCAATATACTTTTGCTCACACTCCCCGCGCTCCTTTTCTTTCTATATTATTATGAGAGCCAACATGCTTGGCAGCGCGAGTGCGCTCTCCTCTCGCTCGCCTTTGCCATCTCCATCAAACTCTATCCTGCCCTATTCCTTCTTTTTCTGCTTGCGCGCAAACGATTTTCCGCCGTGTTGCGTGTCCTTTCATACAGCGCAGCACTCCTCTTTTTCCCCGTCTTCGCTTTCGGGGGCATTTCCGCATTTCGCGTGTTGCTCGCCAATATTCTTTCCTTCGCCGCCGATAAGGATGGTGCCATCCCTGCCCTTGTCGCCTATCTCCCCTTTCTGCTCTCCCTTTTTCTCTTCACGCTTGCTCTTTTCCGCGGCATGAAAGCACCGCTGTGTATGATGCTCGCGGGTGCTGCACTTTTTACCTTTCCCGCGCTTCACGCAGTGTACGCCTACGTGTTTTTACTCACGCCGCTCCCCGCACTACTCGCCGACAACAACGCGTCGCGCCCCATGCGCGTATTGCGCATGGCGCTCCTCGCGCCACTGGTGCTCTATCCCTTCCTCACAGCGCGCCTGTATCTCACACTTTGCTCCTGCGCCGTTGCCGTTGCACTTGCATGCGCCATCCCGCTGCTCAAAACGCAAAAAAACACACCCGTCAACTGACGAGTGTGTTTTTATAAACAGAAGAGTAGAAATTACTCCTCAGTCTTCTCCTGTGCGGGAGCTTCCTCTGCCTCTGCAGGAGCTGCCTCAACCGCTGCTGCTGCGGCTTTCTTCTTCTTCTTCTTGGGAAGAATGACAACAAACACGATCACAGCTGCAACACCGCCGAGCACAAGCACGCCACCAACGATGATCACGATCAGCAGCCAAAGCGCAAGGCCATTGCCATTGCCGTCGTCCTGCTTCTTGCCCTGGCCCTTGTTACCAAGCTGAGAACGATCCTTGAAATTGACTTCAATCTTCTCCTCTGTGCCCTTGTTGACGTTCTCGCTAACCTTCTTCGCGCTGTTTACGAAACCGGCAACAGCTGCCTGCTGGGTCGCGTCCATTTCAGCGCCCTTGGATGCAGCAATATAAGCTTCCTGCCAAGCGGGGATAGTACCGGGCGTGGGGGTCTGGTCAAAGTCAACAACTGCAAGCTCGATGTAGCTCTCTACGTATTTGTTTGCAACGTAATCCGTAGCAGGGGTGAACTCGTCACCCTCCTCAAGGGATGCCTTGATATTCTCGTTGTAAAGGTCGGGGGCAACGTTAGCGGGAACGTAAACGGTAGACTTGCCTTCGGAAGGCTGAATACTGTGGTGAGTAGAAGTACCCCAACCAAAGATAGCAAGCACGCGCTCATTGAAGCCGTTCTCTGCGTCCCATACAGGGGTAGTAACGGACCAGCCTGCAGCGCCCATGCCGTTCTCATTGATCAGGCCATAGTAGCACCAAGCGCCCGTGTTGAGCTGGAAGTGATCGCCGGCATCTTGATTATTAGGATCACCAAGTCCGCTACCCTTCGCGTCGGAGCCTGCATACACGGCAAGGACAAGCGCATCGTCGTCCATGCCGTAGAACTCCTTAAAGCCCTTGTGGTAAACACCGCCAACGGTTGCGCCGGGGCTGGTAGTCATCTTGGAAGCAATGGTATGGGTTGCATCATTCCAGAACCAGATGACAGCAGTCTCGCCAACCTTAAGCGTCATATCCGAGGGATTAACTGCCTCTTTATCCTTCAAATTCTGGTTTTCTTTAAACGACACGCCATTGAAAATGGAGCCCTTTTGAAGGTTCACTTTCTTGTAGAACTGGTGATAATCTGCCCAATAGCTCTTGCCGCTTGCGTCCTTCGCATTGTTGGAAACCGCAGCAATAGCAACCTTGTAAAGGTCTACGTCTTCGCTGCCGCTGTTATAGATCTCGATGTACTGGAACGCATTGTAGGTCGTGGAAGAGACCGTTTTGCCGTTAGAACCCGTAAAAGGACCAACGTCGGGGCTCTTAGAGTCGGAAATGTATTCGGTAACGATCAGGCCGAGGTTCTTGGCATCATCAGCTTCAGTACCCATAGCAACAACTTCTTCTGCTGCAAAAGTAGGAAGCACAACGGACACCAAAGTCAGGACGGCCAGAATGACCGCGAGGAATTTACGCATAATTAGCACCTTCCTTTTTTTATTTTGGTAACCCTATTATAATATACCTTCGTGGATTTGTCAAGTTATTTTTCCGAAATGAGGGCTCGCATTTGGTGATTTTTTCATAAAATTGCAATTCCTTTTCGCATTCTTCACTCTTTCTTAACAAATGGAGTACCGCGGAGCCCAATTGACCGCACACCGCACGTATAATCGCCGCCGCCTGCGCATACGCTGTACCAATCTTATAACGCGCAAAGGAGCACGAATATGGAACGATATCAGGACTCAAACGGCCTTTTCCAGCTGTTGACGATGGATCGCACACTGCCAACGGAAATCACAGCAGAGTTTACGTTGCCAGACTATCGCAGCGAGATCAGCCGACTGCTCTCGGTGCGCCCCACGCTCACCCCACCCGAAATCTTTGTGAGCGGCGGCAAAGCGGAACTATCCGGCATGGCATACTACAAGATCGTATATGTAGGACCCGACGGCGCACTGTTCGGCATAGAGGAAAGCGGGGGCTATCATTTCACGTTGCCGCTTGACGCACTTCCGGAGGCAGGTGCTGTCCTCTCGGCAACCTGCGCCACGGACGCCGTTGTTGGGCGTGTAACGGGTCCGCGCAAGTTGCAAATTCGCACAAGAATTCACACCCGTTTGATGGGATATGGCGAAAAGGCGCTCTCCGTAAGCATGGAGGGCGCACCGGCACATCATGGAGAAATTTGCCGTCTTTGCGACACCGTAAAGGCAGGCAGATTGTACCCCGAGGTCCGCGAAAACATCACTGTGACAGACAGCGCCGACACCCCCGAGGACACGCGCATCATCAGCGCACGCGCCAACGTACTCACCGGCGAGGTGAGCGCAGGCGACGAGTGCATTCACGTGCGCGGCGAGCTGGTCGCAACACTGCTGCTTTGCCGCGAAAGCGACAGCGTTCCCTATACCGTTACGCGGCGTATTCCCTTTTCCCACGACATGCTTTGCCCCGACGCCACCACGGATCACCGCGCACGCGTCACTGCGACCGTGTGCGAAATGAACGCAACCGTGGAGGAAAATCTGTTGCATCTCGCGCCCACACTCATCCTGTGCGGCGAGGTGCAATGCGACGAGGAGCTTGTCGTTTGCCGCGATCTGTTTTTGCCGGGTGCCGCGGCAGAGTGCCGCTTCGCAAACGAACCACTCTTTCGTGCAGGCCACTGCACCAATCGGCATTTCAGCGTGTCGGGTGAACACACCCTCTCTGAACTTGGTCTGGAAAATGCCACCGTGATCGACGCGTGCGCCGAAGCAGAAATTTGCGAGAAAACCGCAGACGGTGCAAGAATCACCCTGTCGGGCAACCTTGCGTGCCATCTGCTCTGTCGCCTGGGCGACGAGTATATGCAAAAGGAAGCAACCTACCCCTTCCGCGTGACTTTCGAGGACGACGCGCTCGATGTGTGCGCGGCACTGTGCGTGCCCGTTTGCCGTCCCGTGCTCTCGGGCGATACGCTGCGCATAGATGCCGAGCTGGCGCTCTCGTCCCGCGGCCAAACGCCCGCTCCTGTCGAGGTACTGGCAAGCGCAACCTTTACCCCTGCCCCCGAAAAGGAGCATTACGGTATGGAAATTTACTACCCCGCCACGGGCGAAACGCTCTGGGACGTTGCCAAGCGCTATCGCATGGCACCCGCTACACTCTCGGACGCCAACGGACTAAACATCGACGTCCCCAACTCCCCCGATTCTCTCGCGGGCAGAAAATACGTACTCATCCCTTAGTCTCTCTTTTTTATCATACACCTTGACATCGCGCGCCGTATATGCTATGATAGTGCATGGTTACGCGGGCGTGGCGGAATTGGCAGACGCATAAGATTTAGGATCTTACGCCGATCGGTGTGCAGGTTCGACCCCTGTCGCCCGCACCAACGGCAGGTTGCCGCTCCGTTCTTCGGGCGGCAACAACAAAAAATCCGAACCTCTTCACACGATGGGGTTCGGATTTTTTCATTTTCCCTGACGGCGCCACCACGCCAGCGTGCGTCGCACCCCTTCTTCAAAGGGCACACGCGGCGCAAAATCCGCATCACGCGCAAGTGCAGAAATGTCCGCGCAAAGGTAATGCACTTGCCCCTCGAAATACGGAATAGCACCAAAACGAGGTGAAATATCAGGGTTTATCGCGTCACGAATGTCAAGCACATAGGAGCGAAGTGTGCGTGCCTCACCACTTCCCAACACGTATGTGCCATCACAACACTGCGCCATTGCAATAAGCGCCCTTGCCGCATCACGCGCGTAAAGGTAATCCCAGATTTGATCGCACGCGGTAAACGCGCCGCGCTCCCCCTTAGAAAACGCTTCCACTGCGCGCATGATAAGTGTATGGGGTGCGTCCCACTCCCCGTACACACTGAGCACGCGCGCCCACGCATGCCGCATCCCGTACGCCACGCAGAGCGCGCGCGTGCGCTCACATGCAAGGAGCTTTGCTCGCCCATACGCGCTGGTCGGGTGACAAGGTGTGTTTGGTGTAAGACGTATTCCGTCGGGCACGCGGCCGTACTCCGCTTGCGAGCCAACTCCAACAAACGCGCGACAGCCAAGCCGCGCCGCAAGCGCCGCGGCATCGCACGCGGCACGCACGTTCTCCGCTTGCATCGCCGTGTCCTCTCTCGCTTCGCCATACGTGCCGGACCACGCGAGATGAAAAAAAGCGTCGTATGCCTCGCCTGGTTGCGCGTAGGCATGCAGTCCCTCAAGCGGGCAATCCACACGATGCAAAAGCGGATGCTCCGGAATGAGTGCCGAACGCGCAGAAGGGCGCAAAAGCAAGAGAATCTCCACCCGTTTTGCCACCAATTCGTCAATCAGTGCCCTGCCGATCACACCGCTCGCACCGGTGATCACGGCACGACGCACCTCATTTTTTGTACTGCACTGCATCATATTCCTCCCTGTCAAGGTAAGGATACATATCATCAAGCGCCGGCGACATGATGTTGCCATCCTCCCCCACGCGCGCCTTGACCTTTGGCGAAAACTCGCGCGTGTCATCGACCACCGCCTCGCAAATAACAGGGCCTTCCTGCGCAAAGACTGTTTCCAGTTTCTGCTCCAAAAAAGCGCTGTCCGCCAAGCGAAAATAGGGGATGCCATACGCGGCGGCAATGCGCTCCATTGACGGAAAACTTACACCGTTATCGGCGCAAACGCCGACGAACTCCCCGTCAAAGGCGTTTTGCTGTGACTGACGGATCGAATGGTACCCATTGTTGTTCAGCACAAATATTTTGAGGTCCAGACCGTGATGCACCACGGTTTGAAGCTCTTGCAAGTTCATCTGTATGCTCCCGTCACCGTCGATGCAGATCACACGCTCCCCGCTCGCAATACATGCACCGATCGCGGCGGGGAGCCCGTATCCCATCGAAGCACAGCCCGAGTTGGTAAAAAGCCGCATCCCTTCCGCGACACATGCTGCCTGAAAGGTCATCACACAGGCAGACCCATTGCCGCATACAATGCGCGCGCCACGCCCTGCGTGACGTGTTAGTTCCCGCAAAAACACGTAAGGATCAAGCGGCAGAGTTCGCTCGTAGTAAGTGCGGGGCACAGCAGGATACCGCTCGTGCACCGATCGCGCCCACGCGAGGAAACGCGCGCAGGAGGGAGGAGACAAGTCCTCGCGGGCAAGAAGAGCCAAAAGCACGTCGCGCACATTGGCGTGAATGGGGAGATCGACCTGCACAGTCGGTTTTTTCAGTTCGTTTTCATCAATGTCCACCACGATTTTATATGCGTCGGGCGCAAAGGCGCGGTAGTTGTATCCAATCTGCCGAATGTTCAGTCGACACCCCAACACCAGTAACAGATCGGCATTTTGCAAAACAATATTGGCGCCGCGCGTTCCCACCGTGGAAGGACGTCCGCAATATAGCGGATGCGTGTCGGGAACCTGATCCTGCGCATTCCAAGCGGTGAGCAGCGGCGCACCTACGCGCTCTGCAAAAGCAAGCATCTCGCGCACCGCACCTGCTCGACGCACCCCCGTTCCCACAAGCAGCGCAGGGCAACTTGCCGCCGAAAGGCGGCTCAACAGCGCGTCGATCTGCTCCGCAAGAAGGACCGGCTCCTCGTTCTCCTTGCTCGCGTCAAAATGTGCAAGCTGCTCGTATTCCACCTCTGCCGCTTGCACGTCAATGGGCACGTCAAGCCAAACCGGGCCTTGCCGCCCGTGCGTGCACAAATAAAACGCACGCTCCAAATGGTAGAGTACCTCGCACGGATCGGTGATCATGTGCGCGTATTTTGTCATGGGCGCAACACTTCTCACAATGTCGTATTCTTGATCTCCAAGCTGTCGCAAATCAAGTCCGCTCGCGCGCACCGTTGTTTCGCGCTTTACTTGCCCCGATATCACAAACATCGGCACGCTGTCCGTCCAGGCACCCAACACGCCCGTGATCGCGTTCGTACCGCCGGGTCCCGATGTCACGCACACTGCCGCCAGCTCGCCGTTCATACGCGCATACCCCTCTGCCGCCATGGCACATGCCTGTTCGTGATGGCAGTAAATACAACGTAGTGCGTCATGATGCCCCAGTGCGTCGTTAAGGTACATGGCGCCGCCGCCCGTCACACTGAATACGTGCCGCACGCCGTGCGTGGCAAGAAAATCAGCGATCAGCGTCGCAACTCTCACGCGCGCACCTCCACACCAAGCGCGGCGAGCACGTCAAGCGGATGCGCGGCTGCCGCCACGCCGCCCGCACGATAGACCTCTCCCGCATTCTCGAAGCCATAGCCGTAAGTCACGCCAACAAAATCCACGCCAAGCTCAGACGCGCCACGCGCATCGTGTATACTATCCCCCACCATCAACGTATCCTCTCCAACCGAAACGTCGAGTTCATCCAGCGCACGACACATGATCTCGGTCTTATCAAGCCGCCCCGCCGCGTCTGCACCGCGGATCACGTCAAAGCGACGCGCCAGGTCAAAATGCGCGAGCAACTCGCGCGCATAGTCCTCTCGCTTGTAAGTTGCTACGGCGAGAGGAATGCCATCTGCGCGCAATGCGTCCAACATACGGCACACTCCCGAAAAAGGGCGCGCCAAAAAGAGCGCGTGCGCCCTATAATACGCACGAAAAGTGTCTGCATAGCGCGAAGCGCAAGGCGGATCAAGGGAAAGATACTGCCGAAATCCGTCCTGCACAGGCGGACCGATAAAACGGCGAAGCACTCGTTCCTCGGGGATCTCATGCCCATAGTGTGAAAGCGTGTAGCGCGTCGCGTCCAGAATCCCCTCTGCGCTGTCAAGAAGCGTGCCGTCCAAATCAAACAGGATCGCTCGATATCGTTTTATCATCGTTTCACCTCATCACAACAAATGCGATATAGCGCGTGCTCATCAAAAGAAAGACGTGCCGTGGGCTCGATACGGCAAAGCCGCTCGTAGACCTCGCTCGCGCGTTGCCCACGCGCGAGTAAGCGCGCGGCGAATGCGGGGTGCGTGCCCGTGGCACTCGCCAAAAAGAAAGGCAGCGCATAGCCATACGTCCCTTGCCAAGAGGAAATATAGCGCTCAATGCCATCAACAAGAGGCGCTATCTCATACCGTCCCCCCTCATATTTGTTTAAATACGCAGCAAGCAATTCAATCGGCACGTTACCCGCGCTCTTGCCCATACCGCCAAGCGTACCATCAAGCAAAAGATCTCGTCCGCCCCTCTCGGAAAGAAGAGCCACGCAGTTCGCAAGCGCCATATGACCATTGTCGTGTCCATGAAACCCAAGTACGATGTCCCCGCTTAGCCATGCGTCCATGCACGCATAGATGCGCAACGCCTCATGCGGCACAAGCAATCCATACGTATCCACCATTGATACGGCAAACGGCGAGAAGTGATTGACCGCGCGGCACAGCTTATGCAGATCCTCCTCCTCGTACGAGGTGATCGACACCGCTTGCACGAACACGCAGTATCCAAGCAAGGATAGCTCCTCACAAAAACGAAGAGCCCCCGTCATCTGCTCTTTTTTAAAGATCACACGAATCCCTTCAAGCGACACCTCATCGGCGGGCGGTATCTCTCCAAGCTCTATCGTGCCATAGTCGATCATCGCCACCCGCATTGCTCGGCCCTTTTGCATATCCCCGTAGGCGGCACAAAGCTCCTCTACGCTTTGTTGCATGCTGCGCCCCGCCTCGGGCGCAGTTCGCCCGTCGAGAAAACCAAGTTCTACGATCTGAACGCCCGCCGCATCCAAGCGCGCGACGACCCCCTGCATAGTCTGTGTGCCGAACCGCCAATCGTTTAGATAGCCACCATCGCGTAGCGTACAGTCAAGCAAGTATACCTCTCCCATTCCACGCACCCCCATTCCTACCTCACAGTATGCCCACTCGCGCCCATCCTCTTACACATTTTCAAGAAATTCCTATAAAAACAACTGAAATTTGCGCGGGTTTATTGACAGTGTTCCGCCCCCCTTGCTATAATGGATATATCAACCTATAAGGAGAGTTCCAATGAAGCTTTATTTTAACGGCGATCTTGAACAACTTGCCACAGGTCTTACGATCCTCGCCGACGAGGTAAACGTCACGCTGGACAAGGATGGCATTCCCTTTACCGTTACGCACGTAGGCACGCCTACGCTCCGTGTCTCTTTCGACGGCAAAGCCGGCGAGATCGTGTACGGCGCACGTTGCGAATTTTTCCGCGCGTTTGGCATTGTCGTAGAACAGTTGCGTGAGGGCAACGCCCCCTTCGACATCACTGAATCCCCCGCCTTCGGCATGAACGGCCCGATGTTCGACATGTCTCAGGGCAACGCCGCATTCAATGTAAGCACGCTCAAACAGGTGCTTCGTTCCCTCTCGCTCATGGGCCTTTCCACCCTGATGCTATACACCGAAGATAACTACGAGGTAACGGGTCACCCCTACTTTGGCTACATGCGCCCCACCTACACGCAGGCACAGCTGCGCGAGCTGGATGCTTATGCCTATGACCTCGGCATCGAGATGATCCCCTGTATCCAGACGCTTGCCCACATGCCCGACGGTCTTCGTTGGGGTTGCTATGATAAAATTCGCGACTACGACGCGTGCCTGCTCGTTGGCAAAGAGGAAACCTACGATTTCATTCGCGCTCTGCTCACCTCCGTTGCCTCCTGCTTCCGCACAAAAAAGGTCCACATCGGCATGGACGAGGCGTGGAATCTCGGCCGCGGTCAGTACATCGACGCATTCGGCTACGAGAAACCCCTCGACATCATGAAAAAGCACCTTGCCCGCGTTTCGGATATGGTGCGCGAGATGGGACTGGAACCCATGATGTGGGACGATATGTTCTTCCGCGCGGCAGGCGACGGTACGTACTACGCCACCGATTTCGTCATGCCCGAAGAGGCCACCCGCATGGTGCCCGAAGGCATGCGTTGCATCTACTGGGACTACTACCACTTTACCGAAGAAGAATACGCCGCCCTCATTCCCCAGCACTTGGCGCTGGATAAAAGCGCCATCTTCGCAGGCGGCTGTTGGGCATGGCGCGGCTATGGCCTCACCTGGTCGAAAACGCTCAAAACCACGGTTGCCGCCCTCTCTTCCTGCCGCAAGTTCGGCATCAAGGACGTGTTCATGACCACGTGGGGCGACAACGGCACCGAATCGCTTGCCTCCGTGAACCTCGTCGGCTGTCAGCTCTTTGCGGAGCTTGGCTACGCCGATCACTACGACGAGGACAAGTTCGCACGCCGCTTCAAGTTCTGCACGGGCGGCAACCTTGCGGACTTTGAAAAGCTGGAGCTGCTTGACCTTACCCCCTTTACGCAGAAGATGAAGCCCGAGGACCCCTCCGCCTACAACACGTCCAAAACGATGATGTGGCAGGACATCCTCACAGGTCTTTTGGATAAGAATTACGAGGAGGCCAACCACACGCCTCACTACAAGGAGCTCACCCCTAAGCTCAAAGCCGCCATCGGCCAAAACGGCAACCTGGACGGCATCTTTACTCTCTCCTACCACGTGTCCAACGTCCTTGAACTAAAAGCAGATATGGGCATCCGCCTCACCGCTGCCTACCGCGCAGGTGACCGCGACACGCTCGCACGCATTGCCAGCGAAGAACTGCCCGAGCTCTCCGCTCGCGTAAAAGCGCTTCGCCTTTGCCACATGGACAACTGGATGGCGCTGTATAAGCCCTTCGGTTGGGACGTGATCGACATGCGCTACGGCTCGCTGCTCGCACGCATTGACAGCGCAATCCGCGAGCTGAACGCTTATCTTGACGGCAAGATTGACACCATTGAGGAGCTCGATGCCGAGCGCCTGTATTTCGACAAGCCCGGCCCACGCGGTCTAAATATGTACGGTTTGTACGTTTCCCCCAACCGCATCGACCCGAGAGCATAAAAAAAGAACCGAGAAGCATGGCTTCTCGGTTCTTTTTTTGGCGATTAGTGCGTCAGGAAGAACATCGCGGCAAACAGGCCTGCAATAACCCAAGTGCCAACGTTGGTTTCCTTGATCTTGCCCGTGAAGAGCTTGATCGCAACGTGCGCGATCAGACCAAAAGCAATACCGTAGGAAATGTTGTAGGTGAAAGGCATCATCGCGATGGTGAGGAAAGAAGGCAGTGCAATCGCAGGATCTGCCCAGTCAATATCCTTCACGCAAGCCATCATCAAAATGCCAACGAAGATCAGCGCTGCCGCATAGGCGCATGCAGGAATGAGCGCAGCAACGGGAGAGAGGAACATAGAAACGAAGAACAGTGCCGCCGTTACCAGTGCCGCAATACCCGTTCTACCGCCTGCACCAACACCCGCAGAGGACTCTACGTAGGTGGTAACAGTGGAGGTGCCGCAAACCGCACCCGTGCAGGTTGCCAGTGCATCGGCAAGCATTGCGCGGTTCATGTTCGGAATTTCCTCCTCGCCCTTCTCGTTCTTCACAAGCAGGTTGCCGCCGCGGCATGCACCGTAGAGCGTACCCATGGTGTCGAACATATCAACCATGCAGAATGCAAGTGCGGTGGTGATGAAAGCAATCACAAGGCCGGGCACGTCGTGGCCGTCCTGTGCAAGGTACGCAGAGAAATCAAAGCCCTCGGTAAAGATCTTGCCAACTGCCTGCGTGCCAAAATCCTTGAACGCGGTGATGGGGTTGAGGGATACGCCGTCCATGAAGCCGTCATAGAAACCGTCCACCGTGAAGCCAAGCGCGTAGTATACAACAGCCGCGCCAAGAATGCTCCAAAGAATCGCACCCTTCACGCCCTTCTTGGACATAACCGCGATTGCGATCACAGCCGCAACGGTCACGAGCAAAGGCATGATGGAGCCCCAGGTTGCGGAGCCGAGCAAGTTGAAAGAAGCAAGGCTAACGCCCGTGGATGCGTCCTTGATCACAAGGCCGGAGTTCTGCAAGCCAAGGAATGCGATGAACAAGCCGATACCCGCGGGGATCGCCTTCTTCACAGCGGCGGGGATCGCCTCGAAGATGATCTTGCGAAGACCCGTTACAGTGAGCAGAACGAAAATAAGACCGTCTGCCAGCACGAACAGCAGCGCGTTCGCGTAGCTAAAACCAAGGCCAAAGCACACCGTATATACGAAGAATGCGTTCAGGCCCATGCCCGATGCCTGGGCGAGAGGCAGATTAGCAAGCAAACCGATGAGCACCGTGCCCACCACTGCAGAAAGTGCGGTCGCAATATAGATTGCACCGAAGGATACCGTACCGAGATCGGCAAACATGCCGGGGTTCACCATCAGGATGTACGCCATTGCCATGAAGGTGGTGACACCTGCGATGATCTCCGTACGGACGTTGGAGCCGCGCTCCTTGAGTTTGAAGAATTTGTCCATGTCTTTCTCTCCTCGTCTTTGATTAAAATAAAGCCGTGGAGCACGCTCCACGGCTTTATTTTAACACAGTAAACGCACTTGTGTCAATATGCATTTACCATTTATTGCACAAGCGCAAGCCCCAAAAGCGCCGCAAGAAGCGTCGGAATTGAGATCATGGTGCCATACGCCACAAATTTGCCAAAGGAAAGCTTCACGCCGTGCTGACGCAATAGCGTGAGCCACATAATACCCGCCAACGCGCCCATCGGCGTGAAAAACGCACCCACGTTGGATCCAATCACTGCCGCATAAAGCGCGGGAAGTGACGCGACACCGCCTGGCGTCACCACGCTGGAGAACAGCACGCTCATCGGGATATTGTTCACCAGATTGGCGGCAAAGAAGGAGGCAAGTCCAACACGCAAGATCTCACCCTCGCCAAGCAAAACACGCGCAAGCGCGTCGGTTACACCCACGGCGCCGAGTGCCATCACAAGCACAAACATCGAAAGCACGAAAGGTGCTACGTCAAAGGGCGCGCGCAATAGACTGTGCGTCACGGGGGTAAGCGGACGGTGGCGCGCGATACGCTCACCAATCACAGACAGATACATGAAAATACAACACCCTGCGGCAATGAGCCACATGGGAAGCGATATGTAAGAGGAAAGCACCATGAGCACAATGCAGCTGCCAAGCGAGAAAAGTCCCAGCGACATGCTAAAACGCCCCTTTACGCGCTCCCGCGGCGAGGACGGAATCATCGGTGCACGTAGTTTTCTTGCAAAAAGCAACCACAGCACAAGGAAAGAAACAAGTCCTGCCATCACCGTGGGAAGTAGCATCACGCGCGTATACGTGAGGAAATCCACCCCCGCGCCCGTGGCAAGATAAATATTGGTTGGGTTGCCGATGATCAGCGCCATGCTCCACGTGTTCGCGGCAACAAATTCACAAATTAGGTAGGGCAACGGGTCAATTTTCGCGTGCTTTGCGAAGTAGCAGATAAAGGGCGTAAAGGTCAGCACCACGATGTCGTTTGACGTAAAGACCGTCAGCACCGACACCGCCGCATAAAGAAGCAAAAACAGCCGCTTTTGATTGGTCCCCGCACGCGTAAGCACCGCGCTCGCCAAATAACGGAAAAATCCCACCTCATCAAGGAACACGGACATGAGCGTCATGGCGAAAAACAGCACCAAAATTTTAAGAGGATTCACCGCACTGTCAGCGGTCAATCCCTCAAACACCGCCATAGGTGTGAGGATCCCCAGTAGCACAACGAGAATAGCCCCCGTGAGCGGCGCCGCCCAAAACACACGCCACGATGGATACTTCGGGTGTAAACGGTGCTCCGTAAGGGCGAGCACAAGCATAGACACCACCGCAAGCGCACAGATCAAAATCGTGATGAGCATACCGTCACCCCCTTCCCCAAAATAGCCGCGCGGCTACCCCGTATTGTATCACAACACGGGGGTGTTTGCAAGCCCTGTTCGCAACTTTTTTGAAAAATCAGGAAGGAAGTGCCACGCCGTTAATGAGATCCGCAGCACAAGGGGCGGGGGCAACCTCAAAACGCACCCCTTCGATGTGCAAATACCGCCGCAACGGTGCGCGATAGGAGGAAAGCGGGCGGTCATACGCATCATTTGAGTGTGCCGCCACAAGAATGTCCGTATCCGTCACACGTGTAACAAGTAGCGTGTGGTAGTAGGTGCCCATGGCGTTGCCAAGCTGCACCACGTCCGCGGGAACAATTTCCTCCTCTCCCACCTCACGCCCAAACGGGCCCACACCGCCGTTGGCGGCGATGAAATCCGGGGCGCCCGTGAAAAAATCCCAAAACGCCTGCACGCCTGTAAAAGCAGGGGCACGATCGTCTACCGAGCGGTAATACCACCCAAAGGTGGGTGTCATATTCATCACACAGCTCCCTGCAAGCACCGCTTGCGACACAAAATTTGTGCAGTCACCGCCCACCTCAGTGAAATTGTAGAACAGTGGGTTGCGCGAGAGCGCCCAGCGAGAAGCGTACGCAAGCGCCGCTTCTCGCACGTAAGGCATCGTTGCCAGCATCCTATCACCTCATGCCAGTATATGTGCGGCATAAAAAAACGGCTACGCAATGCGTAGCCGTTTCTTATTTATCAGTTTTCTACACCCTCGAAACGAGCGACCATGCGGTCCACGATCTCGTCCTCGGAAAGTGCTGCAAGCTCCTCTGCGGTGAACTCATCAACAAGTGCATCCACCACCAGATCCACAACGGAATCCTCCACGTCAACTGCGTTATCCGTGATCGCCGTTGCAGTGTCAGCGCGCAGTACCGTCTTGTCAATGGTACCGCTCTGTCCTGCAACCGAGTTCTTCAATGCGCTTGCCATGCTATTCATCAGCTCGCCGTGCTCCTCGCGCAGATCGCCTGCGGAGCCACCCAGCTCACCCAGCATTACGTTCATACCAACGTCAGCAATGGCAATCTTAACGGGCTGCATGCGAGAATTGCTATCAAGCACCTCATAGAAATCGCCTACGACGCCGCCGCTCGTGAGCGTGCTCGCAAAGTCACCCTCACCGTCTTCGCCGTCCAACAGTGCGAACATATCATGCTCTACAAGCAGTGCGAATATGTCTGCGAAAGTCGTCAGGTCATCACCAACGGTGTCCACCGTGGTGGTTTCAAAGACGCCGAAGAACGCCTTCAAAATTCTGCCGTAATGGCCCGTCATACCGGGGAATCTTACGCCAAGGTAGCCATTACCGTTGCTCCAAGTGCCTGCCGCTTCGGAAATAACGCCGGCCATCACGTTGGACAGCAGCGCGGAATCGTCCACGGAATTGGCAACGTTGCGCAGTGCATTCGCCTCATCCTCGCCATACTCGGATACCGACTTGGTGGAAAGCACAGAGATCTGATCCAGTGCAGTCGCCACCGCAACGGCCTCCTCGCGAAGCACAACCTTCTCACCATTCCACTTGGTGGTGGTCAGGTAGGTGTACATTGCATTACCGCCAAGGCCATAGATCTGCTTGGCAATGGGCGCTTTGTTCAGCGTCATAATGTCGGTCAGCTTGCCTGCAACACCAGAGGTCTGTACCTCTACCGTTTCAGTCGATTCGCCAACAGACGTCACTGCCTGAACAGTATCAAGCGTACCAAACAAAGGCACTACAATCGCAAGAATGGTCAGCACAGCCGTGACAAGACCAATCGCGGCGCCACAAAGAGGTGCAAACTTTTTGGGCGCGTTGGGGAGTTTGATCTTAAACGTCTTAAACACGATCTTCGTCACAATGCTCAGCACAGCACGCAGTACAAGGAACAGGACGAAGAAGAGGATCGGGCCGATTGCCATACGTACGATGACGGAAATGGATTCGCTCAGTACCGACGCCTCTGCGGGCATCTGAGACATACCAACCTTCTGCATCATCTTAGGCAAAAGGGTGTTCATGACAAAATTAGCGCCAAGCCCCGCAAAAGCTCTACCGCCAATCAAGGCGCCAACAAAGGAAACAAGTGTGACTGCAAGCGACTCCAACATTTTACCCGACTTCTTGGTAAGTCCGGTAACCACGGAGGTCACAAGCACCACAAGACAAACAATAGCAAAAATGAGATGCATGATATATTACTCCTTTATCTATTTGTCTTTCCATTATATCCCTGTCGCTTACAAATGTCAAGTGTTTTTGTGTGTATTTTTTCCTTTTCTTTCGACAGCAATCATCGCAAGACGCTCGCAAAGGGCGCCAAAATCAAGCCCTGCACGCTCCGCCGCCAAGGGGAACAGACTGGTCTGTGTCATGCCGGGCAACGCATTTGCCTCCATAAAGGTGGGGACGCCGTGGGCATCCTCGCGCAGATCAATTCGGGCAAGATCACGCAAACCGAGCGCCGAAAAAGCAAGCAGCGCCGTGTTTTGCAAACGGATACGCTCACATGCCGAAAGGGGTGGTGGACAGATCTCACGCGTCGCGCCCGCGGTGTACTTGTGCGCAAAATCATACTCCCCGTCCACCGGCTCAATTAGTACGGGGGGCAACGCGCGCCCATCCAACACCGATACCGAATACTCTCTACCGGGCAAATATCGCTCACACATCACGCCCTCACGGGATGCAGCGGCATGCCATTCTCCCTCATTGCGCACGATGGATAGGCCAATGCTGGAACCACCGGATACGGGCTTAACAACGATCGGCAAAAAGGGGGGCGCTTGCGGCACCTCGCCACGCCACTCGTATGTGGTTGCCACAGGCACGCCACTCGCCGCCACGACACGCTTGGCGGCGAGCTTATCCATGGCAAGCCGTGCGGCGTCGGCGCGGCTTCCGGCATAGTGTAAAATGCTCTCTTTCTCCAAAAAAGCCGCTAACGTGCCGTCCTCCCCCGCCCCTCCGTGAAAGGCGAGAAGTAAAGCGTCCGCCTCACGCGCCACGCGCAGTTCGCGCTCACTCGGTAGCGCCGTTTCAATCGGCATTTTCCACACCGTGTGCCCCCGCTCTGTAAGCGCCGCTGCCATTCGTGCCCCCGATAAAAGCGAAATCTCTCGCTCCTCTCCAACACCGCCGTACAATACCGCTACTCGCAAAAAAACACCCCCGTCATAGTCGAAATGCGTTATCATTCCGTATCCTATGCAAGGGGTGTTCTTTTAGGTTCTAATCAGCACGACGCGGTCATTCCCACCGTAATCGCGAAAAACTTCTGCCGCAAGGCCGACCTCACGCGCAAGTGTGCGAAGCTGATTGCCTTGATCGTACCCGATCTCAAACAGAAAAAATCCACCGGGACGAAGCAAGGGGCGCCACGCGGTAAGTATCGCACGATAAAATACCAGTCCGTCTACGCCGCCGTCAAGCGCCGCGCGCGGTTCACATTGCACCTCTTTTGATAGTGTGTCTACCACATCGGTTGCAATATAGGGGGGGTTTGAGAGAATTGCATCAAATTGCCCCATAGACGGGGGCGTTTTTAGTACGTCTGCCTGCAAAAATTGCACGCGGTCAGACGTGCCGTTTCGCACAGCGTTTCGCGTCGCAAGGGCAAGCGTTCCCTCAAACACATCCAAAGCGAGTGCCGTTGTATCGGGGCGCGAGCAAAGCGTTGAGATCGCCACACATCCGCTCCCCGTGCACAGATCGAGAAAGCGCGCGCCCTTCGGCAACAGCGCAATTGCGCGTTCCACAAGATGCTCGGTGTCGGGGCGCGGCACCAAGCAATCCGGGCTTACTTCATACGTTTCGCGCCAAAATCCCCACTCACCGAGAATATACTGCAACGGCTCGTGCGCCACGCGGCGTGCAACTGCCGCATCAAGCGCCTCGCCCGAAAACGCTTCGCAAAGCAAGCGCGCCTCAAGCGCTGCGTTCTCAATATGCGCGTCTGTCAGTGCACGGCGCACCGTGAGTTCATCCGACATACGTACCTCCTTCTTACAAAACCGCCCGCCCCATAGGGGACGGGCGGCGTCGCATCAATTATAAATAATGGAATAGGAAAGCTTCTTGACCTCACCGGGAAGCAGATGGAACATATCGTTCTTCTTTTCCAAGTCATCCACGCGGCCCTCGTAAGCGGGCAAGCCACACCAGGGCTCGATGCACACGTAAGGAGTGTCATTGTCATACGCCTGCCAAATGCCGAGATAAGGGAACTCGGGGAATACCATCGTCACACTGCGCGCATCAAGATCCGATGCAAGCGTCACGCTGCTCGGGATATGGCTCATAAAGATGCCGTCATGCGCAAACATCTCGTGGTCAAGGTGAAGCTTTCTGCCGCCGTCAAGCGGAAGCGCCTCGCAAAGGCCCGTAAGCAAGCAGGAATCCGAAAGAATCAGCTTGTTGGGCGTGCAAACCTCACCAAACGAGAGGTAGTAGCTCTCAAAAGGAACGCCCTTGGTGATGGGAGTGCTAAATCCGGGGTGCGCGCCAAAGGTGGCGGGCATCACCTTTTCATCCTTGTTGGTGATCACCACGTCAGAGCGAAGCGTATTGCCTTCCAGAACGTAAGACACCTCAAAGATAAATGCAAACGGATAGATTGCGCGACTTGCCTCGTCGGAAGCGATTTCGAGCACAAGCTCCGTATCGGTCTTGCGCTTTACCGCAAACTGAGTCGAGCGCGCAAAACCGTGCAGGTCCATCTCATATTCCTTGCCTCGGTAGGTGTATTTCTTCTCATACAGACGTCCGCAAATGGGGAACAGGATAGGGGCGTGTCCGTCCCAGTGCTTCTCGTCACCCTCCCAAACGTACTCACAGCCATTACCAACAGTGCTGACAAGCTCTGCACCAAAATCGTCGATCTTGACGGTAAGCGTATCGTTAAAAAGCGTATGGAGCATAGTAGTTTCCCTCCTATGTATATAATATATATCATCATTCATAGTGTACCACAAATGAATCTCTCTGTCAAGGCGACAACAAAAAAACCCGCACCGTAGTGCGGGTTTTTCGTATACTAATTAGTGAGTACGGTTTGCCTGGTAGAATGCGAACTCAGTGACAACGTCATTGAGCTTGCTTTCAAGAGAGGTCTTGTATGCAGCGTAGAAGGTGGACCAAGAAGCGTTGGTGCTCATGCACAGACCAACACGCTCGCACATGTTGTCAAGCTCGGAACCAAGGATACGACCCATATCCATCGTTACGCCCATACGAACGTACTCGAACATGTTGGTCTCGTCCTGACCCTCAGAGAACTTGAGCTGCATGTTCACCTCGAAGATTTCGGGGGTGGTCAGACGGTAGCCCTCGGAAGCCCAGCACTCCAGCACTGCGCTCATCATCTGAAGGGTTTCGTCCATGTCGCCGCGGTTGTTCAGACCAACAAACAGAGAGTAAAGGGTGTGGGGGTTACCAACGGAGGTGTAGTAGTTCACCTGCTGCTCATTGTACTTGGGCATAGGAAGTACGCCGTACTTGAAGCTAACCTTGCCGGCAAGATTGTCCTCTGCAATCTCTGCGTGCTCTTGGATAAACAGCGCGCGGCCAGCAGCAAACGTCGTGGTATGTTCGCCCTTCTCGTAGGACTTGGCATCGGGCTCACCGGAGAACTTCGTGTTGATCCAGTCGTCGCCATTGAACATCTGACCAAGCTTGCGAACAAGCTTAACCGTCTTAGCAGAAGCGAAGTCCTTAGAAATAGTCAGGGACTTACCCGTCTCCTTGTTGGAGTCGATGTACTTCATGTTAGAGCCAATGTAGAATGCGTCAAGAACGTAAGACTGACCAACCAAGCCGTAACGGTCACCCTTGGACTTGGTGTTGTTGTTGTCGACGTCCTGGTAAACACCGGAGGTCAGCTCGATGAGCGCGTCCAGCGTCCACTTGCCGTCGTACACCATGTCGTAAATCTCCTCGATGTTGCCGTCCAAACGGTTAAGCAGATCCTTGTTGACGTAGATAAGGTGCATCATGTGAAGCACGTTGGTGGAAATATCACCCGTCAGGAAATAGTAGGTGTTGCCGTTTGCGTTACCAAACGAAACGGTCTCTACCATCTGAGAGGGCCACCAGGGCTTCTCAAGGTCGACGTAGGAATCCTTAATCGTTGCAAGGTCGATGAGCAGACCCTGCACAGCAAGCGTGCCCGCGGTACGGGAGTAACTTGCGATGATGTCGGCATTGCCCGTGCCTGCATCGGCGTAGGACTGCACCATACGAACGAAGTCGGCACGATTATTGGCGTTACCGGGAACGCCATTCCACACAAGGTCAACGTTCAGGCGGTCCTCAATGCGGTTATTACGGTCGAAAATTGCATCGGATACGTTGTTACCCGTAACGGACTCAACCTCGAACTCCAGGTGTTCCATGTCGTTCCAGTACATTACGTTGATTTCCTCGCCCTTGTAGTTCAGTTCGGGCAGTTCGTCCATAAGACGTCCGTTGATGTCGTAAATTTCGCCTTCGCTACCGCTTCCGCCCTCGTTGCCCTTGCCGCCTTGGTCACATGCAACAACGACTCCAAGCAAAGAAAGCGTGGCCAGGATCAGTGCAAGCACTCTGGTAAAAGTCTTCATGTTTGCGTTGTCCTCACAAACCTGTGAGAACGGCCTCCTTTTTTGTTTTTTGACGGACACACCCTCGCGACGGCGCATCCGAATTAGCAAATATATTTTAACAAAAAACTCCGCGCTCGTCAAGTGTTTTTTTATATTATTGTATAGTGCGCACACGTTTTTTCATAATTGTTTACCATTTACACCCCTTTCCATTTACATTTTATTTACATTTCTTTCCGCCCCACTCACATTTTTTGCGACTTCGCTTGCATCTGTCGCATAAATGTGTTATACTACCCCTATCACGAAAAGGAGTGCAATGATGAAAGGCTATCACGAAATTTGCGCCACCGAACTCGAAAACGTCTGCCGGCTGTTCGACCGCGACTGGACGCTCATCACCGTACGGGACGGCGACACCACCAACGCCATGACCGCCAGTTGGGGCGGCGTGGGTATTCTTTGGAATAAGCCCGTGGCGTTTCTGTTCGTCCGCCCCCAACGTCACACCTACACCTTGCTCCAAAGAGAGGAGCGATTCTCTCTTTGCTTCCTCGGCGAGGAGCACCGCGATGCTCTGCGCATTTGCGGCGTCAAAAGCGGCAGGGATGGTGACAAACTGGCGGCCGCAGGACTAACCGAAAATCGCGAAAATTCCATACCGTTTGTGGGTGAATCGCGTCTTGTGCTCTTCTGCCGCAAGTGCTATGCGGCTGATTTGGAAAAGGAAGCATTCCTTGACGAAACGCTCCTTTCCAACTATCGCGCGGGCGATTTCCACCGCATGTACATTGCCGAGATCGAGCATATTTTCGCACGCGATTAACGCTTGAAAGGAACAAGAAAATGAACAACGAACAAATTCACGCCGCCGTGCGCACACTATGCGAGGCGGCGCGCGACGGTGCGCCCACGTTGGCGCTCAAAACGGGCAAGGAGCGCAACGACGCGCTGCTTGCCATGTCGCACGGGCTTCTCGGGGCAAAGGACCGTATCCTCGCTGCCAACCGCGAAGATCTCGACGCTGCCGAACAAAACGGTGTGCCGCGCGTCATGCTTGATCGCCTGACCCTCACAGAGGCAAGACTTGACGCAATCGCGGCGGCAGTAAAAACGCTGACCGAGCTCCCCGATCCCCTCGATCGTGAGAGCGCGTGGGAACGCCCCGCCGACCTCTCTATCCGACGCATGAGCGTGCCGCTGGGCGTAGTCGCCATCATCTACGAAGCACGCCCCAACGTCACCGCAGACGCCGCGGCGCTCTGTATCAAATCGGGCAACGCCGTGATCCTGCGTGGCGGCAAGGAGGCCATTCATACCAATCGCGCCATTGTCGGTGCGATCCGTTCCGCGCTTGTTTCCTGCAACATCTCCCCCAACGTGGTGGGACTTGTCGAGATTACCGACCGCGAAAGCGCCAACGCACTCATGCAGATGCGCGGCCTTGTGGACGTGCTGATCCCTCGCGGTGGCAAGGGGCTCATCCGCAACTGCGTGGACAATGCGCGCATCCCCGTTATCGAAACGGGTGCGGGCAACTGCCACGTATACGTGGACGAGCACGCCGACCTTGATATGGCACTCTCCATCGCAGTCAACGCCAAGTGCCAGCGCCCCTCCGTGTGCAACGCAGCGGAGTGTCTGCTCGTGCACGAGCGGGTCGCCGCGGATTTCCTCCCCGCCTTCTACCGCGCCACGAGAGAATGGAACGTTTCCTTCCGAGCTTGCGCCACCTCCCTTCCCTACCTGCCGGGTGCTACCCTCGCCACCGACGAGGACTACGCCACCGAATATAACGACTACGTTATGTCCGTAAAGGTCGTTTCCTCGCTCGACGACGCGTGCGCGCACATTGCGCGTTTCGGCACACGCCACAGCGAGGCAATCGTAACGCAAAACGAGGATATCGCCGCACGTTTCGTGGCGCTTGTAGACGCCGCCGCCGTATATCACAACGCCTCCACACGCTTCACCGACGGAGAGGTGTTCGGCTTCGGCGCAGAAATCGGCATCTCCACCCAAAAGCTCCACGCAAGAGGACCGATGGGGTTGGAAGCGCTCACCACCGTCAAATACGCCGTGCGCGGAAAAGGCTCGGTTCGATAAAACCAGCGAAATAAAATCTTTTTTGATTTTTGTTGACAACGCACGCGCGTTGTGCTACAATAATACCAGAAATTTTACAAGGAGGGTTCTACCAATGAGCAGAATCAAGACCATTGAAACCAAAGATATTCAGAAGACCGTAGCAACGGGCGGTTGCGGCGAGTGCCAGACCTCCTGCCAGTCCGCTTGCAAGACCTCTTGCGGCGTGATCAACCAGAATTGCGAGAACAACAAATAATTTCGATAATTCGATAAAAACGCCGTCTTTTCACAAAGGCGGCTTTTTATCATTCTTGTGAGGATATTATGGTACATCAGTATAAATTAAACGGCTACAATATCGTGTTGGACACCTGCTCGGGCTCCGTTCATACGGTAGACGAGGTCGCCTATGACGTCATCGCCCTTTACCCCGACCACACGGTAGACCAGATCGTTGCCGAACTGCTCGAACGCCACGCGGATAAGCCAGACGTCACGCGCGAAGAGCTCCTTGCGTGCATCGAGGACGTGCGCACACTGGTAGAAGCAGGCAAGCTCTACTCTGCCGACACGTTTGAGAACCTCGCCATCGACTACAAAAACAACTCCAAGGTCATCAAGGCACTCTGTCTGCACGTGGCACACACCTGCAACTTAAACTGTTCCTACTGCTTTGCAAGCCAGGGAAAATATCACGGTGACCGCGCGCTCATGTCCTTTGAAGTAGGCAAGCAAGCGCTGGATTTCCTGATCGCAAACTCGGGCACGCGCCGCAACCTGGAGGTTGATTTCTTTGGCGGCGAGCCGATGATGAACATCGACGTGGTA
Organism: Eubacteriales bacterium; assembly: GCA_045586515.1. Classification (GTDB taxonomy): domain Bacteria; phylum Bacillota; class Clostridia; order Oscillospirales; family CAG-272; genus Firm-07. Next base: position 37,857 of record JAZNAM010000040.1, read on the forward strand.
AAACAGCTCGTCACCTACGCGCGCAGCGTGGAGAAGGAACACGGCAAAAATTTCCGCTTCACCTTCACCACCAACGGTATGCTTCTCGACGAGGACGTGATGGACTACCTCAACCGCGAGATGAGCAACGTGGTGCTGAGTTTGGACGGCAGAAAAGAGGTCAACGACCACTTCCGTCGCGACTTCGCTGGCAGAGGCAGCTATGATGTAATCGTGCCTAAGTTCCAACGTCTTGTCGAAAAGCGCGACGGGAAGAACTACTACGTGCGCGGCACGTTTACCCACAACAACACCGATTTCACAAACGACCTTCTGCATATGGCAGATCTTGGCTTCACCGAACTTTCCATGGAGCCCGTTGTCTGCCCGCCCGGCGATCCTTATGCCCTCACCGACGCCGATCTCCCCGTGCTCTTTGAGCAGTATGAGATCCTCGCCAAGGAAATGCTTCGCCGCAAGCGCGAGGGGCGCCCCTTCACCTTCTATCACTACATGATCGACCTGAAAAACGGTCCCTGTATCTACAAGCGCATCGTGGGTTGCGGATCCGGCACGGAATATATGGCAGTCACCCCCTGGGGTGAGCTTTTCCCCTGCCACCAGTTCGTGGGCGATCCCAAATACTCGCTTGGCAACGTATGGGACGGCGTCACCAACAAAAGCGTGCAGGATGAATTTCGCGCCTGCAATGCCTACGCACGCCCCGACTGCCGCGACTGCTGGGCAAAGCTTTACTGCTCGGGTGGCTGTGCCGCCAACTCCTACCACGCCACAGGCAAGATCTCGGGCGTGTACGAATACGGTTGTAAGTTGTTCAAAAAGCGCATCGAATGTGCCGTCATGATGAAGGTCGCCGAGGCAGAAGAATATGAAAACACCGATTGCTGATTTCGCAGCACACTACGCCGCAACCGCCGCCGCCCGCTTCCATATGCCCGGGCACAAAGGCGAAGCGGCGCTCGGTTGTGAAGCGCTTGACCTCACCGAAATTGCGGGCGCGGACGATTTGTACGCCGCCGACGGCATCATTGCCGAAAGCGAGCAAAACGCTGCCGCCCTATTTGGTGCCGCGCACACCTTTTACTCTACCGAAGGCTCCACGCACGCCATCAAGGCAATGCTCGCCCTTGCGTGTACGGGCAAGCCGGCTCCGCGTATACTCGCCACACGCAACGCGCACAAAGCGTTTCTGTACGGCTGCGGATTGCTCGACATCGACGTTGACTGGCTCTATGGCGACGCGCAGGCACACTTGTGCGGTTGCGACGTCACCCCCCACGCGCTCGAAACAGCGCTAAACGGTGCGAAAAACACCTATGCCGCCGTTTTTGTAACCTCACCCGATTATTTGGGCAACGTACTGGACGTCGCAGAGCTCGCGCGCGTGTGTCACGCCCACAACTTGCCATTGCTCGTGGACAACGCGCACGGCGCGTATCTCGCATTTACACGCCCCGTTTGCCACCCAATGGCGTTGGGCGCCGATCTTTGCGCCGACTCCGCACACAAAACGCTCCCCGTCCTCACAGGCGGCGCCTACCTACACGTGTCGAAGGACGCACCCGCGCAATTTGCCAAAAACGCAAGACGGGCGCTTGCCATGTTCGGCTCCTCCAGTCCCTCTTACCTGATTTTGCAATCTCTCGATCTTTGCAACCGCACGCTCGCAAACGGCTATGCGGATCGCGTGAAAGACGCCGCAAGGCAAGTGGAGGATCTGCGCACCTCTCTGCAAGACGCGGGCTACACCGTTATGGGCAACGAGCCCCTCAAGCTCACCGTTTCGGGTCTGGCGCGCGGCTACACGGGCAAAGCCCTTGCCCAAGCGCTCCGCCGCGCAGGCGCCGAGGTGGAATTTGCCGATGATGAGCTCGCTGTGCTTATGTGCACCCCCCATAATGCGAGGGCGGATTTTGCACTTGCAAAGCAGGTTCTGACCGACCTTCCTTTGCGCGATCCTATCGAAATATCTCACCCCGTAACGGCGCTTATCTCCAAACGCGCCTGCTCGATTCGCGAGGCACTGCTCCGCGAGAGCGAGCGCATCCTCGCGCAAAATGCGGTTGGTCGCATCTGTGCGGCGCCCACCGTTTCCTGTCCCCCCGCCGTACCGATTGTGGCAAGCGGCGAATACGTTGCGCGCGAAGCACTCCCTCTCCTTGCCGCCTATGGCATTACCGAGATTGATGTTGTTTGCGAATAAGTATACCCATACACAAAGCCCCCATCGCCAAGGCGGCGGACAAAGTGTCCGGTGTGTTTGTGCCTGTGGTCATGGGCATTGCGCTGCTTGCGTTGATCGTGTGGCTTTTGCTGGGTCATTCCTTTGGGTTTGCCCTCAGCCGCGCCATTTCGGTGCTGGTCGTTTCCTGTC